>NZ_JAUXQE010000030.1:0-324525 GCF_030683615.1 Undibacterium sp.
GATTTGGGCGCATTGCAGCGTTGCGCCCTTTGCTAAGGCAGGAGCCTTAGCTGCAGGTCACGCCTTGCACTGCATCCCAAATCGTCTTGTTCGCACTCACCCTATTTATGAAATGAGTTCTATAATCTCCACGCTTGTTGCAAAATTATCCGGGCCTGATTGCGTCGGCCTCTGGTATTACCTATACTCAGGCAATGTCCACTAGCTGAATAAGCGCGACACTGACCATCTTTTGCAACAGCCTCCAAACAAATGCTTCTTACATGCTGAAAAAGCATAAGGAAATCATATGAAATTGCGCTGTATTCTCCAGGCTGGCGTTTTTGCGTCGGCTGCTGTTCTTGCTCAGGTGTCAGTGGCTGACACTTTTGACCGTATCAAAAAAAGTCAGACGATCAATATCGCTTATCGCGAAGCTGCATTGCCATTTTCTTATTTGTCAGAAAGTAAAGCGCCTATCGGTTATACGATAGATATTTGCACAAAAATGGTGGATGCGCTCAAGAAGGAATTGAAGCTGCCACAATTAAAAATCAATTTTATTCCCGTGACAGCAGATAACCGTATCCAGGCCATGACTTCAGGTAAAACTGATATGGAATGTGGCTCTACCAGCAATACGGCAGAACGCCGGAAAGAAGTCGATTTTACGATACCTCATTTCTTTTCCACTCTGCGTATGATGGTCAGTACCAGCTCAGGCATCAAGAACTGGCCAGACCTGAAAGACAAGAAAGTTGTCTTCACCAAGGGTACTTCTGCCGACAAATTCGTACTTGAGCGTGACAAGGTGCGTGCCCTGCATATGAAGATGGTCGAGGGCAAGGATCATAGTGATTCTTTCAATCTGCTGGAAACAAATCAGGTAGATGCTTTTGCCCAGGATGAAGCGATACTGTTCGGTCTGAAAGCCAAGGCCAAAGACCCGGCCAAGCTGACTATCGTGGGCGATCCCCTGGCTTCAGAAGCGTATGCGATCATGCTGCCTAAAGGCGATGCAGCGTTCAAGAAAGCCATCGATGCAGAGATGGGGCGCATGATGGCAGATGGTGAAATTACCAGGTTGTATGAAAAATGGTTTACCAAACCGATACAACCAAAGAATATGAACCTGGCCTGGCCCATGGGTTCTTTGTTGAAGGAAACCATACGCTTCCCTTCCGACAAGGTAAATTAATACGCTGCATCATAAAAAAAGCCCGTGGTTCAGTTTGAACCCCGGGCTTTTTGTTTGCAAGAGGCCGGCGCAGGTAAACCCCGCAGGCCTCTTGTATTTACTTAGTGCACTTGCACAGCCTCATTGTCACGCTTGAGCATATTCCACAAGAAGGTGTACGTAATCGCACTCATGTCGGCACGTTGTGCATTGTTGGCTGCACCACCGTGGCCACCTTCTATGTTTTCGTAATACCAGACATTCTTGTGACCCTGGTCCATCATCTTGGCAGCCATCTTGCGCGCATGGCCAGGATGTACGCGGTCATCACGGGTAGAGGTGATGAACAAGACATTCGGATACTTTGCCCCTGCCTTGACGTTCTGGTAAGGTGAGTATTTCGAGATGTAATCCCATTCTGCGGGTACATCAGGGTTGCCATACTCACCCATCCATGAAGCACCTGCCAGCAACTGGTTGAAGCGACGCATATCCAGCAAAGGCACCTGACTGACTACGGCATTGAATAAGTCAGGGCGCTGAGTCAATGCAACACCAGCCAGCAGACCGCCGTTACTGCCACCCATGGCACCCAGGTGTTTGGGACTGGTAATCTTGCTGGCGATCAGGTCTTCTGCCACGGCAGCAAAATCATCATAAGCGCGTTGACGGTTTTCTTTTAATGCCAGTTGATGCCAGCGCGGGCCGAATTCACCACCACCGCGGATATTGGCAACCACATACACGCCCCCCTTGTCCAGCCAACTCTTGCCCAGGCCACCAGAGTAAGAAGGTGTCAGGGAAATCTGGAAACCACCATAGCCGTACAATAGGGTAGGATTATTGCCATCAAATTTCACATCCTTGCGACGCACGACAAAGTAAGGCACTTTGGTACCATCCTTGGAAGTCGTGAACTTTTGTACTGTTTCATAGGCGCTGGCATCAAAGAAGCTAGGTGCTGATTTCAACAGTTCACGCTTGTCATTGCCCGCATGGGCCATCATGTAGACGCTGGGTGTCAGGTAATCAGAATAGCTGATCAGGTAATCATCAGAATTTTCTGCATCAATGCCACTTACACCAACTGCACCCAGGGTAGGCAGGCTGACCTGACGGGAAGCCCATTTGCTGCCGTCGAATTTCCATTCTTTCAGGTTGCTCTTGACGTTTTCCAGGGTTTGCAGCAACAGGAAATTTTTCGTGACAGTGGCACCCGTAAACGAGGTCGTGTCGCTAGGCTCGAACAAGACCGTGAACTCACGGTTACCCTTCATGAAGGCATCAAAGTCGATGGCCAGTACACTGCCGGATGCATAAGTCTTACCACCTACGTTCCACGCTTCACGTGGTGTGATGATGGCTTGTTTATCGAAAAAGAATAGATCGCTCTTGGCAGGAACATCAAGCTTGGTCAGTTTGTCACCTTCCTTCAGATATTGCTCAGAAGTGTAGAAAGTGATCTGGCGGTTGACCAGTTCCCTGTGTATGCCTTTATGGTTACTGGAATAAGCACTTACGGCCATATCAGTTTTCTGGCCTTCGAACAGGGTCTTGGCAGCAGACAATTCTGTGCCACGTTTCCATTCCTTGACGACGCGTGCGTAGCCAGAATCGGTCAGCGTGCCAGCACCAAAGTCGGTGGCGACGAACAGGGTATCTTTATTGACCCAGTCCAGATTCATTTTTGCTTCTGGCAGACTGAAACCACCTTTGACGAAGGACTTGCTGCTCAGGTCAAATTCGCGGGTGACAACGGCGTCAGCGCCACCGCGTGACAATTCGATCAGGCAACGGTCATACACTGGCTCGCGGCATGTACTGGCCTTGTAGACCCAGTTTTCATTTTCTGCTTTGGCCAGCGCATCAACATCCAGCACGACTTCCCATTTTGGTTGGGCTTTTTTGTATTCTTCCAGTGTGGTTTTACGCCAGACACCACGTGGGTGTTCTGCATCCATCCAGAAGTTGTAGACCGCATCGCCCATTTTGCGTATGCCAGGGATACGGTCTTTGGAATCCAGCACGACTTGCAAATCTGCTTTCAGCTTGGCAAAACCTGCGTCATTGTCGAGCTTGCTACGAGTCACCTTGTTCTGGTCCTTGACCCAGTTCAGGGCCTTGTCACCAGAGACATCTTCCAGCCATTGGTGTTTGTCTTCCGCCTGTGCCAGCGCCAAGCTGCTTGCACCTACCATGCACAGCGCCGCGATCAGTGTTAATTGTGGTTTCATTGCTTTCCTTATTGTTGGACAGGCTGTCTCAGCCTGGTGTTTTCTCACAGGGGATCAGGATTGGCTATCTGACTAGCCCGCTGATGGACCCCGTGAGCAGGCATTTAGTTCAGCGCGCCCGTCAAGGATTCTAAAGCGATGTTTTCCGATAGTGCGACGTCATTTGCGGTGTGAAGCAAAACTAAGTTTTGCTTTTTCGGCAAAAACTGCTGAAGTCGCTGGATTGGTGTGTTTTTAATAATTTATTGAAAACGATATAGACTGGATGAGTTTTATTTTTCCATGCATCAGCTACGTCATTCCGGCATGTTTTTGGCCGGAATCCAGTGTCGTCGTTTTCGTCCCTCTACAGATTTAAGAATTTCCTCGTTGCAAAATGAGGACAAAACTCACACCCCGTTCCACATTCTGCACACTGATAGTCCCACCCATCTTTGCCATATACGTCTTGGCCACAAACAAACCCTGGCCACGGTTGCCGTTTGCGCCAGAGTCATGTTGGTCAGATACACCGTATTCAAATATCTTGTCGATCAGATCGTCGGCGATATGCGGGCCATCATTGTGGATAGTGATGGTTGCTGCAGTCTCACTATTCTGCAGCCTGATACTGATAGCAGTACCAGGCTTGCGGTACCGCTCTGCATTGCGCAAGACATGGGTCACCACATCTTCCAGCGAATACTCATCTGCCTTTACCATGACTACTTCATCCGTGCCCTGGTAGGCGACATCCGGTATGCCCACCATGGGTGCATTGTCTGCGACGTTTTTCAGGAACAGGGTGATATCAATTTCACTGACTTGCAATACGGTGGACTGAAATGCCTCGCTCGGTGAAGCACTGCCATACAGAACACGTATGGCCTGCTGCATGCGGCTGATGTAGCGGTTGCTCTGGTCATCTGCATTGCCATGCAAGGCCATCAAAGACTGCAGCGGCGACATGATTTCATGACCGACGGCATGCCACATTTCTTTTTCTTGCTCAGTGCGTATGGTTTCGCGTTCAACATCTTCCTTTACCCGCCGCAGCAAATCATGCAGGCAACTGGCCAGCACACCCAGCTCATCCGGGCTGCGCAAATCACTGACATCGAATTGCTCAAGCTCACCTGCGCGCTTCATGGTCTTCGACAGTGATACTGCACGTTTGGTCAGCAGGGTGATGCGCCGTATGATGCTGACCTCGATCAACAGCCAGGCCATTGTCAGCGCCAGCAACATCGCACCGACAAACCAGGACACCCGGCTGGCAACTACGCTGAGGCTCTTGCTGACACTGCGCACGTCACCCTTCAGCAAGACTTCATAATTCGCCAATGGTGTGCTGATGGTTTCTCGGCTTTCCAGCGGGACATCATACTCATCCACCGGCAGGCGGCGTATCAGGCGTGTCAATACATTCCATGATTCATCAATTTGTTCAAAGGCGCCCGTCAGACTGATCAAGTCATCCTGGGTGTTTTGAGCATCGCGCTTGCGTATGCGCAGGGTTTCTCCAGGCAAAAGATTGTCTTGCAAATCCTTAAGAGAAAACGGTGTAGCAGTCGGGGCATTCTTGCTATCGAGCAGGGCGGTTTCAGAGTCGGGTGGCAGCACGGACAGGCTGACTTCCATCTGGTCCAGGTCTTGCGGTGGCCAGACCGGGCGCTTCTTTTCAAACAAGGCTTCTTGTAAAACCGGTATAGGCAAACGCAGCGAGAAAAAGGTATTTTTCTGGCAGTCAGTATCCTTGTCATCCTGATCCGCCTGGTTGCAGATCGCCTGCTGCCAGGCCCAGCCGCGAAAGTCTCTTATGGGGCGCGCATTTGGTCTGTTGGCTTCGCTTTCATTGAACCCGGTCCAGCGTCCGCGCACGCCCTGGTTTTGCCTTGCTGGTGCAATCTCTTCTTCAAACGGCGCGATCCAGCGATACGTCTGGCCGCGCAGGCTGACGCTGACTTTCAGCCTGTGCGCCTGTGTCAGGCTTTCATTGCCACGTTTATGCGAGACCAGTTGGTTGCTGTTGAAGTTACCCGCAATATAAATAAAGCCGCCTGCCCAGGGGTTATTGCCTATGCCGCTACAGAGTGCACCTTCAGTACCATATTGCACCAGGCAGCCCGACATGGCGATGGCTTGCTGCACCTTGTTCTGGTCATCAAAATCGATCGCAGAATAGGGTAACAATAGCGGTCGCAAGGAAGCTCGCTGTTTGTCCGCAGGCGGATTCAGCAACGCCAGTTGCCCAGCAGGGTGACGCAGCGTGGCCGATATTTGCAGACGGGTTTTATTGAAATTGCTTTGGTAATTATTATAGCTGAGCTGTTTTTCCTGCTGCAAGACAGATAGGGCCAGGCCTACGGTTGCCAGCGCCAGCAATAGAAAAACGCCGCGAAATAATATTCGCAGCCGGTAAGTCGCCAGCAAGAACTTGCCCATCTCAGCTTCTGCCTGCGTCGTCATCCACCCATCTGAAACCGCGCATGGGGACGTTTTCTATGCACTCAAAATCTGCATCAATCTCGCGGAAGGCATCGCGTATGGTTGACACATGCTTGCGTATATTGTCGCGGTTGCGCCCGCTCTTGACGACTTCATACAAGTCTTCATACGACACTACCTGGCCGCGGCGGGCAAACAGGGCTGCCAGTATGCGTTGGGCAGTCAGCGGCAGGTTGATACGCTGGCCGCGCCAGATAGGAGTGCGCTGGCGCAAAGGGTCCATGCTGAGCTGGTCGGCGACTGGGGATTTCGCTGCCTCTTTATAAGCAGCGCTCTGGCTCTCTTTGTGCAGCTTGCGTTCTTTGACCGAGCGCAGGATTTCCAGAAAAGTTTCGATGAAATCTGCTTCTTCAAAGGTGGCTTTTTGCAGGTAATCCCAGGCGTCCAGCGCTTTCATGATGCTGCGGTAAATGGTGGCCGGCATGGCAGACACCACCAGCACTGGCGTTGCATGCTGCTTGTTGATGGCATTGATGATGGCAACCCCGGCATGACGCTCGCGCCCCAGTTCAATATCGAGCACCACCAGATCATAGTTTTCGCGCGCGATGGCCGCTTCGGCATCATCGCGGCTGAACCACTGGTCTATCTGTATGCCCGGCTTTGCTGCTTCTATCCAGGTTTTTAACTGATTGCTGGTGGGCAGATCATCTTCAATGACAGCTACTTTGACCACGGGTTTCTCCGGCAAGAATCTCAATATCCGCAGTATCTACGCTTTTCAAGCAAAAGTCATAAAGCCGCTGTGAGTTTTTCTTCACACGCGGCAAGGCTTATTCCAGGCGCGGAATAAATAGCTTGCCACAGTGATATTTCTGCCCCCGCCCCAGCATTGTATGTTCCGCCCAGTACAGCGCATGATGTGTCTCAGGGATGCAGGGCAAATGCCAAGCACCAACCCTAAAAAATCACTCACATTGGAGAGCTATCATGTCTGACCGTATCAAATCCCTGGTACAAGCCGTAAGATCCACTCTGTCTTCCGTTTTCAGCAAAAGCGCATCGGGAATCAAAGCGGAGGCCAGGGTCACGACAGAATCAGGCATGTTCAGCAAAGTGACTTTCAAGCGCCTGGTAGTTCTCAGCATGGTCGGTGGTGCCATCTACGCCATCAGCACCCACCCGCCAATCAAGCATATTTCACGTGGTGAAGTTGGCGTGCGTATCAATCAACTGACTGGCCATGCTGATCAGGTGCGTGATGGTGTACTGATAGTCGTGCCCGGCCTGCATGAATTGCGCCTGTTCAACCTGCAAGACCAGATATACCGGCCAAGTCGCGGCAGCCGTGCCGATGGTGATGCTCCTTTCCAGTCGGTAGAAGGTTTGTCACTTGGCGTAGACCTGAGCATACGTTATGCGGTTGACCCAACCAAGCTGACCAATATGTCCACCAGTCTGCCAGAGAACATCAATACCGACATCGTTGAACCGGCAGTGCAGGGCGTGATCTACAAGGCATTCACCATGTATACAGTACGCGAAATATTTTCCAGCAAACGTGCAGAAATCCAGAAGCAGATAGAAGCTGAACTAAAACCCAGGCTGGCCGTAGACGGCATCATCCTGCGCAGTGTCATGATGGGCAAGATCGATTTGCCTGCCGACTATAAACGCGGTATGGAAAAACTGCTGGCAGAAGAACTGGAAAGCGAAAAAATGCGCTACACCCTGGAACTCAAAGACAAGCAGGTAAAACAAACCGCGCTGGAAGCAGACGCAGACAAGATCAAGCGCGAGAAAGCCGCCGAGGCTGCAGGTAATGAGCAAATCATCGCTGCAAAAGCAGAGGAAGAAGCCATGAAACACGTGCTGCCCTTCAAACAAAAGCAGATAGAGCAACGCAAGCTTGAGGCCGAGGCAGAAAAAGTATCTCGCATCAAAACCTCGGAAGGTGCAGCCCAGGCACGCGTCATCGAAGCCCAGGGTGAAGCCGATTCACGCCGCAAACTGGCCGATGCAGAAGCCTACCGACAAGACCTGGTCGGCAAGGTCACCAGCGTGCAGATGGAGAGGGAAGGTGCCCTCCTGACCAAGCACCCCTTGTTGATACAGAAAACCATGGCCGACAAATTGTCAGACAAGATCTCGGTCATCATCGCACCACCACCAACAGATGGCAGCTTCATTGGTGCCGCATTGCTGGGTAGCGGCAGGAACGGCAAGCAGGGTATGCAAAAAGTATCGACAGAAGCTGAAACAGAAACCACTAATGAAAACAAAGAGAGCCAATAATCATGTTTGCTACTTTAGCTGCTGTCGCCGTACTCGCTGTTGTCACCCAGGACCAGGCACAATTGCGCGCTGCTCCCAAGGATGGCGCACAACAACAAGCCGTGCTGTGGCAGGGGGATAGCCTGGAAATCCGTGGTGAAAAACTCGACTACCTGCAAGTGTATGATCACAGGCGCGAGCGCGCGGGTTATATCAAGACATCGCAAGTACGCCTGGTGTCCATGCAGCCAGACGATGCGCCCGATGCCTTCGCCGTCATTCGCTTCCTGAGGGACACCCCGGGCGCAGAATCACTGGGCATCAGCTATACCGCTGCTTACCTCAAGGCAGCACCAGTCAAAGCGATAAACGCAGAAGCTTTTGATGCGCTCGGCAGCATGGCAGAACGCCTTGCCAGACGCGCATCCAGCAAACAACCCAAGCAAAATGAAGCGACTATTGCAGCCCACCTGGAAGTGGTCGCCAATTACGGCATCAACATCAAAGGCTATGAACGCGAAGGCCGTATGCAACTCTGTTATGACGGCGAAGCATTCCGCCGCGTACTTGCCATGAATGCCACGCCCGACCAAAAAGCCCGCGCTGCCTTGGCACTGACCAGGCAGGATTGCATAGACCCCACCATGCGCCCGACCGAGCGCTATGCCCTCGACCAGTGGCGCGCCGATGTACTTGACAAGGTCAATACCACCAGCCTGCCCGAGTATCTGAAAAACCGCATGCGCATGCGCAAGGCCAGCGTCTGGTCCAGCATCGCCTTTCAGCGTGCTCGCAAAGGCGAGAAAGTGGAAGATGCCGCCAACCACGCATTGACAGAACTGGCATCAGTCAACAAAGAAGAATTCACCGATGAAGATGTGTATGCCTACGCCGACGCTGGTGTGCGTGTAGGTGCAACGCGTTGGGCGGTTGAACCGGCGATCATCCCCAAACCCGGCCTGAACATCATCACCGCCCCAGGCCAGCCAGGCGAAACCTGCGTCATGCTGACCGATGCCAAACATGACGTAAAAACCCCTCTGGCAAAACGCTGCACCTATAGCGTAGTCTGGGCCGCATCCGCCCGCGCCAATGCTCAAAACACAGCGTTGACACTGGCCGTACAACCCATGGAAAACTGGCGCGAACTCTGGCTATTCCACCAGACCAGCCAGGGCTGGATTATCGACATCCTGCCACCCGCGAATACTGACCCTGATCTCGGCTATGCAGAATTTGCAGGCTGGGTGCCAGGCACCAACAAGATGCTGGTAGCCCGTGAAGCCAAAGTCGAAGGCCGCTTCAAGAAGAGCTTTGAAGTCGTCAGCATGGATAGCCTGCAAGTTGAAAATGGTGCAGACAAGCCGGGTTCTTTGAGTGTGTTCTACAAGTGGCAAGACCAGGCGTGGAAAAGGCAAACCATCAGTTTGCGTTGATAGATCATGCAATCAAACAGTTGAGAGCCGTGGCAAGAAATTGCTGCGGCCCTGTTTGCCTGACCTGGCATTTCAGCGCGCGCGATTTTAGCAAATGTATATCAAATAATGGCAATAATTGACTTAAATATATTTTTAACTTTTTTTAACATTAATGGGAAACTTTCATTTATGCTTTAAACAAGATTCCCTTGCCTACAGTTCTGCCCACACAGGTGCCATTGTCATTGTTAAGAAATGAGAAAAATGAATTCTACGCAAACAAATAATGTCCGCAGCAAGCAAATGATGTTCTATGGGCTCATCTTCTGCAATATTTCTGTGCTGATTTACTTTGCGGCACTAGCTATTTTCAACAAGGCGCCACTACTGGAATTTTGGCTGCCAGCCTTGGCTTTCCTGGTTTTTTATGCCTACGATAGCTTCAAGGAACATAAAAAGCTTGATGCCCGAATAGTGCCCAAAGCGCGGGAATCAATAGGGTTAGGTCTGGCCTTCCTTTTACTCTCAATATTGATACTTGGCACCAGAAATTGGAAAGATTCGCCGATAAATATAACGGACGCATTTATTTTTGCCCTTTTGCTAAGCAATACAAAAGATTGCATGATAAAGCTGCTGGCAATACGTAAATTCTCTGACTTTCACAGTTAGAAATTGCAAGAAGACATATCGTAAGCAAATAAATTATCAAGTCATTTTTGAAGAAATCGGTCTTGGTTCTTGGATTTTCCGGTCCATTGTATGTTGCCTATTCCCAAGCTGAATCCTGATATCAATTTCGAGCAGTCTTCAACGGTGCTGCCACATTTTGCCGTATCCACGTTTGCATATCTTGCCAGATGCGTTGTACTTCGGCGTCTGGCGGCATCTGCGTGGCGTTGGGTAGTTCTATGGTGACCACAGGGATATCCTTGTGCAGACCGCTATAGTTGCCCAGGGAGCCTGGGTAGACGCCAACGCGGTTATAGATCAGGCGGCCAAAGCGGTTGGGTGGTGTGGCCGGGCCGTCAAAATCCAGTACGCCAAAAGGCGCGTGCACCGAGATGATGACGTCGGGCTTGTATTTTTCTATGGTTTCATAGACCCAGCGGCTTTCTGGTTCAGAAATCGGGGCTTTGCCTGGATATCGACGCGGGTCGCTGCGGGTCACGCGCGCCCAGTAACTTGGCGCTTCTTTTTGCCAGTTTGGCGTGGGGAAGTTGCGGTTGAGGTCTATGCCGCGGGCATTCATTCGGCGTGGTTTGGGTGCCAGCAGGCCATCAGGATTCACCACAGGCGCTATGCGCCAGTTAAATTCCAGCGGGTTTTTTTGCATGGTGTCCATCCATTTGAACACGACGGAGGATGCTGTTTGCTCATCGCCATGTATGCCACCCAGCAGCAGCACACGTATGGCTTGCGGATGCTTGGCATCAGCCTTGATATCGCGGAACAATACTGGAAAACCATTGAGCGAATTGGCACCTGTGGGGCTGAGCTTGCTGTTTTTGCAGTCAGTCAAGCTGACCTTGGGCAGGCGCGCTACCAGTGGTGTACACCAGTCGCTGATGGTTTTGGGTTTGACGTTTGGCTTGGCTGGAACAGGTGGTGGTGCAGTTGAAGGCGCTGGCGTAGCAGACAGGCTGTTTGCAGATGGCATGGCCAACAGGCCAGCCACCGCAAACAAAGCACCGAGTTTTTTGCAGCGAGATGCGCAGAACTTACTTCTGATAAAACTGACCGGCATTCTTGCTTCTACTCCCAGTGCTACCTATTACTTAAAATAATAAAGAGGCTACAGTCCGGCAGCGGCACGCAAAATTGCTGCCTTGTCGGTACGTTCCCAGGTGAATTCTGGCTCTTCACGACCAAAGTGGCCATAAGCAGCAGTTTTGGAATAGATAGGGCGCAGCAAGTCCAGCATCTGGATGATACCTTTTGGACGCAAGTCAAAATGCTCGTTCACCAAAGCGGCGATCTGGTCATCAGGGATGACGCCTGTGCCTTCAGTATACACAGTCACGTTCATCGGGCGTGCTACACCAATCGCGTAAGCGACCTGGATCTGGCACTGGCGGGCGATGCCAGCAGCGACGATATTCTTGGCGACATAACGTGCAGCATAGGCAGCAGAACGGTCAACCTTGGTAGGATCTTTACCAGAGAATGCACCGCCACCATGAGGGCAGGCACCACCGTAGGTATCAACAATGATCTTGCGGCCAGTCAGGCCACAATCACCTTGTGGGCCGCCAATAACGAAACGGCCAGTCGGGTTGATCAGGAATTTGGTGTCGAGCAACCATTCTTTCGGCAAGACTGGCTTGATGATTTCTTCAATGACAGCGTCGATGAAAGACTGTTTCATCTTGGTCGAGGTTTCGCTTTGGTCAGGGTGATGCTGGGTGGACAGCACGACAGTATCGATACTGTGCGGTTTGCCATCAACATAGCGCATGGTGACCTGGCTCTTGGCATCAGGACGCAGGAAAGGCAGGCGGCCATCCTTGCGCAATTGTGCCTGGCGTTCTACCAGACGGTGCGCATAGTAAATCGGCGCAGGCATCAGTTCTGGTGTTTCATCGCAGGCATAGCCAAACATCAGGCCCTGGTCGCCAGCGCCGGTGTTGAGGTGATCATCCGACGCCTGGTCTACACCCTGGGCGATATCATTGGATTGCTTGTCGTAAGCAACCAGCACTGCGCAACCTTTGTAGTCAATTCCGTATTCAGTATTGTCGTAACCAATGCGCTTGATGGTATCGCGTGCTACCTGGATGTAATCAACGTGGGCATTGGTGGTGATTTCGCCAGCCAGAACCACCAGACCTGTATTGGTCAGGGTTTCAGCGGCAACGCGGGAACGTGGATCTTGTTCAAAGATCGCATCGAGAATTGCATCGGAAATCTGATCGGCGACTTTGTCCGGGTGTCCTTCGGATACCGATTCAGAGGTGAAAAGAAAATCATTAGCCATCGCAGGCTCCTATAAAAAATTGACCGTAATAAATGTGCCGCAGTCGGAAGAGTCCTGCGACGCTTTAGCGAGTTTTATTAACCGCCTCGCAAGTTGTCTGTTAACTCGGCGGTAGCCAGCTTTATGTAATCAAGCCAGCCAATGTGTGATATTTTACGCTCGTTCTGTCTAGTCTGTCGAATATACCCTTATTATTATACTGATACTTGAGCGGCGTCATGCTTGTCACTTTGTTTCGTTTTCTTTCCATTTTTCCATTGTCGGTCTTGCATTTTTCTGGAGCCGCGCTGGGTTGGTTCGTCTATTTGCTGTCCGGGTCGTATCGCCGTCGCCTCAAGCACAATATAAGCCGCGCCGGTTTCTCGGGCCATTTGCATGAGGCCGTAAGAGAGGCTGGCAAGAATATCCTGGAGTTGCCCTTTATCTGGTGCGCCAAGCCAGACCGGGTATTAAAAACCGCTACGATAGAGAATTGGGAGCTTGTGCAAACTGCACTGGATGCCAAAAATGGCGTGATCTTTTTGACACCTCATCTGGGATGTTTTGAAATTGTTGCCCAAAGCATTGCAGTCCGAACCCGCCTGACGGTCCTATACAGGCCACCACGCAAAGCTGCCCTGAAGCCTTTGATAGAGGGAGCAAGGGCGCGCGAAAATCTCTTGCTGGCACCTGCCAATCTGTCTGGCGTGCGTATCATGGCCAAAGCCTTGAAAAAAGGCGAGGCGATAGGCTTGTTGCCTGATCAGGTGCCTCAAGAAGGCGAGGGCGTCTGGGCCAAATTTTTTGGCAAACGCGCCTACACCATGACTTTGTCTGCCAAATTGCATGGCATGACAGGTGCACCGATTATCCTGACTTATGCCGAACGCCTGCCGGGTGGGCGCGGTTATGTGATTCGCTTCGTGCCTTTTGAAGAGGAGCTGGGTACTGATCCTGTGGCCCAGGCCACGGCCATCAATCGCGGCATGGAAAAATTGATCGCCCGCGCGCCCGCACAGTATTTTTGGAGTTATAACCGCTACAAGAAGCCGGACGGCATCGACTCACCTGAATCCCGTTTTGACCGGGGCCAGGCATGAGGGCAGTGCTGGTGTTGATGTGGGTTTTGCATTGGTTGCCTTTACCAGTGCTGGGCCGTCTTGGTGAGGGTGTTGGTAGCTTGCTGTTCATGGTGATACGCAAGCGCAGACATATCACGCTGACAAATTTATCACTTTGTTTGCCACAACTCAGCGAAGCTGAAAGGCTGGCCATGGCAAAACGGCATTTTCAGGTCTATGCCCGCAGCGTGCTGGAGCGCGGCATACTCTGGTGGGCTTCAGAGGCGCGCCTGAAGCGTTTGATACAGATAGATCCTGCCGTACCGATGGCGGCAATGGCTGATGGCCCGACTATTTTGATGTGCCCGCATTTCGTCAGCCTGGATGTGGCAGGCGTGGCAGTCATGCTGGAATCCTCGCTATGCTCCATCTATACTCAACAGCGCAGCAAGGTGTTTGATGCAGCCTTGCGCAAGGGGCGATCACGTTTTCGTCCGGTAAAACTGTTTTCCCGGGCAGAAGGCGTCAAGCCCATTATCCGCGCCATGCGTGAAGGCTTGCCCTTTTTCATGTTGCCAGATATGGACTTTGGCGCCAAGGATGCCGAGTTCGTGCCTTTCTTTGGTGTACCTGCTGCCACATTGACAGCAGTACCAAGAATAGCGGCGACTACCGGTGCCAAAGTCATCCCAGTCATTGCCACTATTTTGCCCAACTATCAGGGCTGGAAAGTGACTTTCCATGAGCCGTGGCAAAATTATCCGGGTGAGGATATCGTGGCGGCTACGCGCGCTATGAATGCTTTCATTGAGCAAGAAATCTTGAAAGCACCCGCAGAATACTTTTGGGCACACAAACGTTTCAAAACACGCCCACCTGGTGAACCCAGCGTTTACTGATACAGGCCAGTGACGGCCTGTGCCGTCACTTCAAATTCCCGCTGTAACCATTCCAGAAATGCCAGGCGGCGCCGGTCCTCATCAAAGGGCAGCGCTGACAGCAAGACATAATCACTGCCATCTGCCCTGAAATTATGCGGCGCCAGCAATTGCCCGCTGCGGATTTCATCTTCCACCATATAGGCTGATGCCATGGCGACGCCCAGACCCGCACAAGCTGCTTGCAGGCTCAGGTAAAAATGTTCATAGGTCGCCCGGCTTTTGCCGCGTGCCGTTTGTCCGCTGAGTTTTTGCCACTGTGACCAAGCATCGGGCCGGGTTGCCGTGTGTAACAGGCAATGCTGGTTCAGTGCTGGCTTACCTTGTTTCAGCAGGCCTGGTGTGCAAACTGGGGCGATCAATTCCTGGGCAACTTTGGTCGCATGATAGTTTGCATCCCAGACAAAATCGTTGCGCCGTAATGCCAGGTCTATGTGACCATGGCGCAAGTCGACAGGGCCGCCAGCGGCAAACAAATGAATTTCCAGTTCAGGGTGTAGTTGCCTGAATTTACCCAGGCGTGGAATCAGCCAGCGCATGGCTATGGTCGGTTCACATGAGACTACGAGAGGTTGATCATCTGCCTGCCTGAGCTGGCGCAGGCCTGCTTCCAGTTGCCTCATGATGTCAGTGCAAGTGCCTTGCAGGCTCAGTCCAGCGCGCGTTAAAAAGATGGCACGGTTGCGGCGCTCGAATAATTCCAGGCCCAGGTTTTCTTCCAGTTGCTTGATCTGGCGGCTGACAGCACCGTGGGTCACATGCAGTTCTTCCGCAGCCTTGACCAGGCTCAAATGGCGTGCAGCGACTTCGAACACGCGTATGGCATTCAGCGATGGTAGGTGATAGCTCATCTGTGAGATTTTCTCGATGATATGTTTGAGTATATATCGATTTTCAAATCGACTGTCTGCCTTCAGAATCTGTTCATGCGTGATATTTGATCACAAATCGGATCACAAATGAATATTTTATCTTTAGGAAAAACATGACGGAACTCATTGCCGTCGCCATCATCACCATCCTGGCCGTCATCAGCCCTGGAGCAGACTTTGCCATGGTCACCAGGAATAGTTATCTGTATGGTCGCCGTGCAGGCCTGCTGGCCGCCAGCGGCATCGCGCTGGGTGTGCAAGTGCATGTCATGTATACCATGCTGGGCGTGGGCCTGCTGATTGCAAAATCACCCAGCCTGTATTTTGCCATCAAGATCATAGGTGCGATCTACCTGATCTATATCGGTTACCAGACTTTTTTTGCCCGTGCCGTCATCAGTGCAGAGGCAGGGGCAGGGCAGAAGATGGGTAATTGGCCGGCCTTGCGTGCTGGTTTCATGACCAATGCCTTCAATCCCAAAACCACTTTATTTGTAGTCAGCACCTATACCCAGGTGGTACAAATTGATACCAGCGTGCTGGCACAAATCGGTTATGGCTTGTTCATGTCTGTCGCCCACTGGATATGGTTCAGCCTGGTGGCCTTGTTTTTTTCAGACAACCGCCTGCGTGCCGGCATGCTCAGGCAACAAGTTGTATTGAACCGTTTTATCGGCGCCGTGCTGATCGTCCTTGGTGTGTCGTTGGCTGGCTTGCCCGCATTGCATTAGTCATACACTTTTTTCTGCCTGGCCGAATTCTGTGCAGACCCGGTTGCGGCCAGACTCTTTGGCCTGGTACATGGCCTGGTCAGCATTCAGAAACAAGAGTTCGCTGCTGATTGCCGCATTCGGTCGCAGACTACAGACACCTATACTGACGGTGACCCAGGCAGAGCATGTTGATGCAGGATGCGCCAATTGCCTGGCTTCCATGGCGGATTGCACCTGACATGCCAGGTCATGGGCATCTTGCTGACCGGTATTGGGTAACAGGATCACAAATTCTTCGCCACCGTAGCGGGCTATCAGGGTAGCTGGTGGTGACGCAATTGTGCGTAAGACCTGTGCAACTTGTTGCAGACAGCGGTCACCTGCCTGATGTCCCAGGGTGTCGTTGTAGTGCTTGAAGTGATCTACGTCCAGCAAGATCAGGGAAAGTTCTTGCTCATTCTCGACGGCGTATTGCCAGATGTTTTCAAGGCTTGCATCAAAATGGCGACGATTGGCCACATTGGTCAGGGCGTCCATACTGGCTTCTCTGCGCAAGGCATGTTCAGACAATTTGTGGCGGGTAATATCATGCAGCAAACCGACAAACAGCGGCTGCCGTACAAACATGGGCATGATGGATAAATCGACATTGAGCATGGCGCCGCTATGATGTTTTATTTGTACCTCACGACTGCCATGCTGCGGGATTTGCATGCCCGAACCATCACTGGCGATGCGGCTGAAATAATGATGGTATTCCTGGCTGGCAGCAGTATCGAGCAAATCAAAAATCGAATGCCCCTGTAATTGGTCCGGTGCATAGCCAAACAGGTAATCTGCCGCAGGATTGCTGGATTGTATGCGGCCATCTGCTTCTATGATGAGCAAGCCTTCTGCCATATTGTTGACGATGGCACGCATGCGTTCTGCCTGTTCTCTCTGCTCCAGGATATAACTGCGTATCTGCAATTGTGTTTGTATGCGAGCCTGTGCTTCTTCCATCCGTACTGGTTTATTGATATAGTCGGCCGCACCCAGATTGAAGCCTTCGACGATGTCCTGGGTATCCGTTTTTGCCGTGATGAAAATAATCGGTGTTTCCCTGGTCTGCGGATTTGCTTTCAGCATGCGGCAAGTTTCAAAACCGTCCATGCCGGGCATCATGACATCCAGCAAGATCAGATCCAGCGGCACCTGGGCGGCAATGTTCAGCGCACCCTGACCAGATGTGGCAACGAACAACTGATGCCCATAAGGTAACAACATGCCACGCAAGACTCCGATGTTGTCCGGCATATCATCGACGATTAACAAGGCCATTTCGCGATTCCTGGCTGGATTGCTGCCTAGTCTAAACATGCTCGGATCCTGTCATCAGTTCGCGTTCCAGACCATCCATGTCATATTGCATCAGATAATTCGTCAAATGACTGGCCAAAGCTGCTTCTACGGTGCCGCATTGTTTCAGTTCAGCCAGAGTGGATTCCAGCCCACTGACCCAGCCTGTTCTGGCTGCTGTCAGCAAGCGCTCCCGGAATCGTTCTGGCAACTTGACCATGGTGGGTTTTGTCAATATCTCAGGCGAGTCTTCTGTCTTGCTGGTAAAGCGCATGCCCAGTTGCTTGCCTAGACAGGCATAGATGGTGTCGAACAAGAAGGGTTTGCCGATGAAGTCATCAAAACCTTCCAGCATATAGTGTTCGCGTTCATGTAGAAGAGCTGAGGCCGTCAGTGCCACGCATTTTGGCTGTGGTTGTGGCCATTCTGCGCGTATGTGACGCATGGCTTCTATCCCATCCATGACCGGCATGCGGATATCTAGAAAAATAATGTCGGCAGGTGTTGCGCGTAGGCTTTCCAGGGCAGTTGCACCATTCTCGGCCTGCCTGACTGTAGCCCCCAGGCTTTGCAGCATGCGCGCTAGTACATCGCGGTTTTCTTCTATGTCATCTACCACCAGGACGTTCAACTGCTGGTCGGGCAAGAGGCTGATTTTACCGTGCACAGGGCGGTTGCTTGTTGGTGTGGCATTTTGTATGCGCAACAATTCCAGTTCAAAATAAAACCGGGAGCCATGTTCCGGCGTAGATGCCAGTTGCAAGCGACTGCCCATCAGCACCACCTGGCGATTTGAAATGGCCAGTCCCAAACCTGTGCCACCGCGCTTGTTGTTTGGTTCCGCCTGATGGAAGGGAACAAACACCAGGGACTGCTGTTCTTCGGGTATGCCAAGACCAGTATCCCTGACTTCAAAGCTGAGGCGGGCGTGATCAGGTTTGTCGCTGGCACTTTCTGTGATCGTCAGAACGACCTCACCACAATCAGTGAATTTGACAGCATTACTCAGCAAATTCAATAAGACCTGACGCAGTTTTTCACCATCGCCCAGTAAGTAACTTGCCGGCGCAAAGCTGGTCGCGCAATGCCAGTGTATCCCTTTTTGTGCACAACGCATGGCAAAGATGTCGCTGACCTCGGAGACCAGGCTCTCCAGGTCGATTTGCCCAAATTCCAGAGTCATGCGGCCTGCTTCTATTTTCGATAGATCAAGTATGTCATTGATCAGATTGAGTAAATGCACGCCTGACTTTTCTATCGGTGCGACTATGCTTGCCAGTTCGGCGGGCAAACGATCGTCCTTGCTCAAGAGTTGCGCATATCCAAAAATGGCATTAAGTGGTGTCCGTATTTCATGCGACATGTTCGCCAGGAAAATTGATTTGGCATTGTTGGCTTTTTCAGCAGCGAGTTTGGCCAATTCC
This sequence comes from Undibacterium sp., assembly GCF_030683615.1. Taxonomy (NCBI): domain Bacteria; kingdom Pseudomonadati; phylum Pseudomonadota; class Betaproteobacteria; order Burkholderiales; family Oxalobacteraceae; genus Undibacterium; species Undibacterium sp. The sequence goes on from NZ_JAUXQE010000030.1 coordinate 18,812, forward strand.
AATTCATTGGTACGGCGTATGACTCTTTGCTCCAGGTCACGGTTCAGTTCCAGCACTTCTTGCTGGGCAAGCTTGGCCTCGGTGACATCGGTGGCGACGACCACATATTGCTGGGGCTGATTATCATGATCCATGAAGGGCACGACACTGGTGTTCATCCAGTAAGACTTGCCCAGGCTGGATTTCCCGGCGACCGTGCCTTGCCAGATGTCGCCTTTATCCATGGCCACCCATATATCGTTCAATGCACTGCTGGTCGTGGATTGCAGACATAGATGATCAAATGTCTTGCCCATCAATTCAACGGCATTGCAGCCTGAAATTGTGCAAAATTTGTCATTGACGGCGATGATGTTGCCACTGCGGTCCAAAATCACATAGATGGCATGCTGGTTCAAAGCCGTTTCCAGGTTCTGGATTTTTTTCAAGGAATTGCCGAGCGCCTTTTGTGCCGCCATCATCTCGCATAAATTGTCATACGCGCGCAAGGCACAAACTACCATGGTAAACAATTTGCCGCCGCCCAGTTCGGTCTTGCTTTTATAATCGTCAATATCAAAATCCATGACGATACGGTGCTCTGGCACCAGCCCGGGCTGGCCTGTGCGCAAGACGATGCGTACCAGATGATTATTCAATTCATTGCGTATTCTTTTGACCAGTTGCAGGCCAGCATCGGAAGTCTCCATGATGATATCGAGTATCACCAGTGCGATATCGGGAGTATCGCGTAAGATCACGAATGCCTCTTCCGAACTGTAGGCACTGATAAACTCAAAGCGACGTTGACGAAAGCTTTGGTTGTCCAGGGCATAGCAAGTGGCGGTATGGGTGTTGTGATCGTCGTCGACGATGAGTATGCGCCAGGGAGGTGAGCGCCTGAGTATTTCTTCTTCTGCAGAAATCACGGGAGTATCATCCAGATACTCTGCCGTGTTTTCCTGTTTATTTATGGACATATTTTTTCCTCATGCTTGAGCCTGGATAGCTACGTCTACTCATTTACATTTCTGTGGCGATGATGCGGCTAACCTCATCACACTGGCGGGTTGGCAAGGCATTCGATAGGACATCCAAAAGTTGCTTTCCATTCTGACCAGCATGCGGCACCTGGCTGGCGTAGGCAATACTGATACCACCTGCCTTCTCGCGTTCTGTGCTTGAGGCAGGTATTTTTTGCTTGAGCAAGAGCATGAGTTCATCTCTCAACGTATGGGTCAGAAATGCTGTTGCTTCCTTGCTTAAATCTGGCACGAGCAAGGCAAATTCATGCTCGGCGATACGTGCCGCCAAACCATTGCGGCGGTTGGCTTGCACTAGCAAAATCCTGGCAATTTCTTGTAATATCTGATCGCCAGCATGGCGTTCTGCATGGTGGTAGCAATCTTCACGTTGATGGATGCGTATCTGCAAAAGTGAAACTGGCATGACAGTGGACAAACAGTATTGCCAGCATTGTTCCAGAGTTACTTCAAAACGTCGCAGATTGGCCAGATTGGTCAAGGGATCGCAGTCTGCCGCCAGCAAGCTTGCATGATGCTGCAATTCTGGTTGGCGGTCCCTCAGTAAGCCCACATAATGGCGTTCTTGTAAAAAGACCGAGGCCAGGGTCAAATCCATATTGAGGGCTTTGCCGCTGCTATGCTGCACGCAGACTTCGCTGGGGCCGCAGTGGGTTGGGCTACTGATGTTAAGGTCGCTGTCTGTTGAAAAAAATTTGAGGCAACTGGCAGGCTGGCGTTCACTTAAGAGTGAAGTGATGGATTTGCCTAGAACCTCATCACCGGTGTAACCCAAGCCAGCATGGCAAGCCGGATTGCTAAATGTTATTTGGCCCTTGGCATCCAGCAAGACCACTGCCTCGGACATATTATCGACAATGAGTTTGAGTTTTTCTGTTTGCTCTTGCTGAACCAGCAGGAAATGCTGTTTTTGTAAATGCATTTTTACCCTGATCAATAACTCGTCCACGCGTAGTGGCTTGCTCAGGTAATCGACAGCACCTGCCGCAAAACCTTTGGCGATGTCTTCGGTGCTATTGGCAGCAGTAATGAAAATGATAGGGATTTGTTCAGTTGCTGCCTCATTCTTGAGTCGCCTGCAAGTCTCAAAGCCATCCATGCCTGGCATCACGACATCAAGCAAGATCAGGTTGGGCCGTACTTCGTGTGCGATCAGCAGCGCCTGGGCTCCTGAAGTTGCTGCATAAATCTGGTAACCCGCTTGTTGCAACGCGGCATACAACAAACCTATATTCGGCGGCGCATCATCGACGATCAGTATGCTGTCGTTTGAGGCATGGCCATGCCCTTCGCTTGCGGATTGATGAATCAAAACTCTCCCCTTTTACACCACGGTGTTTGGTCAGAAAGTAAATAATGATTTGCTTATTATCAGGGTTTAGCAGAGAAGCAGCTCGGTTTCAAGACATATTCACGAAGTTAAAGATGATTGACGTTGTTTTTATACTGGCCTACAATCACGGCAGGTGCTAAGGGGCGCCTTCCCGCACAAGAGGCTCTCACCCTGCAAATGCACATCCCTATTAATGTGATAATTGCCATGTTTCGTTTGACGTCAGCGGGTCGTCGATAAGCGAACTGGAGTTCATCATGTTATCGTCATACTACCCATCATTGTTCATTGCCCTACAGCCCATATTGACTGGAGCTACAGCATGAACGCACTTACTACAGAAATCAAAACGCGTGCTCGTTTATTGCAAAAATTGCTGGAGACACGTAATACCGCAGCCAGCAAACGCGCCCTGATCTTAAGCCGCCAGCGCAACTGGGAAATCCCTGAAAGCTGGCAACTCAAGCACTGCATGAACCTGGCTGCAGCCGACGCCGGTTTTCAGAACTGGGAACATGCCCGCATCGTCCTCGGTGGCGAAGTCAAACCTGGTGAAGACATGGGGGACTTCTGGCATGGTCCCGAAGTGGCTGTTTTCATCAATCACTGGTATGCCAGTTATGCCGAAGCGCAGCAGCAATTGCGGGCTAATGAAGCTGGTTATTTGCTGCCCTATCGCTGTCAATATCTGGTCGTTACCGGTGATTATCTGCAGGCGCTGGGTATTAGTGGTGCACCTGAATTCTGGAATGTTATCGGGCATGATCTGGTGCAGGGTTATGGAAGCGCAAGCTGGCTGAATCTGGCGCAGCAGCGACTGCAATCCAGTCGCACGGAACGTTTCAACGCGAACTGGGATGCTACTAAAATCATGCTGGATTTGCAGTCTACTGACGTTGAAGCTGAGCGGGTGATGAAGTCCTTCGTCAAGAACGGGCGTCTGGTGAGTATTCCTGAGCAGCGTAAAAAACGGCTGGTGATCTTGCGCTGGCTGGTGGAGCAATTACAGTTTGAACGGCGTTACGTGGAGGCTGATATCAATGCGTTTTTGCTGCAGTTTCATGCTGATTTTGCGACCTTGCGGCGGGAGTTTATTATGAATGGATTGATGGAGAGGGCTGAGGGGGAGTATTGGAGAGTGTGATTGGCATGTTGGTATTTTGATGCCGATGAACTTAACAACTTCTATGCCTACCTGGCTGCTATACCTTCAATTCAACGGCAATAAGATTAACGTCATTCCACCGGGCTGGCGCCCCAGCGGCGTTCATGGTATGCCGTGTCGTTCGTTACATGTGGTGCTTTGATTAAAAGGATTACCCTTCGTGGATGCAAGCCGGGTTTCGGCCCGGCAGCCGAAATCCTTTCTTTGCGTCGCCAAAGAAAGAATTCAAAGAAAGGCGACCCAGGCGTAGTCGCCCCTGCGGGGTTCCCGTTTGTGCAGTACAAAAAATGGGAAGGCCCGAAACTCGCTACGCTCAGACAGCGGTCCTTCTTAATCCATTTTCTGTACTGCACAAACGGCGCCTACACATGGGAACTGCGAAAAGTCAAAAGCAACGTCAAATTCAACAGCAACGTCAATACGACCGCAGCTTATTTTCTTCATACTCAATCGATCAACCGATTTACTCCACCCCAACCAGCAAAGGCAATCTGACACTTACCGCCAACCCCCCACCCTCACGATTGGCAAACCCTACTTCCGCATGCAGTTGCAGCGCCAGTTGCGCCACGATCGCCAAGCCCAGACCCGCACCGCCGGTATCACGGTTGCGGGAGGATTCGAGTCGTACGAAAGGTTGCATGACTGCGTCCCACTGGTCTTCGGGGATGCCGGGGCCGCGATCCTGCACGGTGATGACTGCACACTGCATATCGCTGCCCAGGATAACCTCCACTTCGCTGCCAAATTTCAGGGCATTGTCGATGAGGTTGCCGAGCAGGCGGGAGAGGGCCAGGGGGCGGGTTTGTATTATCTGGCTGCTATTGCCACGCAGGCCGACTTGCTGGCCGGTGTCGCAATAGTCTTGTACCAGGCTGCCTGCGAGGGCGTCGAGCTTGATCTTGCTGCTGGCTTCCTGATCGGCTTGCAATTGATTTTGTACCTTGGCGTAGGCCAGACCTTGCTCTACCAGTTTTTGCATGGCTTGCAGGTCAGCCTGCATCTTATCCCGATGGGTATCGTCGTCCATGAGTTCTGTGCGCAGGCGCAGGCGGGTGATGGGGGTTTGCAGGTCGTGAGTGATGGAGCCCAGGATTTGCATGCGTTCCGCCAGATATGTATCTATGCGTTCTTGCATGTTCTGGAAGGCGGTTGCGGCACGGAATACTTCACGCGGTGCCCGGACAGGGAACTGTGGCCTGGCACCTGGCTTTACCATCGCATCGGCTGCTTCAGCCAGCATCGCCAGCGGGCGTGTCGCTGTCCTGACTGCCAGCCAGGCTGCCAGCATGACGATGGCAAGCTGTACGCAGAGTAGCGAGAGCATGCTCCACTGTATGTTGTAAGGTGATGCGGTGAGGCGAATAGTGATTGGTGCTCCATCGCTCAAGGCCAGATGCAATTGCAGGATTTTTTTATCGCCTTCCGTACTTACGCTGATCCTGATCTTTGCTGGATGTTCGAGGTTATTTTTAATGGCCTCTATGGCCTCGTTGGCAATGTCCAGATCTATGCTGTCCGTGGCATCCGCAGGGGCCGCCTGCAAAGTATATTCATAGTTGTTGCGGGCCAGTTTGCCCAGCCAGGCCTGGCGTTCGCTGACTGGCAGGCGGTCGAGAAAGGAAATCGCATTGGCGACATCCTTGCCTACCGAATAGACCATGTGATTTTTCCTGACCTGCATCTTGTCCCATTGCGACGAGGCAAACGATAGTGCATAGGCCATCAGCAGGGCACTCAGTAAAATTAGGCACAGGCGACCAAACAGGGTGTGCGGCCAGTGCGGGCTTTCGATGAGATGCATCAGACTTCCTCATGTGCGGTGACTTGTGCACAAAATACATAACCTTCGTTGCGCACGGTTTTGATGTAGCGCGGCTCGCGCGCATCATCACGTAAGTGCTGACGCAGGCGGCTGACCAGCAAGTCTATGGAGCGTTCGAACAGATCGGCATCGCGGCCCTGGGTCAGGTTCAGTAACTGGTCACGGTTAAGCACCTTTTGTGGATGCTCGACAAAGACTTGTAGCAGACGGTATTCAGCCCCGCTGAGTGTCACCATGACGCCGTCTTTATCGAGCAGATGGCGTGCCAGGGTATCGAGTTGCCAGTCACCAAACTGCAACATCGCTGATGGTCTTTGTTCACGCAGCTTGGGCGGCAGCATGCGTGTGCGGCGCAAGACCGCTTTGATCCTGGCCAGCAATTCGCGTGCGGCGAAAGGCTTGGTCAGATAATCGTCGGCACCCATTTCCAGTCCGACTATGCGGTCAGTTTCTTCTGCACGTGCCGTCAGAAAAAACAGGGGAATGACTCTGTGCGGGCCAGAGCGCAATTCACGACATAGGCTCAGGCCATCTTCGCCCGGCATCATGATATCAAGCACGATGAGGTCGATGGCACTTCCTTCGAGCAAGGCGCGCATTTGCTTGCCGCCTGCTGCCGTGCTGACCTTGTTGCCATTCTTGCGCAAGTACAGGGCAGTCAGTTCGCGTATTTCTGCATCGTCATCAACGATGAGGATGTGATCCGGGGATTCAGTGTTTTCCATGCGCTGGACTTTGCATTCATATTTGACGGTTCGTTCATGAAGCTTTATAGCCTAAATCGCAGCAGGGACAAAATCTTTTGTATCCCAGTGTATCTGAATGCCGTCGGCACATATGTAGATGCAAATAAGGCATTTCCTGACATGTGCCAGATACCTTGCTCCTGTCTAATGATCTTGCCGTGATGAATTCATCACTTCTATAAATCAAGGAGAGTCAACATGAAAAAGCAAATTATCCTTATCACCACTTGCGCCACTTTATTGATGAGTGCCTGGTCTGCCCAGGCGCAACAAGCGGGTTTGTCTGATTATTATCTGGCACCGGTGGAGGCTGAAATTCAGGCCCATAATCATGCCAACAGCAAGGCTGGCGCAGTCGCAGGCATCTGGCTGACACAGAGTGGTAACCTGGAAGTAGAGATCAGTAAATGCGGCCAGGCCTTGTGCGGCAAGGTCAGCCGTGTACTGGAAGCATCTGCTGCGCCTGCAATGGGCAAGACCATCATGGCAGGTTTCACTCCTACCCTGTCTACCAAGGCCGCCACCTGGTCAGGCAAGATTTTCAACCGTGCTGATGGCCAGACTTATGATTGTCAGATGCGCATGCTGAGTTCAACCGAGCTGGAAATCACGCCCTACAAGGATAGTCCTGAAAATGGCCGCAGCCAGGTGTGGACGCGCGTATCCAATACCGTTACTGCGCAAAAATAAAAAATGGGACATCGTGCTTGATGTCCCATTTTCTTTTTACATTGAGGCTGGTTTGTTGCTGACTGATTGCTGGCTTACGGCAGCAATTCAACTTCACCCGGCAACAAAGTATTGGCTGGCAAGGCATCGAGTCGTTTCAGGCGCTCATAGTAGGGCGTGAAATCTGGTGCCGTGCCATCAAACAATTGCTGGAAATTGTCGATGACAAAATAGGTTTCCTGGAAGCTGTCTATCTTGTACAGAGTTTGCAGGCAGCGTTCGATCTCGAGGCGGATGTGGCGCGAAGGTGTGCCAGGCTTCAGGCAATATTCGACTTCACCGCCAGATGACAAGATGCCTGCGCCATAGATGCGCAAACCCTTATTAGTTTTGATGAGGCCAAACTCCACCGTGTACCAGTACAGGCGTGCCAGATAATCCAGACCGCCCAGCTTCATCGCCTTCAAGCCCCCCTTGCCATACAACTGCATATAGTCGGCAAAGACTGGGTTGAACAACAGTGGCACATGGCCGAAATAATCATGGAAGACATCGGGTTCAACGATGTAATTGAATTCTTCCGGCTTGCGCAACCAGACCGTGATCGGGAAGCGACGATTGGCCAGATGTTCAAAGAACGTCAGCTCAGGGATCAGGCCAGGCACGGCGACGATGCGCCAGCCAGTAGCGGCAAACAATTCTTCTGAAGTACGCTCAAATTTTGGTATGCCACCCGAGGCATCCATCTTGTGCAGTGCTGCTATGAACTCATCGCAGGCACGGCCAGGCAAGAGTTCCATCTGGCGCTGGTAGAGCTTGCGCCACAATTCATGTTCTTCTTCTGTGTAGGCATCCCAGTCCTGGGCGACGACGTATTGCTCGTCGGCTTTTTCATAGTTGCCACGCAGGGCTGCGCCATTGGATTTTTCAGCAACGGTGGCGAGGAAATCGTCGTTGCTGACAGTAGTAGCGGAAGTAGCGATAGTATCCATATTTTTCAGTGAAAAAGGCCGGCATCAGATGATGACCAGCCTCTTTCATATCTCCATTAGCTGTTAGCGAAATCAGACAGTTGTTTCGTCTTTGATGACGCCACGACGGATCTGATCAAGCTCGATAGATTCAAACAGGGCGCGGAAATTACCTTCACCAAAACCCTGATCGCCCTTGCGCTGGATGATTTCAAAGAAGATAGGTCCGATGACCGTGGTCGTGAAAATTTGCAACAGCAATTCGCGCGATGTTTCTGTGCTCTTACCATCGATGAGTATGCGCAGCTTGCGCAATTCTTCCAGGTTTTCACCATGACCAGGCAGGCGGCGGTCTACCAGATCATAGTAAGTTTCTATGGTGTCCTGGAAAACCACGCCATTGGCCTTCATGCCGCCAACGGTGTCATAGATATTGTCTGTACCCATGGCGATATGTTGCACGCCTTCGCCGTGGTACAGGTCCAGGTATTCAGCGATCTGGGATTTGTCATCCGAAGATTCATTGATAGGAATACGGATTTTGCCGCAAGGTGAAGTCATGGCTTTGGACTTCAGGCCTGTGTGTTTGCCAGCGATATCGAAGTAACGGATTTCGCGGAAGTTGAACAGGGTTTCATAGAAATCCGCCCATTCCTTCATACGGCCACGGTGTACATTGTGGGTCAGGTGGTCGATGTAAGTCAGGCCCTTGCCGACTGGATTGGAATCCACGCCTGGCAACGCCACGAAGTCAGCATCATAGATACTGATATTGCCGATGGCACCTGCATCTGCGCCATCTTTACCATGCCAGCGATCAACGAAATAAATCAGGGAATCACCGATGCCTTTGATGGCAGGGATATTCAATTCCATAGGGCCGGTCTTATTGTCAAAACCCCAGGCGCCCAGTTCCAGTGCGCGCTTGTAGGCAGCGTTGGCATCCTTGACGCGGAAAGCGAATGCGCAAACGGATTGACCATGCTTGCGGGCAAATTTTTGTGCGAAAGAATCAGGTTCAGCATTGATGATGAAGTTCACGTCGCCCTGACGGAACAGTGTCACATCCTTGGTGCGATGCTTGGCTATCGCGGTGAAACCCATGGTGAGGAATAATTCGCCGAGTGCTTTTGGATCGGGTGCTGCGTACTCGATAAACTCAAAGCCATCGGTACCCATAGGGTTTTCCCAAGTTTGGATTGTCATGCCTGTCTCCTCAGTGTGATCATCAGTGTCCGCTGCAACTAGCCAATTTAAGACTGGCTTTGATGTAGCTCAAGCTCTCAGTATAGTCTGCGAAACGCGCCATATAATTGCAAAATAACCCAATGATTTATTTATTTGAGCAATAATATTGCTAAATTTATTTAATATGGAGCAGATTATGCTTGAGGTTGAACTAGATAAGATAGACCGCAAGATCCTGGCGATTTTGCAGGCAGATGGCAGGCTCACCAATCAGGAAGTGGCAGAGCGCGTTAATCTCTCGCCCTCACCCTGCCTGCGCCGTATCAAGCGCCTGGAAGACAGCGGCGTCATCCGCAAATATGTAGCTTTGCTGGAACCCGCCAAGATAGGCCTGGGCTTGCTGGCTTATGTCAATGTCAGGCTGGAAAAGCATAGCGATGCCCCCGGCAAGGGTGCTTCACGCTCACCGCGTGATGACTTTTCGGCCTCGGTAGGGCAGTGGCCAGAAGTGGTGGCCTGTTATGCGATGACAGGGGAAATGGATTATCTCTTGCGCGTGCATGTGGAAGACATGAACCATTTTTCGCGCTTCATGATGGAGACCTTGTTGCGGCATCCGGCGGTGCTGGATGTGAAGTCTAGTTTTGCCTTGCAGCAGATTAAGGATACGACAGCCTTGCCGGTGGTGGGGGTATAAAGAGCACTGACGGAGGCATCTTTAATATACTTAAGCTTCAAATTACGACTTGTACCTAGATTTCTAGATATTAAAGTAATCGACGATTGAGACACAGAGAAACCAGGTTTTGCTTTCCTCTTCATCTTCTCTGTGTCTCGGTGGTGTAGCCGGGACTTCGTGCGGCATGCCGCGCGCCTGCGTAACGAAGACTGCTTACAAGCAGTCTTTCCATCCTCTGTGGTGAAAGGTCTTGGCTTCGCTACTTCGACCCACCCTTCATCCCCGGCAAATGCCTGAGCCATTTGGCAGCAGCGCGGGTATTTGCCTTGATGGTGTAGTCAATCGCTGCAACCTGTTCTTGCATGGCTTCTTTCAAGACGCTGGCGGCGTCGGCGGGCAGGATCTTCAAGTAGGCGTCGGCTTCGCCGTATTCGCGGTGGATTTCCATACCAGCTTTTTTGGCGATGTGTATCATGGTTTGATTCGATGACAGGCAATGCATGTACAAGGTGTCAATATCATCATTGCGGCAGTGAATGGCACCTCGTTCAAACAGTCTGGAGCCTATGCCCTTGCCGCGTGCTGAGGTGGAGACGGAAACGCCAAATTCGGCGACCTTGTCTTTATCCGTGGCTTCATCATCCTCGGCGCGTGGCGCATAAGCCAGGTGGCCGACGCCGACGACGCGGAAATGATGGCTGATGACGCCGAATACCTTGTCGCGGGAGAAATCGATGCCGTCTACATATTTTTCTATCATGGCATCCGGCAGATAAGTGCCAAAGCGTAGTAAGCGGTCACTTTCTTCGAGTCCAAGAAAATGTCTCAAGATGCGATGCCTGTCCTTTTCTGATAATTCCTTGACGAAAATGGTGGATTGCGATGGCTTTTTGGTAGAGTCTAGCAAGTGTTTTGGATCTTCTGGAAAAACGTCTGACGCATTCATAGCAGCTCCTTATGGGTAGCTTTTGTGCACTGCACAATGCATTGTAGATGATCTGTTTCGATTATTCCAGAAAAGCGCTATTTTTGAGAGTAAAACTTCTATTCTGTCCCATTCATACGCTGGCGGCTTCCAGAGCTGCGATTCTGGCTTCCCGTATTGCCACTGGAATTTGTGACGGGGTGTTGACATATTGCCCAGCAATTTCACCGCCATTGACTTGTTGTGCCACTTCCAGCGCCTTGCCTAGCCGGGTTTGTGGTGCATATGTCTCGTCTGTCTGCGCATACAGGCAGGCTGCTGCACTCAATACGTCGAGGAAGCGCTGGGGTTTGCGATAGGCATCACAGCGCCCCAGTAAATCGATGATATCGGTAGCAGGCAGACTGATGGCTAGATTGATATGTAAATGCTCACGTGCCAGCATGACGGCGAGGTCGCGGCATTCTGCCGGTACTTTCAAGCGCTGGCTAATCGCATCGGCCACGGCCATGCGTTGCTTTTCTAGCGCCGTAGCGGTTTGCTCATTGACCTGATCTGCGGTCAGATCGTGCAAGAGTACGGCATAACGTGTAGTCAGCGGCTGCTTGTTTGTTGCCGTTGCATCCAGCAATTGCATCAATTGCTCAGCCCGGCAGGAGTTAGCCGCGGCCGGTATATTCCATTGTCTATCAATCTCGGGTAATAAGCGTTGCAGTGCGCCGCAACTGCGCAAGACTTCAAACATACGGGAAGGACGCACTTCCATCAAGCCGCGTGAAATTTCTTGCCATACACGTTCTGGCACCAGGGCATCAACTTCACCAGCGGCCACCATGGTTTGCATGAGGGCCGTGGTTTCTGTGGCGACGCTGAAATCTTGTGGCGGTGTGGCAAAGCGGGCAGCGAAGCGGGCCAGGCGCAATATGCGTACCGGATCTTCACAAAATGCCATGGAGACATGGCGAAACACGCGGTTTTCCAGATCTTGCAAACCACCGTAGGGGTCGATGATGTTACCGTCATCATCCTGCGCCATGGCATTGATGCTGAGGTCGCGGCGTATCAAATCCTGTTCCAGCGTGACATCGGCATCGGTATGAAATACAAAGCCCTTGTAACCGGCGGCAGTCTTGCGTTCAGTACGCGCTAGCGCATATTCATCATGGGTCTTGGGGTGCAGGAATACCGGGAAATCTTTACCAACTGGCAAAAAGCCTTGGGCCAGCATCTCTTCTGGCGATGCGCCAACCACGACGTAATCGCGGTCTTGCACGGGATGACCGAGCAAGGCGTCGCGTACGGCGCCACCAACTATATAAGTCTTCATGTAGCGTTGCTGTCCTTATTCGCCATGACGGTTGTCATGACCGGGCATGGATTCGGTTTCCATCAATGCTTCCCGCACCCATAATGCGACTGCAGGGTGTGCTATCACGCGATCTACATAGGCTTGCAGGGCTGGTGCCAGCGAGACACCATAAGTGCGGAAGCGCATGACCACCGGCGCATAGAATGCATCAGCAATAGAGAATGCACCGAACAGGAATTCATGGGCGCCGTAGGATGCCAGACAATCTTCCCAGATTTCACTGATGCGGCCTATGTCGGCTTGTGAGCCTATGGTGCGGCCCTTGCCAAACAGGTCGGCACGGATATTCATGGGCATGTCAAAGCGCAGGGAAGAGAAGCCGGAATGCATTTCGGCACAGATGCTGCGTGCCGTGGCCCTGGCAGCGATATCTTCTGGCCACAGATTAAGTATGGAGAATTGTTCGGCCAGGTACTCGCAAATTGCCAGTGAATCCCATACAGTGATTTCACCCGCCAGCAAGACTGGCACACGACCGGCAGCAGAGTATTCAGCAATACGGTTGGTGGTATCTGGCTGGTTCAGCAGTATGCGTATTTCTTCGAAGGGTATACCAAAAGCCTTCATCAGTACCCAGGGGCGCATGGACCAGGAGGAATAATTTTTGTTGCCTATCACCAGGCGCAAACCGGCCCGGTGCTGGCCCAGCAAGGCGGCCAGTGCAGGTTGCATTTCAGTATCTTGCATGATGTCTACACTTAAAGATTGGCAGGAACATCGGATTCAGTGGCCGTCATGCCCTTGGGGACGACCATGCCCAGACGTTTCTTCAGTGACTGCGGTTTTTTCTCAAACAGGGCGGCGTAGTAAGTCGCATTCGACAATACGTTTTTGACATAGCCGCGGGTTTCATTGAAAGGAATGGTCTCGGCAAAAATGGCTCCTTCCACCGGACGTGTCAGTTTGGAACGCCAGGCGCGCGGGCGGCCAGGGCCAGCGTTATAAGCAGCGGATGCCAGAGCCTGCGAGCCACCCAGGTCGGTCAATACCATGTTCAGATAATTGGTGCCAAGCGCAATATTGGTTTCCACATCATTGACTTGGGTAGGTACAAAATTACCGAGGCCAATCTTCTTGGCAACATAGCGCGCAGTAGCTGGCATCAATTGCATCAGGCCAGATGCACCCACATGCGATTTGGCATTCATGATGAAGCGTGATTCCTGGCGTATCAAACCATATACCCAGGCCATGTCCATGCCCAGTGCCTGGGTAGTCTTGTACATGCTGTCGTTGAATGGCGTAGGGTAACGCTGGCTGAAATCCAGTTCACCCTTGGTGCGGTCGGAGGTGTTGACCATGCGATCGAGTAAGTTGTTTTTCCTTGCCAGTTCGGCTGCGGCCAGATGCTGGCGCTCGCTCATCTTGCGCAACTCCCAATTCCATTCACGCGTGCCTTCGAAGCGCAAATTCATGGCATAGAATTTCAGTGCCCTTTGCAAATTGGGATTTCTTTCCATCGGCGCCAGCTCTTCTGGCGTTACTGGTTTGACGGTGCCGGGGACACCTATTTTTTGTCCCTGTTCTTCCAGGGCAAGTTGACCATAGAAATGCAATTGATCGGCGATGCTGGCGAACTGGGCGCGCGCTTCTTCATGCTTGCCTTCGGCTTTTAATGCGCGGCCATACCAGTAAACCCAGGCCGGGTCTGCCTTCAGGCTGGCAGGCATGGCGGTGATGCTGGACTTCACCAGCTTCCAGTCCCCTTCACGCAAGGCTGTACGGGTGCGCCATTGATAGGCTTCTTGTGTCAAGACTGCGCCTTCGGCTTTTTGCCAGTAAGCCAGGGCTTCCGGTTCCAGTTTTTGTGCGGCTTGCATGGCGATCTGCGCCCAGCCCAGGGCTTTTTCATTGTCCGTGAATAAGTTCCTGTGACGACTCAGGGTTTCTGCTGCCTGCTCATGATCAGATTTTGCCAGGCGTCCCAAGGCAATCAGATACAGTTCGTGGGCGGCATGCCCGGCATCCGGGGCTTTCTTTAGCATGCCAGCTGGTTTGTCCACGGCTTCTGCAACTTGCTTGTCTGATACATTCAGCAATTTACCCAGGCGTTGTGCCAGTGGCAAGGCGCCGTTTTCTGCCGCCATGCGCATTTGCGCCCACAAATCATCCTGGTTGAATTGTCCATTCGTCGTCAGGTAAGTGACCAGGGCATAGCAGCCTTCTCCATAGTCACGCGGGCTATTGAGCAAATTGCGCGCTTCTGTTGCCACTTTGTGCTGCTTTACTGCCTTGGAAAGCAAGGAATAGCAGCGCAACTGATTATCATCTGCGACAACAAATTGTGGATATTGCTGATCAAACAAGTCCCATTCGCCACGCCTGCCCAGCAGCAAGAGCCAGTCATTGCGTAGCCGGTCAGCGATGGCGCTACCTTCATACTTGCTGATAAAGTCACGGAATTCAGCGTTGGTCGTTTTTACCAGGCGTGAGCGCAGGCGGTAATAATCGACATAGGAGGGGATGTCATAATTCTTCAATGCCGCTGCATGTTGCTCGGTGCTGGCGGCGTCTTCATGGAAGGCGGCATCACGCAAGGCCATGAAACGGTCATCATCATTGGCAATCAGGCTCCTTTTCGCTGGCGCTGCATAGGCGAAAGGACTTGTTGCGAAACCTGCTAAGATCATCAGGCTAAGACCAGTTAAACTTTTTTTCACAGACATCTTTTGACAGTTTGAGATTACATTTCTGACAGTATGACACAGCCCAAGAATAGCGCACACAAACTCAGCGTTGAAACAGCGCAAAGCCGCACTGAATTGCGTCAGTTTTTGCGACAACAACGCCAGGCCATTACGCCGGAACAGAAAAGCTTGCTGGATGCTGAATTGGGAAAGCAATTGCTGTTATGGTGTCAACAAAATACACCCGCCAGCCTGGCTGTGTATTGGCCGATACAGGCAGAACCGGACTTGCGTCCCTATTATCAGCAATTGCAGGAGCAGGGCGTGCAACTGGCCTTGCCGCTGGTGATAGCCAAAGACATGCCTTTAAGCTTTTTGTCCTGGCAGGCAGGGGATGCCATGACAGTCGATTCCTATGGTATTGCCATTCCGGCGCACGGGCGTCTGGTGGCGCAGCCTGAAGTCTTGCTTATCCCTTGCCTGGGCTGGAATGCGGCAGGCTACCGCCTGGGTTATGGCGGCGGCTTTTATGACCGTACTCTTGCCGTTGCACCACGGCCCAGGGCGATCGGTATGGCCTATGCCTGCACCCAGGCAGAATTTGCAGCGCAGGAACATGATATTCCCATGGATTGCATAATCTCCGCCTGAGTTCTAGTTCTCCTTGGCGCACCAGACTTGCCACATGCTGCGATAGGCATTTTCTATCTTGCGGCAGAAGCCTGCTTCATCCATCAATGGGCTATTTTGCATTTGCATACGCAAGCCAGCACGTATAGTGATGAGCTCCGGCAGATTGCTGGCAAGGCTGACGACCTTGTCCACATATTCTTCTTCTGTCCTTGCAATCCATTCAGGTCGGCCCAGGCCGCTCAATATGCTACTACCCAGCCTGCCCATGCTGGGGCGAGACGCCAGGGTGACAAAGGGAATGCCCAGGTACAGGGATTCGAACAAAGTCGTACCAGAGTTGTGCGGGAAGCAATCCAGTCCGATGTCTATGCTACGGATAACATCCCATGGCGGACTGTGAGCGCCGATTTGCAAGCGGCTGCGGTCTATCCCCAGGGCCACAAATTTATCTTCCAGGGACTTGCGCATGGCTTCATCCTTGAAGTTGCCACTGTCTATCACCAGCCGTGAATTCTCCAGTTTCTGTAATATACTGGCCCAAACCCTGATCACCTTGTGATTGATGCGCACGGCACGGCTAAGCGTGCCTATCGTGACATATCCGTTTGTCAATGCGGGCAAGGTGTTGTACATTCCCATGCCTTCTGCAGGACGATAGACCAGCGATGGCGTTTCGACACGCCAGACTTGTTCAGCAAATAAATGATTTGCCTCTGGTGGCGCGAAAATCGCATCGGACAGCATATAGTCTATCGCCGTCAAGCCTGTCGTATAGGCATAACCCAGCCAGGTGATCGAAACCGGAGCTGGTTTGCGGGCCATGACGCGCAAGCGGTTATTACCTGTATGACCAGCGACATCGACGAGGATATCAATACCGTCGTCACGTATTTTTTCGGCCATGGCATCATCGCTCAGATGCCTGGTTGGTATCCAGTGATCCACATGCTTGCGATAACGTACACTCACAGCATCTTCTGACGCGAGTTCAGCATAGGCATAGATCTCGAACTGGCTCTTGTCATGCTGAGCCAGCAATGGTTCCAGGAAATGCTGGACCGGGTGACGCCGCATATCCGGTGAAACATAGCCTACCTTCAAGCGACGTGCTGGCTGCTTGCTATTGGTATGCGGGTGCCATTGCGGGTAAAAATGCGCTACAAAGCGGCGTTCATATTCCTGATAAGCGGCAAAAATTTCTTCTGCGCTCAGGTCGGGATGATAGTTCAGGGAAAACAGCAGATTGCCATAGGCTTCAGAGAAATCCGGTTGGCATTCCAGTGCCTGGCGATAAGCCGCAACTGCTTCAGGGATCATGCCCTGATCGTCGTACAACACACCCAGGCAATTATGGGCATGGGCTAAATCTGGCTTGATTTTTATCGCTTGATCGAAACAGGTACGAGCTTGTGTCGCCCGGTTGAAGGTCATGTGTAACTGACCAAGTTCAAGCAAGGATACGATGGAGTTGGGGTCCAGTTGCAGGGCTTTTTGGTAACAGGTTTGCGCGTCGTCATAGCGCTGTTGTTCAAAAAAGAGTTGGCCTAGAAGGCTGTGATAACTGGCATTGTTTTTATCCAGATCCAGGGCTTTGCGGTAACTTGCTTCTGCTTTGGCAAACTGTGCATTTAACTTATAAATCTGTGCAAGATTGACATAGGCAAGGGCAAATTTGGGGTCCTGCTCCAGGGCGCGCTGATAATAACTTTCCGCCTGTGCAAGATCCCCTTGATCCAGGAAAATTAAGCCAAGATTGCCAAGCGCTTGGGCAAAAACTGGTTGCAGTTGCAGAGCTTGCAGGTAGCAGTTCTTTGCTGCCTCGACTTGCCCCTGTTCTTTTAAAACCACGCCCAGATTGTAATGAATGATGGCCTCTTGTGGAAGAGAAACCAGCATCTGGCGATATATGCTCTCAGCCTCTGCATAACGAGAGGACTGCAAATACAGATTTAACAGCGCATCCCTTGCTGCCGTATTGGCGGGCTGGCGTGTCAGCAGGTTTTTTAATACATTTTCTGCTTCCTGCTGTTTACCCTGTTGCTGATACAGGTTGACCAGGAAAAAATCCGCAGTTGTCATCTCGGTCTGGCAGGCAATCGCGTGCTGGAAACAAGGCTCGGCATCCAGGTAGCGCCCCTGTGCTGCGTGTATCATGCCGAGATTGCAATAGGCATAATAATGCTGGGGTTCCAGTTTTAATAATTCTTGATAATGATGGATGGCAGCACTGAGGTCATCGCGCTGCTGAAAAAGCATGGCCAGATTGAAATGCGCATGTCCAAATTGCGGATTGAGTTCCAGGGCGTGCAGATAAGCCTGTTCAGCATCGTGGTTTTTCCCTTCCAGCGACAGGCTGACGCCGAGATTGAAGTGGGCGATGATATTGCCAGGTTGCCGGGCCAGGACATGTCGGTAACATGCTATCGCTTCCGCAAAGCGTGATTGCCCATCCAGGCACAGGCCAAGATTGATCCAGGTTTCCAATGATTCTGGTTCGCTTTCCAGGACAATGCGATAGACAGCCTCGGCTTCCGGCAACAAGAATTTTTCATACAGCGTGTCAGCCAGGATATTGGCAGGCAGGTTTTCAGCCGGGTCAAGTTGCAGTTTTTCGTAGGCTACGGCAATGGCATCATGATGCCCGGCAAATACCGGCATTGTTGCGACATTGCTGGCAACTGTTGCTGGTTCATCCGCTGCCAAGACCGGGCCGGGTTTTTTAGGAGGGGCGCTAACTTGTTGGGGTTCGGGCGTTTCTTGTGATTTTGAAAAAGTTTTTTTAAGCCAGTTCAACATAAGCGTCAGTCTTCTTTGCTGGTAGAAAATGACGCTTATTTTAACCAGTAATTGTTTAAACTGGCGAAAGTAAAGGTGATCCGGGTCGTGGCTAGCTGGCTTAACGAATAATGTCAGGATTCAAGACTTCTTCATCCACCCTCGGTGTTTGTCCGCGCAACACCGAATTGCCGCTATACAGGGTGCGCTGGTCTATTTTGGCTGGCTGGCACCAGTGGGCCTCCTGCATTTCCTGGTTCAGGCCGTACACAGACAATGCGTTGGCATACACGACTTGATGAATGACTTCGGCAGAGATACCGCGGCTGGCCATCAGGCGGGCGGACTTGGGTACGGCCAGCGGATCAGACACGCCCCAGTCGCAGGCAGAATTGACGATGATGCGTTCAGGGCCATATTGGTTGACGATGTCGGCCAGCCTTTCATTCCCCATCTTGGTGGATGGGTAAATCGTGAAGGCGCACCAGTAGCCGCGGTCCAGCACTTCCTGCACAGTCTCTTCATTATTGTGGTCGATAACGCAGCGTGCCGGATCAAAGTCGCATTCTTCCAGCACATCCATGGTGCGGGTGGTGCCGCGTTTTTTATCGCGGTGTGGCGTATGGATCATGATGGGCAGTTCAAATTCTATCGCCATGGCGATTTGAGCACGCAGGGCCTTGTCTTCGAGTTCTGTCTGCTCATCGTAGCCAATTTCACCGAGTGCCACTACGCCTTCCTTGCCCAAGTAACGAGGCATGATGTCCAGCACCGCTTCTGCCAGTGCCGGGTTATTCGCTTCTTTGGGATTAAGGCCGATAGCGCAGTAATGACGTATGCCAAACTGCCCGGCGCGAAAGCGCTCGAAGCCGGTGATGGTGGAAAAATAATCGATGAAGCTGCCTACATTGGTACGCAATTGCCCCAGCCAGAATGCCGGTTCGATGACGGCGACAATGCCGGCTTTGGCCATGGCTTCATAGTCATCGGTAGTGCGGGCGATCATATGCGCATGCGGGTCTATCATCATGCCATTGCCACCGCTGGCGAGTTGGCGGAATGCCGTCTGGCCCTGTTGCAATTGTCCGGCCTGGGCCAGCAGGTTTTGCAGCATCTGCGGTGTGATCGTGCCATTGCAACAGGGGCAGGTGACGGCACGGTCAGAAAACATTTCATCCACGATCGTACTGTCGGCGACAAAGTCGCTTGAAAATTTACCGTTGTCATTCATTTGCCAGCTCCTGAGTTTGCATTTTCAAACATGATTTTCAAGGCGATGCCCTTGATATCCGCTGCATGGACTTCATTCCTGCTATCTGCTGACGGGCGATCAAGTATCAGCAAAGGCCCATCGGCTGCATCATCCACCGGCCTGCCGTGTGAGCCTTGTACCAGGCTGGCATCCAGGCCAATGACATTCATCAGGCTGCGAAAACCCAGCATGCGCTTGCCCAGCCGCCATGCCACTGCCAGCTTGGGGAAGCTGATATTGGTATCGACAAACAGCTCAGCTGGGTCATAGCCGGGTTTGCGGTGGATTTCTACCGTGCGGGCAAAGTCAGGTGCCAGCGCATCATCCTGCCAGTAATAGTAAGTGAACCAGGAGCGCTTGTCTGCCATCACTACCAGTTCACCTGACCGGGGGTGATCCAGCCCTATGGCCGCACGCTCACTGCCAGCCCAGATGTCTTCTACACCAGCGACATTGCCGAGCAACCTGCGTACTGGCGCAATCAATTCTGGCCTGGAGATATATACATGGGCAAACTGATGGTCAGCCACGGCATAGGCGCTGGAGGCAATCGGGTCGAGTAACTCTGCGCCATCCTCTTCGCGCACGGCCAGGTACCCCGCTTCACGCAAGATGCGGTTCAGGTGTATTGGTCTGTCAACGGCAGTAATGCCGTATTCGGACAAGACCATGACACGGCGGCCAGCCTTTTGGGCATGGGCGATCAAGTCACCAGCCACGTCATCAATATCGCGCAAGGATTGTTGTACTGCCGGATTGCTCAGGTCTGGCCCATGTCTTTGCAAGTCATAGTCCAGGTGCGGCAGGTAGACCATGGTCAGGGTCGGGTTTTTTTCTGTGATGGCCAGCTTGGCGGCGTCAGCAATCCAGCGGCTGGACTTGATCGTGGTGGCCGGGCCCCAGAACTGGAATAGCGGGAAGGCACCGATTTTTTGTGTCAGTTCATCGCGCCATGCTGGCGGTGTCGTATAACAGTCCGGCAGCTTGCGCCCATCTGCCTTATAGATGGGGCGAGGGGTGATGCCATAGTCATGGGTCGATGCCATGTTGTACCACCAGAACAAATTCGCGCATGTGAATTTGGAATCACGCGCCTTGCCTGCTTCCCAGATTTTTTCTCCAGTGACGAGTTTATTGGATTGCCGCCAAAACCAGATTTCTGCCAGGTCGCGGAATAACCAGCCATTGCCGACGATGCCATGTTGCTGTGGCGATAGCCCGGTCATGATGGTGGCTTGCACGCTGCACGTGACGGCTGGTGCCACGCTTTTTAGTGGCTGCATATGGCCGCTTGCAACAAAGGCAGACAGCCGTGGTGTCAGCGTACCCAGCAGACTAGGGGTGAGACCCACGATATTCAATATCAACAAGCTTTGCATGAGTAAATTTTTGCTTATTCATACTACGGTGAAGTCCGGGAGCGCAGTACATCTTGCCACCACTCAGACGAATAATCGCACCAGCTTAGCGATGGATTGTTTCCTTATTATTAATTTAATCCTGGTTTTGCGCAATAGCTACTTGCTGGAAAGTATTTCTTAAAAAGAAATGTTGCATGGAAAAGATATTTCAAGAAAAGATGCCGCGAAGCTATTGCATGTTTTACACTATTGTTTCAATATTGGTAATTATGTTTTCTGCAATGTATATGCAAGGATGTACGGAAGGCAATGGACATTTCCGGCTCAGTTGAGTGGAATGTCGCTGTTTTTCGGTATTGCAACGGCAACCCCATGTACTTCATCAATCTTTTCAGGGCTTGCGCAAAATCATCTCGGGCTGTCACGGTTTTGCGTTATCCGGTATCGATTGGTGCAACCACCACAGGAGAACCAATGAGCTACCTCAGTCTGCCCCGTTTAGTGTTTGCCGGCCAGTTCCAGGCCGATGTGTCCACCATCAACAACGATCCCGAGCATTTCGATACAGCGCGTTTCCGCTCCAATTACCAGATGCCAGGTCCTGGCGCGACCAATGGCTGGTGGAACCCTAACGGCACCGGCTCCTGGCGTTTCCGCAATTGCGTGGTCACCAGCGTGGTCTACCGCGATGGCAGCACTTGTTCAGATCCCAGTCTCGATCCCGTCATCGGCCTGGCCGTGAATGGTTCAGACACCAGGGTAGAAGGCAAGCTGGTGGATCTTGATAGTGAACAACAAATGGTGTCGGAAATCTGGGGCTTTTCGGTCAACCTCGGTAGCGAGGCCGCAGGCATGGGTTTCCAGAGCCGTTTTGCTGTCGCCCCGTTTGCCGATATCTGGGTCAATTATCCACCCGGCCAGCCAGACTCTTTTTTTTGTGCCTATTATCAGTCTGTGCTGGAACAAATCAAGATCACAGGTGCCGGGCCTTCGCGCTTCTTGAATGAATTGCTGGCCGAGAATAAAAATCCAGACAACTTCAGTATCAAGTTCAATGTCGATAGTTTCGACGATACCATGTCCTCGCCCAATTTTACCTTTGGCCGCGTGGTGGGCAGCATAGGCTTGCATGAAGCGAAGGAGCCGCGCCATTTTGTCCCAGGCCGCCGCCTGTGGGCAGTGCCTGGGCAAACCGCCAATGATGCGATAGGGCAAATTGTCGGTAATGTATTGACCCTTGATCTCGGCAATAGCCTGCCCATCAAGGAACTGGGTGGTGCGCGGGCCGACTCCGGCAGTTTGACGGTGGCTTTGTTGCCTAACGATGGTGCGCCGCAATTGCTGGCTGAAGTCAATTACATGGGCCAGCGCTGGTATGAAAGCACGGCGGGTATAGTCTCCATCCCTTTGAACAGCACTCAACTGGCGGCGGCTGCCAATACACCTCTGGGACTGGTGGCCAATGCCACCCAACCCTTGCTCGCGGAAGCACCGAATGGGCAATGGGTACGTGCCGACAATTTTGTTTTCAGGTTCAATCCACCAGAAAATCAGACGGTTACATTTTATGCCAGCAGTTTTGGTCAGCCCCTGGGAAACACCAGGATCAGCCTGGGTTACGATTCCAGCGCCATGGAAGGGCAGATCAAGCAAGGCCCGGTGCCCGGCCCGCAAAAAGTCGGCACCCCACCTGAGGCGCTCACTTTCCAGCCCAGTATCATTACCGATAGCGACGGTAGGGCGGAATTGAGCTTGAAAGCCTCGGACCCAGGTAATCCGCGTTGCTATATCGATGGCCAGGTATATGGCATCACTTACCAGATAGGCAGCACCCAGCCCGCCATAGGCAGCGTGGGCAATGGCGCACTGAGCCTGAATGCACTGGTGTTCAGTGGCTACACCATTCCTGATAAGCCAGACTGGTTATGTGATGTGCGTCCCATCTTTCAGCAATATGCTGACCTCTATCCCATCATGCACAAGATCGTTGACCTGTCGAATTACGCCAGTTTGACGAATAAGATTTTTGCCCTGAAAAATGTCTTCAGGGCGCCGGTTTCTGACCCCAACTACATGCCCGTGACACGTGACCTCTCCACCAAGAAACGCGAGATGCTGCAAAAGTGGCTGGACAATCCTGTGTATATGGAACTCGATTCCGTTCCTGATCTGCACCGTGCCCTGCAACAGGCCATAGAGCTGGAGCATGCAACCATACCGCCTTACCTGACAGCGCTCTACAGTATCAAGCCAAATGCCAATATCGAAGTAGCACAATTGATACGCAGCGTGGTGATGGAAGAAATGCTGCATATGGCTCTGGTCGCGAATTTGATGATATCCATCGGCGGCAAGCCCAGCTTCAATCGGCCCAAATTTGTACCTGTTTATCCCGGCTCACTGCCAGGTGGCTTGCGTGCAGATTTGAGTGTGCGCTTGCGCAAATGCTCGATTGATCAATTGCGTGCCTTCATGTCCATAGAACAGCCCGAGAAAACCATAGAGCCTGTGCATTACCGTGCCAGGGAGGGTGAACCTGTTGATACATCCAAGTACACCATAGGCTGGTTCTATGATGAAATCAAACAGACCTTGACGGAACTGAGCAATGCCGGTCAGATCAGTTTTGGCAATGCCGACAAGCAGGTCACAGAATGGCATGGCACAGGCAAGTTATTTGCGATTACTTCACTGGCCGATGCCTGCCGTGCCATTGATGAAATCAAACGTCAGGGTGAGGGTGCCGGAGCGCGTCATCCAGGCGATGGTGATGGTGAATTGTCCCATTATTACAAGTATGCCGAAATCGTCAATGGTCATCGCCTGGTCAAGAATGAACATGGCTTTGCCTATAGCGGCGAAAAAATTCCTTTCGATCCAGATGGTGTCTGGCCGATGATGGATGATCCCAATCTGGCGATGTATCCCCAGGGTTCACGCGCCCGCATTTTGCAGGAACAATTTGCCCGCACTTATCAAGCCTTGCTGAATGGCTTGCACATCGCCTTCAATGGCAAACCAGAAACACTGGGGCAAGCCGTGGGCCTGATGTTCTCATTGGGGCTGGCAGCACAGCAATTGATGGCTACGCCTTCAGGCTTGAACGATGGCACCAATGCCGGGCCCAGCTTCCAGTTGCCATTCCCAGGTTGAAGGAAGGCTTGAAGGAAAAAACGTGGATAAACCAGGAAAGGATGTATCGTGAAACTGGCTGAACTGAACCGGCTGCCCGATCTGCAAGTGGTCGCGCCTGCAACTGCGCGGACAGGCTGGCAACAGCAACATGTGCGCGTCGATTACACCTTTCCCGTGGTTTTCACCCGTGATGCCTTTGATATTGCCAATCCAGATTTTCGTGCAGTGGTGACTTTGCGTGAACCGCAGCGCAGGCACAGGCTGGCGATTTTCCTTGATGAAGGCGTGGCCAGGGCCATGCCCGGCCTGGTCGAGCAGATACTTGCCTATCTGCGCTTTCATCACGAAGCCATGGAATTGGCAGGCGAGATCTACCTGCTGCCTGGCGGTGAAGTCTGCAAGAATGATGCAAGCCTGGTGGAACGCCTATTGCAGGCTCTGTCAGAGCGGGCAATAGACCGGCATTCTTATTCCATCGCCATTGGCGGTGGCGCAGTGCTGGATGCAGTGGGCTATGCCTCTGCCATCTTCCATCGCGGCGTGCGGCATATACGTTTCCCGACTACGGTGCTGGCGCAGGATGACAGCGGTGTTGGTGTCAAAAATGCGGTCAACTGGCAAGGACAAAAAAACCTCATTGGCACCTTTGCCCCACCCTGGGCAGTCATCAACGATGCACGTTTCATCGATATCTTGCCCGTACGTGAAAAGCGGGCCGGGCTGGCAGAGGCTGTCAAGGTTGCCCTGATACGCGACCATGCATTTTTTCTCATGATGGAAAAGCAGTTGCCCGCACTGGCAGCATTTGACAGCAATGTACTGAACGTAGTGATCACCCGCTCCGCCAGCCTGCATATGCATCAGATTGCCCATGGTGGAGACCCCTTTGAAAGCGGCTCGGCCAGGCCGCTGGATTATGGTCACTGGGTCGCGCATAAACTCGAACGCCTGACTGCACATGCGCTATCGCATGGCGAAGCGGTCGCCATAGGCCTGGTACTGGATGCACGCTATTCCTGCATCGCAGGTTTGCTACCAGCCGGAGAAGATGCCCGCATCCATCGCTTGCTGACGCAACTGGGTTTTGATCTGTGGCATGCACAATTACTGGCTCAGGACGAGCAAGGTGAATTGCTGGTATTGCAGGGCTTAAGAGAATTCCGCGAACACCTGGGGGGCGAGTTGACCATCACGCTGCTGGCCGCCATAGGTAGTGGTGTAGAAGTCCACGAGATGGATGCAGGGCTGGTGCGCGCAGCAATAGACTGGTTGCACAGCCAGCAGGCAAATTCAGTTGTCCTGACCGACTGAGGCTGACATGCAATTATCCCTGCCACCGCAAAACGTGCATTTGACTTACTGCACGAATATACACGCAGGTGAAAGCTGGGATGAAGTGCTTGCCAGCCTGGAAGAAACCATACCTTTGCTCAGGGAAAAACTGGAGCTGGTCGCTGACCAGGCATTTGGCATAGGCTTGCGTCTGTCTGCCCAGGCAGCCGATAGCCTCATCATTCCGGCCAGGTTGCAGGAATTCAAAATGCAGTTGGCACGACTGGGCGCCTATGTCTTCACCATCAATGCTTTTCCTTACGGGCCTTTCCATGGCGTCAGGGTCAAAGAACAAGTGTATTTGCCAGACTGGCGCGATACCGAGCGTTTACGTTATACCAGGCAATGCGCCCACATTCTGGCTGAGCTTTTGCCGGAGGATGTGGAAGGCAGTATTTCCACCGTGCCCGGTGGGTATAAATCAGAAGCGCAAACAGCCGGGGCGCAACAGCAGATTGTTGAGCAACTGATAGCCGCAGTCGCCATGCTGGCCGGACTGGAACAAACAAGTGGCAAATGCATAGCGCTGGCATTGGAACCTGAACCCTGCTGTTTTCTGGAAACCATGGACGAGACCGCAGCTTTCTTTTGCGGTCAATTGTGGACAAAGGACAGCATAGCCAGGCTGGCAGAATTATGCGTCTGCACGGAAGCACAAGCCGCCCGCCTGATGCGCCGTCATCTGGGGGTTTGCTATGACGTTTGCCATGCCGCGGTTGAATTTGAGGACCCGGTGAGTGCCATGCAAAGCTTGACAGAGCTGGGCATACGCATACTCAAGATACAGTTGTCCTGCGCCTTGCGCATCCCTGCCATGCATGCAGGGATGGTGAATGAGCTACGGCGTTTTGACGATGGCGTGTATCTGCACCAGGTCGTGGTCCATAATCAGGATAGCTTGCAACGCTATACCGACCTGCCTGCCGCACTGTCGGCTTATCAGGCTGGTCAGGCTGATGGCGAATGGCGTGTCCATTGTCACGTCCCGATATTCTGGGACAGTGAAGAGCAATTGGGTTCAACCCGGACTGATTTGCTGGCGACCCTGCAAGCCTTGCGCAAGCAGGGGCTTTCCAGCCATCTGGAAGTGGAGACTTATACCTGGGATGTCTTGCCCGCACATTTGAAAAATGAATCCAAAGCCCATGCAATTGCGCGTGAGTTGAGCTTTATCATGAAAGAACTGCTGACATGAATACTTTAGTCATGAATAACAGCCGCCTGGGCATCTACTTGCGATTGGGTAGGGTGTCCAACCTGCCCACCGTATGGACCAATGTACTGGCGGGTGCCATCGTCGCAGGCAGCATTACAGGCCGCCCCTTATCTATCATACATACGCTGCTGGTCATGCTGGCGATATCAGCTTTTTACTGCGCGGGCATGTATTTGAATGATGCCTTTGACCGGGAAATCGATGCCCGTGAAAGACCGGGGCGACCCATTCCCTCGGGCCAGATCAGCGCAAGGGCGGTGTTTGCCATCGGCTTTGTCTTGCAAGTTGCGGGCATCGCCATACTCAGTTACTACGGCACCTGGGCGATAGTTTGCGGTTGTGCACTGGCCGCCACCATTTTGTTGTACAACGTCTGGCACAAGGGCAATCCTCTAAGTCCGCTGATCATGGGACTGTGTCGCGCCCTGGTGTATTTTGTCGCTGCTGCCAGCGTGATGATGGTAGAGCTCACTACTTCAGCCGAGCATTCGCTAAAAAACACTGGACTGTTCAATACAACCGTGGTCCTGGCAGCACTGGCGATCTGGGCGCATGTAGTGGGTCTGACTTATGCAGCAAAACAAGAGAGTCTGAATCGTTTGGGTAGTTTGTGGCCATTGCTGATCTTGGCATTGCCCGTGCTTTTGTATGGCAGCAGATCTGTCACCAGTTGGACCGATGGTGGCCTGGCTCTTTTGATGTTGCTGGCCCTGATTGCGGCAGACATCATTGCCGTGCGCTTGTTAATCACCCGCCATATCGCAGGTGCGGTACCCAAGGCCGTAGCGCAATTGATTGCTGCAACTTCGCTGCTGGATGCATTGGTCATCGCCATCGCTGGCGGCGGTGTTGCTGCCGTGGCGTTTTGCCTATGTGCCTTTGTCATGACCAGGGTTTTGCAGCGTGTCATTCCAGGAACCTGATCCATCATTTTAGGCGGCCATCATGAGACATCCATCGTTAGAAGAAATGCAGGCTCTTACTCCAACTGCTACAGCCCTGTCGCAACTCGATATCTGGATAGCAGCGCGCAGCACTCCAGAAGCCTTGCTGTGGTTCCGCTTGCAATGCCAGCAAATCAGCACGGCAAAACAGGAGCGTGATGTTTATCGCGCCATGGGTATGGCTGCGCGCAAACTGGGCAAGCTTGATTTGAATTTAAGCAGCGATGAACTGGCAACTGCGAATTCGCTGCGTCCCGGTTTTGATCCCTCGGGCTGGAGTGTCGATATTGCCGCCAGGGTCGCCTTCATACTCGCCAGCTATGCCGGTGATGAAGCGCAATTTGCCAGTCAACTGGACAGTATCGCCGACAGTGCTGAAATCAATGAACTGATTGCCCTGTATTCCGGCTTCCCCTTATATCCCGCAGCTAGCGCGATAGAACACCGTGCCCGTGAAGCCATACGCTCCAGCATGCGCCCTATCTTTGAAGCAATGGCGCACCGTAATCCTTATCCGATGCAGGCATTTGATGAAGCAGCCTGGAACCAGATGGTCGTCAAATGCTTTTTTCTCGATAGCCCCTTGTGGCCAGTGCAAGGCCTGGAGCAAAGGAATAATCCTGCCCTGGCACGCATATTGATTGACCTGGCGCATGAGCGCTGGGCGGCAGGGCGCGCCATCAGTCCTGAGTTATGGCGTTGCGTGACACCGCAACTTGATGTTGTAGGTGATGCCGAATTGTTACGCGTGCTGGAGCAAGGCAGCATGGCAGAACGGCTGGCCATCGCCAAGAGCCTGCCTGCCCATGACAGCAAAATTCGCAGTTTATGCCAGCAACAGAATCTGAAAACAGCAGCGAAAGATATGAGTTGGCAAGAACTGTTACAAGAGTCGCAGCAAGTGCCACATTGATACACAAAGGAGAATCAATATGTTTGAAAAAAATACAGAACACCAGCAATGGCTGGAAGACAGCATCGCCAATCTGGATGCAGCCGCTGGCACTATCCATGTACAGCGCGGTGAAGATTTATACCTGAGTGCCGCCTTGCGCATACCAGAACCCGTACTCGCCATCGTTGCCCATGTCAGTCATGGCAAGGGCATGGCGGGCGCGGCGCAGTTGAGCAAGACGCCGGTGCAGACCTGCAATCTGCAAGACGATAAAAGCGGCAACATACGTCCCGGTGCCAAGGCAGTTGGTGCCCAAGCGGCAATCGCGATTCCCTTGCTGAGCAAGACGGGCGATGTCATGGCGGTAGTTGGTTTTGCCTGGCAAAAAGAAGGTGACCCTGCTGAGTGGGTGGCACAGGCACCTTTCCCCGCCAAACTGGCTGAACTGACTGCGCGTCTGCAAGCGGTCTGAAATCCGTTCAGTTTTCGGGCAGAACTAATCTGCGCACATAGCCTTCGAGTGCCACTGTTTCTCCATCTGCATTGGCGATGGGGCGACCGGGCAGGCCCATACCTTCACTGATGAGTACTGTATTGCCTGCCACGCATAAATTTGATGGAGTATCCAGATGCCTGGCCAGGCAAGTCACTGTCTGCTTGTTCAAGTCAAAGCAAAGCAGGCGGCCTGAGTAGCGCTTGAAGCCACCATGCCAGGCAGTTTGTGGTACTTCATCTGATGGCATGGGTTCTAAAAAATCATCGCATAATTCCAGCACCAGCAATTGCCCTTGTTCAGTAAAAGCCATGCCAGTGGCCAGCGTCAGGCCCGTTATTACTGCGCTGACCTCACAGGTATCAAGATCCAGCCTGACGATTTTGCTGACACCTTTTTCAAAGTTGATGCCCATTTTGTCAGCATCACCCTGCAATTCGCCTGAGAACAGGGAAATCAATACCGGCTGGCTGCTATTCGTTCGTTGCCAGCTTTGATCAAGAATCACCGTGACTGGCACCGCATGCTGACCACCAGACAAATCTGGCAGCACGCCGACTACAGATTCTGGCTGGCCATCAATAAATTCTATGGCCTGATTGATATCCGGCTTCACCGTCAGCCAGCTTTGTCTTTGCGGGTGATAGCACAGCGCATTCAGATTGCCATGACTGTGGAATACAGCTTGCGGTGGCAGGGTAGTCAAATCCAGGATGCGTGAACCAGCGATATAGTCAGTCTGGCTCAGCAGCCAGCGGCCGCCACCATAAGCGATATCCGCAAGGCCAAATATTTCATCCCTGCACATGCGTGCCTGCATATTCATGGAGCGAAAACCGGTAGCGAGTATCTCGCGTTTCGTATATTCACCGTCCACACCCTGTTTGAACTGCACTAGTCGACCAGAAAAAACTTGCTCTGCATTGCCGCTGCCTGCCTCTACCAACAACAGGCTGCCATCCTGCTTGAGCTTGATGCCGCGCGGATTATTCAGTCCGTGCAAGATGATGCTGGATGCGCATCGTTGCTGGATCATGAGTTGCGGTAGAGCGATGGAGGGCGGGTTTGCCATGTAATGATTCTGAATGGAACTTATCAATGTAGGACAGTGTTTCACAAAAGATAATTGTGGTCAATGTGATATGTACCTTTCGTGCTAGGACAAGAACCTGCGAAAAGCCAGTCGCGTCCACTTGACCCCACTTTGCTGGTTCAGTTTTTGTATGGATGCCGTCCGCACATTCAAGATGGGTAGCAGGTTTTGCATGGCTGCGAGTTCCATGGTTTCTTCTGCGCTGACATCAAACATGCGTCGCCCAGCTGGGATGGGGCCATGACGCAGGGACAGTATCAGGGTCGCAGATGCATTCATCAAGCCTGCCAGCCTGGGCATGGCGTGTTGCCGTTGTGTTGCATCAAGATGCATCCACACGGCGCTAAGCATGATGAGGTCGAAAGTCTGGTTCATGGCACACAGCCTCGACAAGTCTGGCAGGCTGTCATCCAGCCAGCAGATGTTTGGCGCATCATGCAGAGCTATGCCCGGCAAGCGCAACTCCCGCGTTGGCTCTACCGCGACTACGCTATGTCCCATGGCAGCAAACGCCGCTGCATCTTTGCCTATGCCTGAACCTATATCAAGTACACGACAGGGCGCTGTCGGTAGTAAATGCAAAACCGTGGCGTGGTGTTCTTCAAAAGAAATTTCCTGCCACTGATTGACCAGGTAATCGGCTGTCTCGGCATAGCCTTCAGTGCCACTGATTTTATTCACATGCATGTTCTGACTATCGTGTTTTGCCGGAAATGAAGATTGTAAATCACTGCTTCGAATATCTTTACTTAAAAAAGAATAATGACATTGACTTTTCGATAATTGAAAATATACTAAGTAAGCTTGCCATATTGATAGCAGGCAGGTTTCCAGAATTCCATAGATGCCCACCCCAGTTTCATAAACCAGACTCACCTCAAGGAGTAACTTATGACTACCAATAAAGAAACTTATGGCGGTTTCATTCCTCTGTATGCAGTGGCAATGAGTGATGCAATTGCCAGTGGCGACGCCGCCAAATTGAGCGCTGCACGTGAAGCTGCATTCAGCCATCTGGCTGCTGCAGCCGATGTTGCCCGTCTTTTGCCAGAACTGGAAAGCGCCATCAAAAGCAAGGGCGGCGTCATACGCCCTTTGTATGCCGTCACCATACAAGATGCCGTTGCCCGTGGCGATGCAGTTGAAATTGCCCGCCTCAAATCCGAACTGGCTTCTTACACCAGTATGCTCGGTGGAGCCAGCAACACTGCTGCCGCCTTTCATCCTGTCACACCTTATGGCGTCGCGATTCAGGACGCGCAGGCGCGCGGTGATCAGGCCGAAGTGGACCGACTGAAAGAACTCGCACAAAGCCTGCTGGCACAGCTCAACGCCAGCAAATAAGCAAGTACCTCTTTATCCCGGATGCCAGCTTGCTGGCATTTGCCACCGGAGCCAAGTATGGAACAAACTGCTCTTATATCTCAAGCTTCTCAACCCGCCAGGGCGCGTACGCTGTCTGATCTCAACGGTCATACGCCTGTGCACGTGGTGTGGGAAATTACTCTTGCCTGTAATTTGAAATGCAGCCATTGCGGTTCACGCGCAGGCAAGCGCAGGGTGGGTGAACTCTCCACAGAAGAAGCCTTCTCCGTGATTGATCAACTGGCCGCCCTGGGCACGCGTGAAATCACTTTGATAGGTGGCGAAGCCTTCTTGCGTAAGGACTGGCTGCAAATGGTGGAACGTATCGCCGGTCATGGCATACGGGTAGGCATGCAAACCGGTGCCCGCAACCTCAATACTGCCAGGCTGCAAGCGGGCAAGCAGGCTGGTCTGTTTGGCATCGGTGTTTCCATCGATGGCATGAAGGATTATCATGACAGGGTGCGCGGTGTCGTCGGCTCCTGGAATGATGCCCTGCGTGCCATGGAAACCGCCAAGTCCCTGGGCCTGGGTGTCAGCTGCAATACCCAGATAGGTGCAGAGACCATAGATCAACTGGAACCGCTGTTCAACCGCATCATCGAAGCCGGTGCCACCCACTGGCAATTGCAAATCACAGTTGCCATGGGCAATGCGGTAGAGAATGACCACCTCTTGCTGCAACCGCATCGCGTGCTTGAACTCATGCCCTTGCTGAATCGTCTTTACCATGAAGGCCAGCAACGCGGCCTGTTGCTGACCTTTGGCAACAACCTCGGTTACTTCGGTCCCTTCGAGCATCACTGGCGTGGCCTGGGTGATGAAACCTTGCACTGGACAGGTTGCGCTGCTGGTCAGAATGTCATTGGTCTTGAGGCGGATGGCACCATCAAGGGCTGCCCATCACTGGCAACGGAAACCTATGGCGGTGGCAATGTCCGTGACACTGCCGTGGCAGAATTGTGGAACACGTCTGAAGCCCTGCACTTTGGCCGCATGCGCAATATTGATTCGCTATGGGGCCATTGCCGCACCTGCTACTATGCTGATGTCTGTCGTGGTGGCTGCACCTGGACTTCAGATTCCCTGTTCGGCAAACCTGGCAATAACCCCTATTGCCATTACCGCGCACTGAAGCTGGAAAAACGCGGCATCCATGAAAAAATCCGCAAAGTGGCACCAGCGCCTGACAAGCCTTTTGCCATCGGCAGGTTTGAACTGTATGAAGAAGCGATTCCAGGAAGGCAAGTGCTGCCGGAAGAACCTGCGCCAGCACCTAGGGTGGCAGAACGCACCAGCAATAATCCTTTGCCTGAACTGGATCTGTGCCGTGGCTGTAATGAATACATCTGGCCAGATGAAACCGAGTGTCCGCATTGCCATGTCGATGTCGCTACCGCAGCACAAAAATATGCCATTGAAGAAGCCAGACGGCAAGCCGTCATGATAGAACTCAAGAGCGTACTCGATCGTCTGCACGTGCTAACCAGCACAGCTTGACGATCAAAGCCCGGCTTTTGTTTCTGCTGCCGGGATAGTTTTGGTGTTGAAGTATGTTTCCCTTAATCCGCAAGGCAGTTAACTCTCTGCATTAATTGCTCATTAGCTGCCAGCATTTCTTGAAGGAGTAGATATGGTTTCCCCAACTCACGCAGCACCCATGGCCGCCTTGTATGGCGTGCCCATGCATGAAGCCATCGCCAGTGGCGATGTCAGTAAAATGATCGCCATCCGCGATCAGGCACTGGACTATCTGGCCGCAGCATCAGAAATAGAACGCTTGTTGCCATCACTGGAAAAAACCATGAAAGCCAAGGGCTTGCCGCCTCAGGCATTGTATGGCATCTCCATACAGGATGCAGTTGCACGTGGTGACCAGGCTGAACTGTCACGTTTGAAAGCGGAAGTGGCTTACTATAGTCGCTTGCTGTAAGGTTTGTAAAAAGCACCCTTTGGCTATGCTGAACAAGTATCCGAATAACGACATTACCTTTGATAAGTCATTGATTCACAAAGAGGTAAAATTTACGAGCAGGACTTAATCAGCGTAGCCTTTACGTAATTCGCAGGTTGTGCCGGACCTCGCCCGGCACAACCTGCGAACTCAATCATAGTGAGACATCAATGCCACACCTTCTCCGGCGGTGTCACAATCAACACCGAAGGCACGGCCTCAGGATTATATAGACGCAAATAGAAGTGCCCTATCCCCGCTGTCCCCAGCATCAGGTTCGGCGTTTCACCCGTGCCAGCCACCCCACAAGGCCAGGGCATGTCGGACTGGCCGTAATGCTGCCAGCCTTCTTGCCCTATTTTTTCCGCGATCTGGGTCAGGTCAGGGCGCTTTAAGTATTGCCCCGCCATGATCATCAATTCAGCATTGCCGCAAGCACCATGGCATAACGAGAAATTACCCATACCGTGTACCCAGGCTGGCATCAGCGAACTGGCCGTGGTTTGTATGGCCGCATTCAATTCCTGCATGAGCACTGCATCATCCGGCATCAATGCCACATTGCGCAGGCGTGACAAGCCTATGCCGGGTGCGCCATGGCACCAGGCCATATTGTAGACAGGTGCTGCATCAGTCTGACTGGCATCCATGATGCGCAAGTCTGGCCAGTTGTTGTGCTGGGCGCTGAACAGGCTGCGTTCATAGCGCAGGCCTTCATTGGCACCATCCAGGTAGCGTGTCTCACCTGTGGCGCGATACAGTTCCAGCAAGGCAGTGACGATGCCTGCTACCCCATGCGAATGGCCGGTCAAATGTTTTTGTCCCGGTACATGCATGGTTTCCCATGACCAGCCTGCGTCGCTTTTGCTCGCATGTGCCAGTAAAT
Organism: Undibacterium sp.; assembly: GCF_030683615.1. Classification (NCBI taxonomy): domain Bacteria; kingdom Pseudomonadati; phylum Pseudomonadota; class Betaproteobacteria; order Burkholderiales; family Oxalobacteraceae; genus Undibacterium; species Undibacterium sp. The sequence continues at coordinate 52,665 of NZ_JAUXQE010000030.1, forward strand.
AATCGCCATGGGTTTGCGCCATGGCGATGAAGTCGGGGCGCTGGTGTTCCACTCCCAGTTTCAACATGGCAGGTATGGCACCGGCACTTCCACCTATGACATCAATGAATAATGTATCTGGTGCCTCTTCTGTGAGGCTGGTCATTTCACGCAGGCCACGTGCTATCAAGGCTTCATTTTTTAATAATGTACCTATGCGCACCAGCACATAGGCAAAACCGCTACTGCCTGCATAAAAACCGCTGCGCGCCGCGCCCTGCATTTTTCCAGATAGTGATAAAGCCTGATTCAATGCACCTTCCAGTACGCGCTTTTGTTGCTTGTCGGCGCTGAACTGATGCAGCTCTGCCAGGAATAGTGCGATGCCACTGGTGCCCCCATACAAGTCACCTGCAAAGGAACGGTAAGCCGGCACCCAGGCTTGATTCACTGCCTCCATAGACCAACCCAGCCAGTTGCAACGCGCACCATCCCAGACGGCATCACGGCACAAACTGCGGCCTATGCGGTCGGCCACGTCGAGATAGACTTCCTTGTACGAATGCAGCGCTGCGCTCATTGGTACGTCGATAGGTGCGTTCATAGCTGCAATCCTCCGTTAAATAGGGGTGCTTCAAATAAATTGACTGAATGACGATTCAGGTAAGGGGTACGCATATCTATGCCATTGGCGGCAAAACGTTTTTGCACTGCGTCTGCACGCGCATCCACGCTTTGTGAACCGGCCAGCCATGCATCGACCATGCCTTCGGCGACCAGCCTGCATCTGTGCATGCCAAAACTTTCACCTGTGCCTGGCTCTTCTGCCACACCGATGCCATCGACCAGGGTTTTGCAAAACATGGGGGTGACCGGGCGCAATTTGCTGCCAATGCTGGCATGCAAATCCTGTATCAGCGCTGCTACCATGGGGTAATGGCGTTTGGCGATATATAGCACTGCCGCATCAGCACGGCGGTAGGCGCCGGCGTCAACCAGTGTTTTATAGCGGAATGGCAGGGCATAGCGATTCAGTTGCGTCGTCAGGCCATATAGCAATTCAGCCGCTGCACTGGCTGGTACATTGAAGTAAAAGCGGATAAGTTCATAGTCATCAAACTGGTCAGATAGATTACTGCCAAAGGCATAGTAAAAGCCTTGTTGCATATCGGCCGTGCCGGGATAGACGCGCAAGTTCACTAGTTCCCCCGCCACAGGTGCCATGCCCGGCCATTTGTTGGCAGCATATTCGCCAACAACAGCAGTACGGCTGCGCTCGCCTTTTTGTACCATGACGCGGCCATCGGGGCTTTGCTGATAAATTTTCCAGCCGGGGTCCCAGCGATCTGGGGTCTGATTGGCCTGGCTCAGGTTGGGCACCAGACTTTGCGAAGGCAATACAGGTTCGTTTGCAGTGTCGCGTACATAGTACATTCCATACAGGCTGGTATTGATGGCGGCGATCAATGCCTGGACCGGATTGTTCTGGCCGCTTGCCATGAATACGGGAGTCGGGGACGTACCACCTAGCGCATAACTGTGCTGGTTGTTGATTTTCAGGGCCGCGTAGATGCCCTTTAGTTCTTCGTTTATCGATGTGTCGCTCATGATTGCAACTCCCCGCCAAATCCAAACAAGGCCGATGCTGCCTGGCGCGGATTGCGTAAAATATTCTGACTGACTTGTAATAAGATTGCCGCATGGTTTGTCATGACCGGGGCATAGTAAAGTGATTCAAAGGCCGTCTGCACCATGCGTACTGCGCCGTATTCTATACAGCGTAGCAGGTAGGTAAAAGCCTGCGATTTATCTATGCCCGCCGTTTGCACATAGCTGCGCCAGAAGGCATGGATGGATGGATACATCCCCTCCAGCGGGTAAACGGCTTTGTCAACAAAGCTGGTGGGATTGAAATCATGATACAGCGGCATGGAATAAATCCACGAGGTCAGATAGGCTTGCAGTACCGCGCCTGTATCCCAGCTGGCATCACCATAATCAACCAGTTCCCAGTCTATGATGCGTAAAGCCATTTCTCCATCAGGGGCTGGATACACTACGCAGTTATCCCATTTCATGTCACCATGAATAATGCTGTCGTAACGCCAGTCCTGTGCCAGCCGTGCCAGATTTTGTTGCAGATCTGGATATTGCCTGATCAGTGCACCTAGCTGTTGCACGCCACCGCTCAGGGCATTGCCAGCCTGCATGCTGTTTTGATGAAAACTCAAGATCCATGGCACCATGCGCGGGAAGCTGCTGAGGTCTTCTGCCTGTAAAGTATTGCCGCGCAGGGTCTGGTGATAGTTTCCCAGCGCAACTCCCAGCAACTTGCCGATCTCGGCGGGGAATGTTCTTTTGCGGGCATAGAATTCCGTCAGGTTTTCACCACCAGGTAGTAAACTTACTGTCAGGCAATGCCGGGCCGCATCGTGATCGACAAAATTGGGCATCAGGTTCGCCAGAGCTTGATAGCCTTCTTTTTGCGCCATGCGATAACAGGCAGCTTCACGTTGCATGGTCGAAATCGCCATCGGTTCGACTTCCTTGATCTGCTTGACGAACAAGCCAGTACCATCGCGCCGTATGATCTTGTAATTACGATTGCGCCTGCCTGCCTCTACCACCATAAAATCACCATCGACGACCACAGCTGGTGGGATCGTGCCACGTGCCAGCAGATAGTGGGCCATATTGGAAGCGGTCAAAAACATTCCTGTTTACTCCTTCAATTGTGCAAGCAAATATGCCGAAACCCCAGGTGCACAATTGCACTTGGGGTTTACAAAGAATGAGTCAACCCGCGGCCGGGAATTTATCCCGACCGGTTTTACCAGGGCTGATCAAACTGCTCTGTACTGCTTTAGTTCACTGGCGCTCTCATTAGCAAGCAGCCACTGTCATCACTGGCCCTACCGTCATAGGCAAGCAAGTATTGCCACAAATTGGCATGTTATTCGTGGGGATGACCGGGCCTATTGTCATGGGCAGGCAAGTGTTGCCACAAATTTGCATGTTTTGCGTAGGGATCACAGGGCCAACCGTCATGGGCAGGCAAGTGTTACCGCAAATTGGCATGTTATTGGTAGGAATAACAGGGCCAACGGTCATGGGTAGGCAAGTGCAACCCAGGAGATGCGTAGGAGCTACCGCTTGTGGCTGACAAACCGGGGATACTGTTGGGCAATGTGGTGGTGCCGACAGCAATGGCTGGCAATTTGCCCACGCGGTATGACCACAAAGTTGTGGCGCGGCTGTACAAAAATGAACACCGGTCGGGCCTACTTGTTGCTGTGCCTCCAGGGTAGGTGGGGGGCAAACGAAGCAATGGGTGCTGGCTGTTGGATTCATGGCCTGAGCCTGTTGTGGTGCGGCCTGCAGTGCATCAACAGTGAGCGGTGGGCAAATGAAGCAATGGGTGTTGGCAGTAGGGTTTGTGGTCGGGTGAATCGCCATCTGGGCCTGTTGTGGGGGGCAGGGCTGCCACGCAGTGTTACCGCAGAACTGCGGTGCAGCGGTGCAATTCTGTACCCCTGTCTGGCCAATTGGCTGGCAAGGCTGCCACGCAGTATTACCGCAAAATTGCGGTGCAGCGGTGCAATATTGGACACCTGTCTGCCCAATTGGCGGGCATGGCTGCCACGCGGTATTGCCGCAAAATTGTGGTCCTACTGTGCAATGTTGTATGCCGGTAGGGCCAAAGTTGGCTTGCGCAGCAAATTGTTGTTCCGGGGCAGCAGCGCCGGCGAAATTTTGCGCTTGAGCTGGTGCAGCCAGACCACCTCCGGCAGCCACGCCGCCATTAAATACCGGTGTCTGGTTTTGGACTATGGTCGGGTCGAATGGTTTCGTGGGGAAAATACGTGTATTCGCCTGACATTGTTGTATGTCGCATAGAGGGTGATTCCGGGTAATCCGGCACATCAAAGGGCTGGTGACATTGTTGCAGATTGGCCCAGCCAGCGTTTGTGGGAAGCATTGCTGTGGCTGGGTGAAATGGCAGATGGCTGGCGATGTTTGGGGAAAACATTGCGGTGGTTGCGTCACATGACAGATGGCGGGTGAGGTCTGGGGGATGCATTGTTGCGGTTGTGTCAGAATGTGACAGGCGATGGGGCTGGTTGGTGGCAGACATTGTGGTAGCAATGTGGGCATCTGGCAATTCGGAAATTGAGTAGTCATAACAAAACTCTCCTAAGAGTGAAACTACAATTCATGAATGATAAGAACAACGAGGGAACAAACTCATGGCAACAGGTCATGCCTTCGCACGAAAGCAATGCTTGCGCCATTCTTCACACATTCGCATGAGATAAAGGCCGGTCAATCTGCAGCCCTTCACATCACGAATATTTCAATTTGATTTATCCGGGCAGCCCTGCCATGCCGTATTGCCGCATACAGGTGCAGCTTGAGTGCAGTTCAATACGCCAGTGGGCCCTCCGGCAACTGCAGCCTGGGCGGCATTGGCAGCGGCAGTGGCTGCCTGAGCGCTTTGTATGGGGCCGCTGAAGAAACTGATTTTGGTGTCCGCAACACTCTTGCCTTTGCGTATTAACTCGGCATCCGCCTTGACCCAGAGATAGGCGGTTTCCAATGGATTATTGGCGCCGGCGGTAGCCGGGGCCGTGTGTAGAATCGCCTCAGTGGGGATTTCATAATATTCATTCAGTACGGCATTCAGATACAGGCGTGTGTAGTTTTCCAGAGCAGAATTGCCCACAAAGCCATTGAGCAAAACTACCTCGGGAATATTCGCCGGGTCTGCCGCCAACACCTCTACAAAATACTTGTCTTTCGCCATCACAGTTCTCCATTCGGTTGAAACTGAAACACAGATCAGACATCGGGCTTTTTCAGATACCTGATTGTGGATTCAGAAAAATTTGGATAACAATACAATGCTCAAACTCAATCGACAGAAGCCGGGCCCCTGCCTTGCTACAACAGCACGCGACACTGTTACCGCAAGATGACGCGTGTAAAACGTAATCATGACGCCCATGCCTGTCAGCGAAAAAGCGCAAGAAAAACAAGCGACAAAATCCCTCCATGAGCTGGCTGGAAGCTGGCTCAAAAATGCAAAAAAACTGAATGGGTAGGGATTTTGTTGAAGCAGGAATTTATTGCATATACTTATTACTTTATTTGCATGTCAATTATTCAAGGTTAATCTATTATTAATTTTTTTCAAGGGTGAATACGTAATAATTTATTACAGATTTTCATTGGCAAAAGACATCGTATGGAAATTTTCGGACATAACAACCAGATTTTTAGACAAACTCATAGAGCGAACCGTGGTCAGAGTTTGACTTGGATCAAGCCAGGCGTTCCAAGCCTATCTATGCTGAACGAAGGTCAAAAACTAAATGGGGGAATACATGGATCTGGAAGATGCCGTAGCAAAACATTCCGAATGGAAAACTAAATTCCGTATGGCAATCAGTAAAAAAGAAGCCATGGATGCAGCGACCATCGCCAAAGACAATTGCTGTGACCTGGGCAAATATTTACATGGGGAAGGTAAGACAGCATTCGGCAAATTGGCGACACATGCGGATTGTGTTGCCAGGCATGCAGCATTTCACACTGAAGCAGGCAAGGTGGCCCAAGCCATCAATGCCAAGAAATATCTAGAGGCTGAAGCAATGATTAATGCTGGTACAAGTTATTCAGCAGCCTCGAGTGCCGTAGGAGTAGCCATCATGAAATTTAAGAAAGAGGCTGGGCTATGAATTAGTCGTATTCAGGTACGGCATTCAAGTCATCCCATTGGCCTGTCGCCAGGCCAATGGGATGTCAGACAAACAATCAGATGCTACGCTGATTGACACGCTTGGCAAGTTCTTCTGCAGTTTCCTTGCGTTCGCTGTACCTGTCCACAAGATACGGTGCGACATCGCGTGTCAGCAGAGTGAACTTCATCAACTCTTCCATGACATCAACCACGCGGTCATAGTAAGACGATGGTTTCATGCGACCAGCTTCATCAAATTCCAGAAATGCTTTTGCTACCGATGATTGATTCGGTATCGTGATCATGCGCATCCAGCGGCCCAGGATGCGCATTTGATTGACAGCATTAAATGATTGAGAACCACCAGACACCTCCATCACAGCCAGCGTCTTGCCCTGCGTGGGGCGCACGGCACCGATGGACAGGGGTATCCAGTCTATCTGCGCCTTCATGATGCCCGTCATCGCGCCGTGGCGTTCTGGCGAAGTCCAGACCATGCCTTCAGCCCATAGTACCAGTTCACGCAGTTCCTGTACCTTTGGATGGCTGTCCGGCACTTCATCCGGCAAAGGCAAGCCATGCGGATCAAAGACACGGGTTTCGGCCCCCATGGCTTGCAGCAAGCGCATTGCTTCCAGCGTCAGCAATTTGCTGTACGAACGTTCGCGTAAAGAACCGTAAAGGAGCAGGATGCGCGGTGCATGAGTGGCGCGTGCGGGTGCAAACAATTGCTCAGTGTCCGGCAGCTGGAACAAATCCCGGCGCAGGCTGGGTAAGTCATTTGTGGTGAACACGATTGCCCTCCGCATCAATCACTTTCTCGCCATCTTCTTTGGTAAATTCGCCAATTTGTGGTGTCGGTAAAATATCCAGCACAGCTTCGGAAGGGCGGCATAGCTTGGTTCCCATCGCGGTGACAACGACAGGGCGATTCATCAGTACCGGATGGGCGACCATGAAGTTGATGAGTTCATCATCCGTCCACTTGCCATCATCCAGACCCAGCTCTTCATACGGTGTGCCTTTTTTGCGCAAAAGTTCGCGCGCTGTTATGCCCATGGCAGCGATCAGTGCTTGCAGTTTCTCCTTGCCTGGTGGCTGTTTCAGGTATTCAATGACTTCTGGTTCGGTACCGCTATTGCGTATCAGGGCCAGGGTATTGCGGGAAGTTCCGCAATCGGGATTGTGGTAGATGGTGATCGTCATGGATATCTCATTAATTAATGGCTGACAGTGTCTTTCTGCGTTGCCGGATATAGCCAGCAAAATACAAGGGTGGCTGCAGTTGCCCCGAGTATCTGGGCGATGATGAAACCCGGAGCATCGATAGGACGGATGCCAGCAAAAGTATTGCTGGCAGCCCGCGCCAATGTCACGGCAGGGTTGGCAAATGAAGTCGATCCAGTGAACCAGTATGCTGCCGTGATATAGGCAGCAACCGCAAACGGTGTCACCGCAGGGCGGCTGCGTGTACAGGATATGATGACGGCGATCAAGCCAAAGGTCGCCACAAACTCGCTCCACCATTGTGGCGTGCCAGTGCGCACATGTTCCGATGCGAAAAACAAGGGATGTTCAAACATGCCATGTGCGGCAGCGACACCAGAAAAAGCGCCCAGCACTTGCACCAGGATATAAGGCAGCACTTCCTTGCCGGGCATATTCCTTTGGAATGCTTCTGACAGCGTCACAACAGGATTGAAATGTGCTCCCGATATCGTGCCAAACATCAGGATCAGGGCGATCAGGCCAGCACCAGTGGCAAGCGCGTTTGCCAGCAAGGCGATGGCGACATTACCATCAGCCAGGCGCTCTGCCATGATGCCGGAGCCTACCACCACAGCCAGCAGGAATGCCGTGCCCAGGCCTTCAGAAACCAGGCGTCGTGCCATACTCATGATAAGCGGACTCCAACTAGTGTTCCTATATCGTCTAGTGCTTCCTTGAATTTCTGTCGGTCCTGCACCAGTTTTTCCAGCGGTAGTGCCAGGAATGCTTCTATCCTGGAGCGCAAGATGCGGTAAGCAGTCATAAAGGCTGCATCAATTTCTTCATCAGTGCCAGTCGCATGTGCTGGGTCCTCCACGCCCCAGTGCGTGCGCAGGACTGGTCCCAGGTAAGCAGGACATGTTTCGCCCGCAGCGCTGGCGCAGACTGTAATGACGATATCCGGAGTTGCTGGCAGATTGTCCCAGGACTTGCTGACATAACCTTCTGTCGAGATACCTTCGCGTGCCAGCAATGCCAGCGAACGTGGATGTACCTGACCAGTAGGCTTGCTGCCGGCACTCATGGCTTTCCAGCCAGCAGGTGCCAGGTGATTGAAGGTGGCTTCGCCAAGGATGGAGCGGCAAGAATTGCCGGTGCACAGAAATAAAACGTTCATAAGTCGTCTGGATAATGAGGAAAAGGTAAATGCAGGGTGTCTGGTTTATTCAGCATTGGCACATTGCTGCACCTGTACTGGTGAACATGGGTTGCCGCCGCAGCAGTTCTCAGTCAAAAAGCCCAGCATCTGGTTCATCGTGGTGATGTTTGCTGAGTAGATGACAAAACGCCCAGCCTGACGCGATTCCACCAGATTGGCATGCGCCAGTTCTTTCAGATGGAAAGACAGAGAGGACGGCGGCACGCCCAGCTGTTCACTGATCTTACTGGCAGCCATGCCTTCAGGACCAACCTGCACCAGCAAGCGAAACAGAGCCAGTCGCGATTCTTGTGCCAGGGCAGCCAATGCCAGCAATACGTTTTTTGTTTCCATGTTGCTAAATAGACTTTCTGAGAAATTTCTATAATTCCATAATAATCGAATTGTCGAACTAAAGTAAAGTAAAATGAATATGTTTGTTCTTGCTTAATGTTAAGGCAAGCAGTCTCTTTAGACTAAATGATAAGAACCAGCCCCCAATTGAAGGAATGCCATGCTATTTCTCACAGAAACACCCCAGTTCCTATTTTTCACTGGTAAAGGTGGAGTTGGCAAAACGTCCATGGCCTGTGCCAGTGCCATTAAACTGGCCGATGCCGGGAGGCGGGTATTGATCGTTAGTACTGATCCGGCTTCAAATGTGGGACAAGTATTTGGCGTTAGTATTGGTAATGTCATAACAGCTATACCTGATGTCGTGAATCTGTCCGCGCTGGAGATTGATCCCCAGGCAGCAGCGCAAATCTATCGCAATCGCATAGTCGGGCCTGCTCGCGGGCACGTCTCTGATGTAGTGCTAAAAAGTATGGAAGAGCAGTTGTCCGGCGCATGCACGACCGAGATTGCAGCCTTTGATGAATTTACTGATCTGTTGACCAATCCCGCCATACTCAACGACTTTGATCACATCATCTTTGATACTGCGCCAACAGGCCACACTATACGCATGCTGCAACTGCCTGGAGCATGGTCAGGCTTTCTGGAAGAAGGTAAAGGCGATGCATCCTGTCTTGGCCCACTGGCAGGATTAGAAAAGCAACGCGAGCAATATCATGCCGCTGTTGATGCACTTTCTGACCCGCAACGCACCCGCATGGTGTTGGTTGCACGCGCCCAAAGCGCTACCCTGCGGGAAGCAGCTCGCACTCATGAAGAGCTGGCAGATATAGGTTTCAAACACCAGTATCTCGTCATCAATGGCGTACTGCCTGAAAGCGAAGTCGCAGGTGACATTCTTGCCGCAGCAGTCTGGAAGCGCGAACAGGCAGCCTTGACTGCCATGCCAGCCATACTGTGTGACGCACCTACTGACTATGTACCATTGCAAGCATTCAACCTTGTAGGCCTGGACGCGCTGCGTGCATTGCTGGCACCAGAAAGCCTGGTACGCAAGCATGAAAATTCACTTCCCGTGGAAATACCAGCCGTACCTGGTTTGTCTAATCTGATAGGCAGTCTGGTCGGCAGTGGCCATGGCCTGATCATGACCATGGGCAAAGGCGGTGTCGGTAAAACTACTGTCGCCGCCGCTATTGCGATAGAGCTGGCTAGTCGTGGCTACCCGGTACATTTGACCACCTCTGATCCTGCTGCACATTTGATTGAAACATTGGATGGCACAATGGAGAATTTGACGGTCAGCCGTATAGATCCGCAGGTTGAGATCGAGCGTTACCGTGCGCAAGTCATGAAAAGCAAGGGCAAGGAACTGGATGAGCAAGGTCGCGCTTTGCTGCAAGAAGATTTGCGTTCACCTTGTACCGAAGAGATTGCCGTGTTCCAGGCCTTTTCACGCATTATCCGTGAAGCAGGCAGGAAATTTGTCGTCATGGATACTGCACCGACTGGCCACACCTTGCTCTTGCTCGACGCGACAGGCGCCTATCATCGGGACATTGAGAGGCAGATGGCCAATACCAGCGTCCATTTCACCACCCCCATGATGCAACTACAAGACCCGAACCAGACGAAGGTCGTCATCGTCACCCTTGCTGAGACCACTCCTGTGCTCGAAGCAGCAGGTTTGCAAGAAGACTTGCGCCGCGCGGGTATAGAGCCGTGGGCCTGGATCATCAATAACAGCTTGGCGATGGCAAATCCAAGCTCAAGTCTATTGCGTCAAAGGGCACGCAATGAGCTGGTGCAAATCAATGACGTTGCAAGCAAATATGCATCACGGTGGGCAGTTATCCCCTTGCAAGCTGAAGAACCAGTTGGCCTGGAGAAATTGAAGAGTCTATTGCGCGCCAAGAATTAATGGGGGGCATGAAGGAAGGCGGCATTTTCATCAATTTGAACAAGAGGGCGGCCTTGTTTGGTTAGCCGTGCCGAACGCTCTCTGCTTATTCTTTTGTGAGGCATGATAAAGCGAGGGATGGTTTTTGGGATGACACCTTCAAGTTTCCTCGCCCAGGCTGGAAAGCTTCAACGCAGAGCGTTCCTGTACTTCTGGCAGGTAAGCCTCACGTCGATACTGAGCAGCACGCAACAAGCCCGGCTACACCTTATTTTCACTCCTTTGTTTTGCTTCCATAGCAAAAATCGCGCACTTGATGCATTGCGCATTTCCCCGCGCTCTTGTCTATATATACCAAGGTCTAATTGCGTATTTAACACAAGTGTTTACAGTAACAATAGTTCCATGTGGCAAATTTCCTTACAGATCAATTGGCAAATAATCCTTAGATGCCTTAGGCAGAAGATGCTGGTGCAAATTGACCTGGCAGCAAATTGAATTGTGAAAACTCTTGGTGGAGCAATGCTTCCTGAGAGGTGATCCCGCTGTAGTTGCTGGTTCAAGCAAGGGAAAGCATCAGATGCTTGAGGCATTTTCTTGGTTTGTAGAACGGGCACAGAACGATACTGGGAGCCTGATTTTTAAATGCTCGCTCCCACGCACTGCTCTTCAATGAATGACAACTGAATGGAGTAAAAAATGGCATCAATTCCATACGTCACAAGACTGCTCTCAATTTTTAAATTTATATTTTGCTTCATGTACTTGATGAATCTGCCAGCGCAGGCAGCGAGTAATTCAACAACAGAGGGAGTCGTCAAGCTTGGTAGCACACTGCAGGCAAGCGGCACCAACCTACCTTATTCAAGCAACGCACAGATTCACACAGTGCCAAGCAGTGCGGTGAGAAACCATACCGTGAAAGCGCAAGCTGGGAATTCGTCAGTGCCACGGCACATTATTTCCACATATGACGGCAATGCAGTTAAATCGAGGTCTAACTCATCTTGTGTTGCAGGTCCTGTGTCTGACTTCATTGCTGAACTACCGCTATCTTCAGGGAAAATTTATCCTGAAGATTGCGCCTATTCCGGTACCAACCCCCCAGTCTTGCAATGGCCAGTGGGCTACCGTGACGTTGATACTAGTCTCCCTGCCCCCTGGAGCGTCACGATCAGCAAGGAGGGGAAACCATATTTGTCAGGTGGCAGCAAATTTCCACATTTTCAAATTCCTTCTTCATTGCCTATTGGCGACTATGAATGGTCCGTCAGCTTCAAGCTAAAGAACGGAAGTACTGTCAAAAGCGGTGTCCGCCACTTTTCTATCAATGAGAATGCCGCCCCCATCCCGGTGGTGACGCCAGGCATGATGGCGGAAGCAGCAAAACTGAGAGCTCGTCCACGCAGCTTACCCAAAGGGATGACGCGCGAAAGTTTGCTTGCAAACTTGCAGTCCTATGCAAGTTCACCCTTTGCAAATTTGCGTAAACAGGCATCCACAATCGCCAGCTCACCCATAACAACTGAACCTCGGAAAAGAACCAGAGCTGAATTTCAAACTGACCTGGAATACTCACAATGGATCAGTTCATTGAATGCGACCACAACGCAATTTGGAAAAGAATTTGCACAACTGGCTTATGTCGCCGCCTTGACCAATGATACAGAAACAAAAAGAGCCGGTATTGCACGATTACTCGAATTGGCGCGCTGGGATGCAGTCAACGGCACCACCAACTATACCTTTCAGGATCAAGCGGCGCGGCAAGTGCTGCAGACGCTTGCCAGAGGCTATGATTACTTTTATGACGATCTGACGCCAGCCCAGCGCGACATGATTAGTAAGGTAATCGGCGTCAGGTATGCACAAATGGCAAATCTGATTAATGATATTCATAAAAATAAAATGAATTCACACGGTGTCACCAATGTCAGTTTTCTCGTCAACGTTTTGATACTGCTGGCTGGTGACAGTAATTTCCCGTTTGCTGAAAATGCCCTGATGGATGTCTATGACAGTTTCCTGGCGATCAGCACCGCTTTGGGGGGAGATGACGGCGCTTTTATTAACGGGAACGGCTATGGTTGGTATGTGGCGACTTTGCTGGATACCTTGGTGACGATCAAAACAGTAACCGGTCATGATTTAAGCAGTATTCCCTACTATGCAAAATATGTGGATTATCTGATGGCATTTACAGCGCCCTTATACAAAGAATTGATGGTGCCTTTTGGTAACGACCACACCTACAACTATATGTATTTTGGTTATTCACATGACACTTTGCAGCCGTATGCCTTATTTACCAAAAATGGTGTACACCAATGGTATTTCCAGGCAAATCCAGGTAATCTGACAAATCAAATTATCCGGCCCATCACTTATTTTAGTTTGATCAGCATGGGCTCCACTCCGGTTGCCGCTGTACCGCCTGCACAACATAGCTGGTTTTTCCCGGAGGCAGGGTTGGCCTCCCTGACCAGCAATGGCGTTGATGCGCAAAGATCCAGCATCGCTTTCAGGTCAAGCAAGTCGGGCGCCTATAGCCATTCCTATGCGGATCAAAATAGTTTTACCCTGGTCTCCAAAGGCAAGGATATGTTGATCAGCAGTGGATACTATTTTCAGTACGGGTCTGCACATCATCTTTTTACTAAATCTACCCGTTCACATAATGCACTGACTTTTGATGGCGGCATTGGGCAATCTGAGTCTGCTTCAAGTGCAATACCTGCGCGCCCCACCACACCTTTCGATAGCACTGAGGCATCTGGAGAGTTGTATAACGCGATAGACGTGAATAATATTGCCATTGTGACCGGTGATGCGAGTAAAGCGTACAGACAGCGCGTATCTACGACACCCCAATCTACGTGGAGGCCTTTGCTTAGCAATGCCGTGCGCTCTATTGCCTATTTCAGAAACGAGCAAATCACCGTAATTTATGATTGGGCGACCAGCGCTACGGCCCGCACCTGGGAACTGAACTTCCATGCACTTTCGGCGTTTCAGTTCGATACGCCAGGCATGGCAAGGCTGAACAATGGAGGATCATCGATTTGCATCACTCATCATAATTTCCCATCCACCATGCGTATGACAGATCAGTTTGAAGTGCCGCCTGATAAAACAGCGCCGTCTCAGTATCACTTGCGATCTACCGCAAATGCGGCATCGCAAGAACTGGCTGCCATTACGGTCATTAAGGAAAATTGCTCAGCCCAGACAGCGGAAGTGACTGTGCACGGTACAAAAGCACAAGTGATGATTGGGGTGAAAGGCGTGGAATTTGACAAGAAACTTGTCAGTATTCTGGCAAGGTAAATCTCGCCTGAAAAGCACCATATTGTCCCCGGCGCTCTGTCTGCGGTAGAAAATGCAAACAGAGCGTTTTAGGTCAAGCAGATGACCGCATGTATTAGTTGAGCACCATCTGCACTACAATCAGGCGACCACCATCCTGTTTTGACATGAGCAATTGTTTGCCATCTTCCAGCGCCACTTTGCCACCTATCGGTATCGGTGTTTTAGTGGCTACCTCGGTCAGATCTGGCATGCCTTCATTAACCAGATACCATATCTCGCTGTGATAGACGAAGTAGCCAACCCGTTTCTTCTGCTCATCAGTCAAGCGTTCATTGGGAACGATATTGCGATTGATATGCCATTGGAACAGAGATTGATTGGTGTACACCATCAGGCGATGGTTATCAGGACGGAAGTTGGCATCCTTGCGCGATGAATACAAGTTCAGTACAGGCAACGGGCCTGAAAACGGCGTTTTGCAGAAAGGGCAAACGGCCTTTGTCTTATTGTCGAAGATGTACCATTTTTGTTCGCAAGCCTTGTTGCTGCATGGCTGTAGCAAATCGATGGATTTGACCAAGGCATTTTCCCATTCATCTGCCGTAGGGCGGGCAGTCGGGTCTTGCAAGCCTTCCGTAAATGCTTTCAGTATCAGCTCGGACAAATAAGGTCCGGTGATCTGATAAGGGATCTTGCTGGTATCTTTCCACGGCAACTCCGCTGGTTTGACATTAGCCAGCTTGATGCGGTTACTGTCATCTGTCGGATGCTCAATGAACAGGGCATTCTTGCCCATCGTCAGTTCTTCATCTTGCTGGGCGTCAGCCGCATGTACCTTGTCACCGCGCAGTGGGTGGCGGAACAAGAGATACATGTAGATGAGTACCGCCAGGGCATGCCGGTCCGTCACGATGGATGGCAATTTGCGGTTGGGGTCGTGTTTGTCCATGTGCGCCGTGGCGACGCATTCCGGGGCAATAAAATCAGGCGTACCCACTACGTCAGGAGGGTATTTCCCGGGCACGACCAGGCCATCGATATCGATCAGGCAGGCGCGTCCGCTGGATGGATCAATCAAGACATTGCGATAGCTCAGGTCGCTATGGGCCAGGCCCGCCGAATGCATGCGCCTTACCGCGCGCGATATCATCAGGCATAGCTTGAGCTGCAGCATCCAGTCGCCCAGTTCACGTGGATCCAGGAACTTGTTGCGATTATTGGCCGAGGCAAACCATTTGCCTTCTTTCTCCTTTCCTTTGATTTGCAACATGTCATTGTTGCGCGAACCAATCTTGAAGAAAAATTCTGGGTCGTAGAAAGGCACGACGACACCGATTTTTCCTTGATACTCAACCATGGCAGTCGGCCAGCAAAATAGTTTTTTCCAGTAATCTCCGCCAACCTGGTTAAAGATACGGTCACGGTAAGTGCCTGTGATGACGGCGACCCGTTCTTTGGTTGCCATATCGGCGTCACCCCGAAAAAAGGCGACAACATAATCCTTGTTCGGTGAAAAATACACATCCTTCATGCCGCCAGATGCTTTGATCTCGTCGATAAATTCAACAGTACTTCCATCAGAGGCTTTAAGGGAAACAATTTTACTCATCAGGCATCCTTAGTAAACAATCGCGATGGTGCGGTCATCATGATTTCCTTGTGACCAGAAGTCCAGCCAATCCAGCAATTTCTGTGCCTTTGCATCCGTTTCATCATCATGCACAATCGCCACAGCGGCATTCATATCCTGCCATAGAGCGTCCCAATCCTTGCTACGCGCCAGACGAGCTTCGGTCTCAAATTTAGGGTCAGAAACGCCATCTGACATCAGTATAAAGGCTGTGACATCGTCAAATACATCAAAACGCAGGCGTTTGCTCAGGGCCTCCGCAGTCACTTCGTCTTTGTCCAAAAAACGTGTCTGGCCTGAAAACTCGCCGCTATCGACTTCGCCCAGCAAGCTGATACCCTTGCTTGAACTGTAGACACCAACAGCGCCATCGCCCACCCAATAGGCAGCGCACAAGGTACCAAAGCTAAATTTCTTGCAGACGGAAATCAGTGCCGTACTGGAAAAATCTTTCAGCTTTGCATCTGCGACGAGACTGACTTCTTCCAGGATTTTGACGACAGAGTGATAGGCTGCATGTGAAACGGTGAGGTACAACTCATTGCGCAGTTCCAGCCGCAATTTTTCAGTTTGTACAGCATCGGTATTTGCGCTGCGCGCGCGCGAATAATTTTCAGCCGCCAAACCAATGGCATCTGGTTTTCCAGCATTCAGGGTGCTTTTGATATGTTGCAAGGCAGTGTCGCAAATAATCTGGGAACCTCGGCGTGAATAACTGCAACTGCCGGCACCATCTGATACGATGGCGATACCCCAGTCAGATTCTGTCAGATACTCAATACTGAAATCATCGTCGCGAAATGAACCCACATGGGCATGTGAGCGGCCGCGCTTGCTGGCTGCGACAAGATTAAGATTTTTTCCCTGGACGAACTTCGCATCCTCGTCGGGCTTCCAGTAAATCGCACCTTTATCGGATGGCTTATTGAGCCACATGGATTTTGGATTGGGTGTCACAGTGATGTTCAAGGTCGCCAGGCGATTTGACTGTTCATTGGTAAACCGATAAGTGATCTGAATCGGGAAATCTCCCTGAACCGCTGGTATGCCGCTCAGTTCTTCCAGTACGTCGTTGTATCTCAAACCCAATTGCTCAGGGACGATGATGTCGAGAATTTGATAATTCTCGGTCTGGGCCTGATCAGGGATTACTTTTGAAGTGTAGGCTTCCTGGCAACGCGCGTTCGATACGACAAAGCGGATATTCTTGTGATCCGAGATGGCGGCGGGTGTTTTCGTCGTGGCGGGAGGGAGAGATGCGGCAGCATCGGTAGCAGGCCCCGGAACAACTTGAGACGGTATTTTCATTGCATCACTTTCTGTATGACGCGCTAAGACCTGGCTTTCAGGCTTGGCTTCTTGAGGCGGTGTTGACTTGGGTGAAGCGGAGGCAAGAGGGGGCAGTTCGCTAAACTCATGTTTCGTGACGACAGGAGGTGCAGGCAAATTCCGTGGGGGAAAAAACCTGGATTCAGTCGCAGGCGGGTTCGCTGATGTGGACCTGGACTTTAGGAATGCATTGAAATCCCTGAGCATGTATCCCTCAAGTTTTTTGACAAAATTCCCAAAGCGCGGATCTCCTATGTAGTGATCAATGTCAGATTTGCTATTGCCATTTTGTTCCAGCAGTATATGCGCATACAGTTCGATGGCAGTGCTTTTTGAGCTCACAAAATCTCCTGGATACTAGCCGCGGGAACGATTGACATCGAACCCATCGCCTTCACAATAGCCAAAATTGCCTTCCTTGTTACAGGCTGGGCAAGTTGCTGAGCCTGGTCCTTTCAGACACATGATCTGGCCACAGGCGCACATTGCAAAACCGATGGGGTTGCCGCAATGCGGGCAGCCTGGACTGCCAATTAATGCATCAGAACTGACGGTGCTGACAAGGGCGCGTTGGTCTGAGTAGTCATAGTAATCTTTTTCCATGGGATAAACCCCGGTCAGATTAAACTGATCGATCTTGAATGCATGCCCTTCGAGCTGCAGCTGATTTTGTATGCGTTCGTACTTGATCAGATAGGGTAGTTTATTGTTTGAGCATTGACCTGTGAGGACGACGATATCTTCATCAACGACCGCCGCATCGACAATGTCACCAATTTTCTTCATGATGGAGTCATCAAGCTTGGCCAGATTGACACCTTCGACATTACTCATGGAGACGCTGCGGCTTTGTGCCACCACAGACATGGTGACCCAGTCGACAAAGCGCTTGAAATCCTCTTCGGAATTGGTATCAAGCTGGAGGACATTTTCAGTCAGCTGGCGCAAGGTGCCCAATGCGGCGTGCTTGCCTATGCCTATCGCGACCAGGGTGACTTTGCTGGCATACTGGGCTTTCCAGCGTTCCAGCGCCTTGCTGGTGTCATCAGTGGGCTTGCCATCGGTCATGAGGTAGACCACAGGTTTCCAGTCGCCCTTTTTTTCGGAAGTGCTTTTGACCACATTGCGGTCTATCTCGTCCATCAGGTGCATCAAGCCAGCACCCAGAGAAGTGCCAGAGCCGACCGGCAGGCGTGGCGGATAGAAAAACACCAGTTCAGTTAAAGGAGTCAGGGTGCGCGGTTTTCCCGCAAAGACGATAGTAGAGAGATAAACGGTTTCCAGTGCGTGAGGATCAGTTCTCAACCTCGTCACCAGGCGTTCCAGGCCTTGTTGCAACTGGCGCAGGTTATCTCCAACCATGGACTCAGAAACGTCGAGCATCAGGAAAATAGGTAGGCGGCGCATCAAAAATCCTTTAAAGAATAATGTTAGAGGACAACCTGAACTTCTGGTGGTGGTGGCGGCAATTCCACGGCTGTGGCTGTACCCATGCTCGTTGTACCCGAAGTGACAGCATCACTGACCCACTGGAAGAAACTGGAAAAACTATTGCTGTCCATGGTGTCCAGGCTGACCACGGTATCCGTCAGTGCCTTGAGCTGATCAGGCACGCTTTTAGGACCGGCGGCGCAGGCAATGATGGTGCCAAAATTTGCCTGTTTCACTCTCGGAATACTTTCATTGAATTGCAAAGTGTCGGAGGGCTTTCCATCCGTCATGATGAACAACAATGGACGCCAGTCACCTTTTGTTTCCTGCGTTGACTTCCTGACTTCGACTGCAACTTTGTCGCAAATGAAATGTAATGCTTCACCCAAAAATGTCGGGCCGGATTCCGGGCAGACGATCTCCGGGATGCGGACATTTTCAAGTGCCGTCATCGGCAGTATTTCTGTAACCTTGCCGTCAAAAGTAATGATGGACAGGTAGACACTCTCCAGCGCAAATGGATTTTGGCGCAATGATGTCAGCATCGCTTGTATGCCGACATTGACGGAGTGTATTGGTTCACCACGCATCGACCCAGAAGTATCAAGGGCAATATAAACAGGTAAGCGGCGTCCGGACATAGTGGTCTTTCAGATTAAGTTGGGTCAAACAGGTAAGGGCGGATGATTTCCATCAAATTATCCGAATCCAGTGGCGTACCTATGGCCTTGAATGACCAGTTGGCCCCTTCTCGTACAAATTCTGCAAAGGTCAGCGCGCTGCGGTTATTGAAAGAACTATCGACGCTAACATCATAGCGGCAGACCTCTTTGTTTTTGGCATCTACCGCGCGGATAAAGGCATTGCTGATCCTGCCAAAATGCTGCTTGCGTTCCCGGCCCTGATAAATGGCAACGATGAAAACGATGCGTTCATAGATGGCGGGTATCTGGTCGAGTTTGACGATAATCTGTTCGTCATCGCCATCACCGTCACCAGTGCGGTTATCGCCTGTAAGCCAGATGGCTCCTGAGGGATGTTTGAGGGAATTGAAAAATATGACGTCACTGCCAGCAATGCTTGGCTGGCCATTTTCATCCTTGCCAAGATGCTGAATATTGCCCTTAGGGCCAAGCAATATCGCTATGGCATCCAGATCAAATTCTTCCGCAGGGCCACTGAACAATTTTCCCAAAAAGCCTTTTTTTTCCTCGGCAACGTCCCAGCCCAGCCCTATAGTCACTTTTGAAAGATCATTTTCTTCCTTGCGCAGGCTGACGCCCTGGCCCTTTTTCAAACTCACTGCCATAGCTACTCCTAAAAAATTGAGAAATTAAAGAACTACATTGACTTCGGGGGGCGGTGGCGGAAGGTCGCTCAAGCCTGTCGTCTCTTTCTTTTGCAAATCAACTTTCTGACTGGTGGTCGCGATAGATGCGCTGACCCATTTGAAGAAGGCCTTGATGGTATTGCTGTCAGCTGTATCAAGTTTGACGACGGAGTCTGTGATTTGCGACAAATGGCTGGTGTTGGCATTTGGGCCAGCAGCACAGGCAATAAATGTCCCAACCTTGGCTTTTTTCAATTCGGCAATGCTATTGGTCATGTCATCGGTGGCTTCACCATCGGTCATCATGAACACGATGGGTTTCCAGTCACCCTTAACTTCAGCACTGGTCACAGCCACTTCCCGGGAAATGCATTCCACCAGTAGACTCAGGGCAGCGCCCATGGCAGTGGTGCCGCTGGCAGTAATGGTCGGGATTTGAAACTGGCTTAACTCTGTCAGCGGTACGACTTGCTGAGCTGCATCTGCGAAAGTTATGACAGACAAATAGGCAGATTCCAGTGCATGCGGATCCTGGCGCAATGCAGCAACCAGGGTTTGAAGACCATTACGCACGGCTTCAATTGGCTCACCATGCATGGAGCCGGAGGAGTCCAGCAATAAATAAACAGGTAATTTTCTCATTTTTTCTTCCTCAGGAAAGTGTAGGGACTTCAGCGCTATTTTACGACTTTATTGCTACAACAAACTGACTGGTAAATTGAGTGCGCTCAGGCGAGCGTTGAGTAAATTAATCTGTGTACCATAATCCATCTTGTAATAATCCAGTTGATTTTCAGGGCAAGGGAACACATCACTTGTTTGATTCGATGGACTTGATTGTATACGCTTGAATTTATGCAAGTGCTGGTCAAGTATCATGACAGAATGCATGACTTCATAGGACCTGCGCGCAAACTGGTTGTTAATCGCATTGGCAAGTGTGTAGAGCTGAATATCGCATTCATCTGAAATTTTTTCAAATAACGGGTATTGTGCATCAGCAAACAAGGCCAGTGACGACATGACATGTTTCATTTTGCTCTTGATGGGCTTGGGGGGCTGCATGACTGTATGGTACAAACCCTGAAATTCTTCGATAGATATTGCTTCGGTGAATTTGTTGAATTGTTGCTGATAATCAGCAATTTCCTTGCTTTCCAGAAATGGCAAGCAAATAGTGTTGACCAGGCGCTGACAAGTACGGCTATCCAGTCTGAGTGGGATGACTGCAGCTTTTTGCAATGTCTTGATGATTGCAGGGTCAGGCGGCACAATAATACGCTTTGTATGCCCTGAAGCAATCAATCTGTCCAGCGTAGCTTGCAGCGTCGGCGGCTTGATATCTGACTGCATTTCATACAGTGATAGTTCTGCCGTATTGACCCATATGCTGCGCGCATGCTTTAGCAGGTGCGGTGTCCAGAGTAGTACCAGCTCAGGGGGGATGACCAGGCTCTTGCTCTTGCGGTGATGCTGGGCTTCGTTGAAAATATTTCGTATCGTTTTTTCGTCAAGACGGTATTGCCTCGAAATGGCAGTAAACGACATCTGCAACGCCAGATTTCCTATATGCTCAATAAATCTTTCAGTAGCGCGGTGATGCTCGGAAATGTGGCGGATACTTTCATTGAACGTGCTTAAGCATTGCTGGCAACGAAATCTGCGCCGTTTTATATTCAGAAACACCACGCGGGCACCAAGATTGACATCACGGATTTTGATATTGAGCCGTCCGTAGCCGGTCACTCTGGTAGATGTACAACGCGGGCAAGCACCAGGGGTATTGGATGTTTCCAGTCCTATGGTGATTTCATCCTGATTTGCCTCTTCAATATGTAGCAACTCCATACCTGGCAAAGGCATTAACCATTGATGACGTCGTTTATTCATGTTGACATCCTAGCACTTATTATCTGACTCCACAATTACGGAATAATTTGTGTATCAGAAAAATTTTTCCTCTATAGTGTACCTGTCTGCATATCAATAAATGCCTGATTTATAGCGTGACGTAATGATTCTCTTGATCAATACGTTTTGCTTTTGAGATATGTGTATACTTTGGCACCAATTAAGATTGGACAAAATAAACAGATAAATCCGTATTCAAATGGACAAAAGTGCATTGCAACGGTAAATTCTTTGTTGTTTTACCTTTTTCAATTTTTCTTGGCATAGTTACACTTCATTAAATTATTCTTTTAGGAAACAAAATGAAACACTTTAGGTTTTCCTTCTTCATAACGGCAGTCTGTCTGGGGCTTGCCGCTTATTGGGGTTATGTCCACACGGGCATCGCTGGGGCGATGACTGCGTTGGGCATTGCTGCAATATTAGGGGTGATGGAGGTTTCTCTTTCATTTGATAATGCAGTCGTCAATGCCTCTGTTCTCAAAAACTGGAATGCCTTCTGGCAAACCATCTTCTTGACGGTGGGTATCCTGATCGCTGTGTTCGGCATGCGTCTGGTCTTCCCTTTGGTGATTGTTGCCCAGGCGGCGGATCTGGGTATGATGGAAGTCTGGAATCTGGCAATTAATGATCCCAAGCAATTTTCTACGCATTTGATTAATCATCACGCAGAAGTTGCCGCATTTGGCGGTGTATTCCTGTTGCTGGTATTCTTGAACTTCATTTTTGATGAAGATAAAGAACTTCACTGGATGGGCAATGTCGAAGAGAAATTGGCTTCATTTGGCAAGGTAGGCGCAGTACCTGTTTTACTGGCTCTGCTGGTGGTGGTGTTCAGCGTCTCCATGGTTGAAGAAGCCAAGCGCTTTGTTGTCCTGATTGCAGGTGTGTGGGGCATTATTGTCTACGTTGGTGTGGACTTTATTAGCGGCTTGCTGGAGAAAGAAGAAGAAACTGATGTCAATATCGGTGCCGTGGTTAAAGGTGGTGGTATAGGTGGTTTCCTGTATCTTGAGGTGCTGGATGCATCCTTCTCATTCGATGGTGTGATTGGCGCGTTTGCGATTACCAATGATGTTGTCATCATTATGCTGGGCCTGGCCATAGGCGCGATGTTTGTACGCTCCATGACGGTTTATCTGGTAAAGCAGGGCACGCTGGAGGAATTCGTCTACCTGGAGCATGGCGCGCATTATGCGATTGGTATTTTGGCGTTGATCATGTTCGCCAGCATGAAATATCATATTCCTGAAATTTTCACAGGCTTGATTGGTGTGGCATTTATCGTGGCATCGGTATGGTCATCAGTAAAACACAAACGTCAGTCATTATTGGCAGAACAAAAATAATCTGGAGAGTGTATGGCTATCAGTCTGCAAAAAGGCGGTAATGTCAATTTATCGAAAACAGACCCGAATCTGAACAATGTGCTAGTCGGTCTGGGCTGGTCTTCGCGTGCCTCAGACGGGCATGACTTTGATCTCGATGCCAGCTTGTTCATGGTTGGTGAGAACGGCAAGGTACGTAGCGATAATGACTTTATCTTCTACAACCAGTTGACATCCACCTGCGGTTCAGTGGAACACACAGGTGATAATAAAACCGGGGCTGGCGATGGGGATGATGAAGCAATCAAACTGACCCTGAACCTGGTGCCTGCTGAAATCAAACGCCTGGTGGTGGCTGTCACCATCCACGATGCAGAGGGCAGAAAGCAAAATTTTGGGCAGGTACATGATGCGTATATCCGTATCGTGAACAATGAAACGAATGGCGAGATCGCCCGGTTCGATTTGTCGGAAGACTATTCGACAGAAACGGCTATGGTGTTTGGTGAAGTGTATCGCCACAATGGCGAGTGGAAATTCAAGGCAGTCGGACAAGGGTTTGCTGGAGGCTTGTCAGCACTGGCGACGCAACATGGTGTACAGATCGCCTGATGACAAGAATGTGTTAAGTGTAGTTGGCTTTTTTTTGCAATCAATTTCATCTAATTTACAAAGGAAATAAAATGGCTATTAGTTTACAAAAAGGCGGTAACGTCAACTTGAGCAAAGAAGCTCCTGGCTTGAAGAAAATCGTCATTGGCCTGGGCTGGGACCCGCGCGCAACAGACGGTTCTGCCTTTGATCTGGATGGCAGTGCTTATTTGTTGAAAGCAGACGGTAAAGTCCGTGCTGATTCCGACTTCATTTTCTACAACAACCTGAAATCCACAGATGGTTCTGTTACCCACTCCGGCGACAATACTACTGGCGGTGGCGATGGTGATGACGAAAAAGTGTTGGTTGATTTGACGATGGTGCCAGCAGAAATCGACAAGATCGCTGTTTGCGTCACCATCCACCAGGCAGAAGAGCGCAAGCAAAACTTCGGTCAGGTAGGCAAGGCTTACATGCGTTGCCTGAATGGCGATGGCAATGCAGAAATCGCCCGCTTTGACTTGTCTGAAGATGGCTCTGTTGAAACTGCCATGATCTTTGGTGAAATCTATCGTGCTGGCGCAGAATGGAAATTCAAGGCCATCGGTCAGGGCTTCAAAGGCGGCCTGGGCCCACTGGCAAGATCCTTTGGCGTCAATGCTTAATCATCTTTAATTGAGATCCTGGTATGACACCGTTACTTAAAGGGCAGCGATTACCGCTTGCTAATATTCTGTCAGATAATCGCTGCCAGATTGACATGACAGTAACTGGTCATGCCGTGGATTTTTCATGCTTTGCGCTGGATGCAACTGACAAGCTGGTTGATGAAAGTTATATGACTTTCTTCAACCAGCCGGCTTCACCCTGCGGCGGCGTACGGTTTTCACAATTGAACGCCGTAAGCAGCTTCAACTTTAATTTGAATGTATTGCCTGCCAGCATACACAGACTGGTGATCGCCATGAGTATCGATGGCCAGGGCAATATGCAAGCGATACAGTCTGGTTCCGTGGTCTTGAAAGACCATGCCAGCTATGCGTTTTCAAAAGCAGATTTTGAAAATGAAAAGGCAGTCATGCTGGCTGAACTTTATCGAAAAGACGGTCAATGGCGGATCATGATCGTTGGCCAGGGCTTTAATGGCGGCCTGGATGCTCTGGTACAGCATTTTGGTGGTGAAGTGGCTGCTGCCGAGTCGGCAACGGTAGCGGATAATGCCGCAAACGAACAAAGAATTTCGCTGGAAAAACGTGTTGAAAAAGAAGCGCCCCAATTAGTCAGTCTGGTGAAAAAAGCCACCCTCTCGCTGGAGAAAGTGGGACTCGGTTCGCACAAGGCCAAGGTTTGTCTGGTGCTCGATATTTCAGGTTCCATGAATGGCTTGTACAAGTCGGGAGCAGTACAAAAATTTGCTGAAAAAATCCTGGCGCTCGGTTGCAAGTTTGATGATGATGGTGAAATCGATGTTTTCCTGTTTGGGAAAAATGTACACCAGCCAGTAGCGATGGGGCTGCAGAATTGCCAGGCTTTTGTCCAGCAGGCTATCCACACCTACCCTCTGGAAGGTGATACCAGGTATGGTCTTGCCATGGAAGCTGTGCGTAAATTCTATGTGCCTGCGAATAATGGACAAGCAGCAACGCAAGTCAGTCCGGCCAATCTACCTGTGTATGTCATGTTCGTGACGGATGGCTCTACCTCGGATCAATCCTTCACAGAAAAACAGCTCAAATGGGCCAGTTTTGAACCCATTTTCTGGCAATTCATGGGCATAGGTAAAGGCAGGAAGTCCAAGAGCAAAAAATTGCTGTCGTTTGCAAGTTCTGATTTTCCCTTTCTGGAAAAACTCGACGAATTGCAAGGCCGCTGTATCGACAATGCCAGCTATTTCTCGGTTGCTGCACCTGATGAGTTAAGCGATGATGAGCTGTATGACTTGCTCATGAGTGAATATCCAGAATGGATCAAGCTGGCAAAAAGCCGCGGCATTTTAATTTAATTTTAGAAAGACTGAATCGTGCCTACATTTACAACGACTGGTGACGTGGATCCATTTCTCCACGTGACCATGAAAAAAGGTGAAAAAATCTATTGTGAATCAGATGCCATGGTCATGATGGAAGCCAACCTGGAATTGAAGGGCAAGATGCAGGGAGGATTGATTTCATCATTGATGCGCCGCATGGCGAATGGCGAGTCATTCTTCCAGCAACATATAGAAGCAGTCAACGGCGATGGCGATTGCCTGCTTTCCCCTGTATTGCCTGGCGCGATGCAAGTAGTTGATATTGGTCCGCGCCAATACATATTGAATGATGGTGCATTTGTCGCTGCGACGACAGGTGTAGAAATGAAAACCCGGATGCAAAATATAGGCAATGCCTTGTTTGCACAATCCGGTGGTTTCTTCGTCATGGAATCTTCAGGTTCAGGGCAAATGGTGGTGTCCGGTTTTGGTTCCATGTTTGAACTGGAAGTGTCTCCGGGAAAAGATGTGATTATCGATAATTCACATGTCGTCTGCTGGGACCATACTTTGCAATACGAGATATCTGTAACCACAGCTAACAACAGCAGTGGTGTAGGTGCATTTCTGGGCAACATCGTCAATAGTGTGACCAGTGGTGAAGGCATAGTTTTGCGTTTCAAAGGTAGTGGAAAAGTATTTATCTGTTCGCGCAACCGTGACGCGTTCGTGGAATGGATGCAAAAAGTAGCTGGTGGCCGTTCCGGTCGATAGTTGTAATCATCAATATAGAAATGGAGTATCAAGATGGGTGTGAATCTCAGTAAGGGACAAAAGATCTCCCTCGACAAAGAAGCTGGAACAACTTTGTCCAAGATCATTATGGGTTTGGGTTGGGACGCTGTGAAATCGAAAGGTTTCCTGGGTTTCGGTGGATCTGCGCCAACAATAGATCTGGACGCTTCCTGTTTGATGTTTGATGAACAGAATAATCTGGTTGACGTTGTCTGGTTCCGCCAATTGAAGTCAAAAGATGGTTCCATCGTGCATAGCGGTGATAACCGTACGGGCGAGGGCGACGGTGATGACGAGCAGATCACAGTGGACTTGACACGCGTTCCTGCCACTGTCAAAAGCCTGGTGTTTACGGTCAACAGCTTTACTGGTCAAAATTTTTCGCAAGTGGACAACGCCACTTGCCGCATTTTGAACGGTGCTAATAACCAGGAAGTAGCACGCTTCAATCTGACGACCTTGGGCAGCCACAGTGCACAGATCATGAGCAAGGTGTATCGTCACAATGGCGAATGGAAAATGCATGCCATCGGTGAAATCGGCTCAGGTCGCACATTCAATGATTTGATGCCACAAATCACTCCTCACCTGTAAGCGATACATGCATCTTTGGTTTAACCGGACTTTTTCGTCTGTCTATGCAGCCATCGGCCTGATCAAACAGGCCGATGTGACGAACGAATTTACGATTACTTATAGTCACCCCAACCCACATGCAGCTGCCCAGCGCGTGGCCGATCAATTCTTGCTTGAACCCAGAGATTTGCGTGGCGAAGAATACGTCGACTGGTGTTTGCAAACTTGCATTGATCGCAAGGTTGATTTGTTCTGGCCGGGTCATGAAGCCAGATTGATCGCCGAACACAAAGCTCGGTTTGAAGCCCAGGGCACGCGTGTGATGAATGTGGCGACGCCAGAAGTTTTGCGGCTGTTAAATGACAAGGCACAATTTTGCGCAGAAGTGCAATTGTCTGATGCATTTCCTGCTGAATACCGCGTATTCACTTGCGTTGCTGAATTTGATGCAGCCTACGCCGAATTAAAGGTACGTTTTCCGCGTTTGTGCGTGAAACCATCGATATCAGTGTATGGCCTGGGTTTTGGTATCCTCGACGATGAGCGCAATGCCGCGCAATTGCTGATTGCTGGCGAGCAGTACAAAGTAGGCCTGCAAGATTTTCGGCGTGGCCTGGCAGACATGGGCGAATGCAAGCCCATGCTGCTGATGGAATATCTGGAAGGTCCGGAGTACAGCGTTGATTGCGTCGGCAATGCAGGTGTAGTGGTGGCAGCAGTGCCACGCAAGAAGTCGCCGCTGGCAGGCTATGGGCAAACCATAGAATGCGACCCCGTTATCATGCAGGCGGTCAGGGAGCTGACCAGGCAATTCCAGTTGAGTGGCATCTACAACGTGCAGTTTAAAGAAACCCAGGGCAAGCCGCGACTGCTCGAAATCAATGCCCGCATGTCTGGTGGTATCGCCATGGCGTGCCAGGCCGGGCCTAACTTGCCTTACCTGGCTGTCAAAGGTTTTGTGGATGGTTTTGATAAGCTGGAAGTGCCGGCTATAGATCAGGGTATCCGTGTGATGGAAATTTCAGTACCAATAACGATTGCTTCTGTATGACGATTATGGCGCAACAATCATCACCAGCAATGAGTATGCAGATAAAGCAGCAACTGCCGACTGGCCTGCTGTCTGTGGCTGTGCACGAGCAATTATTCAGCCTGGACTCATTGATGGGTTTTGCCGCACGTGCCAACCTGAAACGCGGTTTTCTGTTCCTGAGTAAGGTACTGGGCAAGCACTGGCCCGTCCGTCCCTCACTCATGAAAGAGATCCATGAAGCCCTGGCTGAGCAAATTGCCGCAGACTTGCCTGAACCTGTGGTCTTTATCGCCATGGCAGAAACCGCGGTAGGTTTGGGCCAGGGTGTATTTGAAGCGTATCAGCGCATGCATCCAGAAAAATCTGTGCTGTTTATTCATACCACCCGCTATCACGTAGGCGATTATGAATTGATCGAGTTTGAAGAAGCACATAGCCATGCTCCGCGCCAGTTTATTCACATGCCCAAAGATGCGCTCATGAAAAACAAAATCATGCAGGCGCAATCACTGGTGATGGTGGATGATGAAGCCAGTACAGGTAATACTTTTCTTAATCTGAAGAACGCATTCCAGCAATTTAATCCGAATATCAGACGACTGCACTTGTCGACGATTACCAATTTCATGGGACAAGAAAGAAACAATAGCTTGTCAGTCAGATTTGGGTTGGAAGTCACCATAGGTTCGGCGCTGACTGGTGAATATGATTTTCAGCAGTGTGAATACCTGGTGCCGGACGTGCCAGCGCAAGCATTTCAAACAGCGGTAGATCGCGGTGCCAGCACTGAGTTTGGCCGGGTTGGGATTACGCATGAACTCGTCCTGGACGAGTCGCAAGTCAGCACATTGGTGCAAAGCTTGCCACCAGATGCAAAAGTGTTGGTGCTTGGTACAGGTGAATTCATGCATCCGGCCTATAGCCTGGGTTTGGCATTGGAGGCCCGCGGGCTTGATGTCAAGGTGCAGTCAACAACACGCTCACCCATCATGCAATGGGGGGACGTGAGCAGCATTTTGCAATTTGCAGATAATTATGGAGAAGGTATTTCCAATTTTGTATACAACGTCGCAGATCGTCAGTATGACCATGTGTTTTTGTGCCATGAAACACCCGTCAATGACGCGCTGCTGGAAACAGCAAGACAGACTGGCGCGGACTTAATTCACTTTACCAAGGAGTCGCATTTTGAAAAAATTTCTCTTTGTTGATTTGGATGACACACTGTTCCAGTCCATGGAAAAGTGTGGCGATGCCACTGATCTGAAACCCATCGCTTTCTTGAAAGATGGCGCACCGATTTCGTATTCAACCCAAAAGCAGCGCGAGTTGCTGGGCATGTTCGAGCAATCGATGACGCTGATCCCGACGACAGCAAGAAATTTTGATGCCTACAATCGCGTCAAGCTGGATTTCAATAGCTACGCCATCATCAATTATGGCGGCGTGATCTTGAGTGAAGACGGGCAGGCAGATTTGTCTTATCTCTCGGCCAAGCAATCACAAATGCATCTGGCCCTGCCGGGTTTGATGGATGTCATGCAGCACATCGATGACTATGGCCGCAAAGTGGGATTTACCGGCAAAGCCCGTTTGATCGAGGACTTTGGCACGCCATTTTATATGGTCCTGAAAGACCCCCACAAAAAGCCGGAGCCCTTGGCTGAAGTGGAAAAACATGTGGTTGCCCCCTGGCTGGCATCCGATGGCAAAGACTATTATCTGCACCGTAATGGCAATAATCTGGCCGTGCTGCCGAAGGCACTGAACAAGGCCAATGCGGTCTTGCACCTAAAGGCGGTTTTGTCTGAACAACACGGTGAAATACTCAGCTTTGGCATGGGCGACAGCAAGTCTGATGCCTGCTTCATGTCGCAATGTGATTACGCGATCATTCCCAGGTCCACGCAATTGGCTGGTGTTGCGCTGGAGGCTCTATGAGTTTCAGTGGAAGTTATCGTCCAGACGATGTGAAGTTTTTGTTGAAGCAACTGCCACTGATGAGTTTCACCAAAGTGTCAGAGAAAGAATTGCTGATACAGACAGGGCAGCGCCATTACAGTGAAATGCTGTCGCCCGAGGCATTGCCTTCGCCAGCCTACTTGCACATCTTTGAGCAAGCCTGCGCTGCCAATAATCAAAAAATGGCAGAGGACTGCGTTGCATTGGCGGCGATTATCCGTGAACGCAAAGGGCCAGAGTTGACGATAGTCTCACTGGCAAGGGCTGGCACGCCTGTTGGCGTCATACTCAAGCATGTGCTGGAAGCCAGCATGGGGGCCAGGGTCGCGCATTACTCGATTTCCATTATCCGTGACCGCGGCATTGATACCGTCGCTCTACAGCATATCTTGCAAACACACAAAGATGCCTCCATCGTGTTTGTCGATGGCTGGACCGGCAAAGGTGTCATCTCCAGGGAGTTGCACAAAACCGTAGATGATTTCAATCGCGTGCATGGGACTTCGATAGATCCAGGTTTGTATGTCTTGTCGGATCTGGCTGGAACGGCCGCATTTGCCGCAAGTAGCGATGATTATTTAATTCCGTCCAGCATACTCAATGCCACAGTGTCTGGCCTGGTCAGCCGCTCCATCCTGAATGCGGATATCACTGAACATGATTTTCATGGCTGTGTTTTCTATGATGAATTCCTGCCGCATGACAGGTCCATCAGTTTTGCTGACGACATTATTCAACTTGCCAGCCAGGTCTTTGCAAAAAGGAAGACGCTGGATGCAGTGCCGGTAGACCGGGAAAAGGCCGCGTCAGTCTCACTGGCCTGCCTGCAAACCATGATGGCGCGCTTTCAGGTGACAGATATCAACCTGATCAAACCAGGGATAGGTGAGGCCACCAGGGTGCTGTTGCGACGTGTACCCAGAGTGGTCGTCATCAGGAATGCGGATGCCATCGATGTACAACATCTCATCGTCCTGGCAAAAGAAAAGCAAGTTCCTTTGGAAGTCGATGTTCATTTACCTTATCAGGCTGTATCGATAATACGGAGTGCGTTAGATGGCTAATCAATTTATGGGCGCATCCTTGTATGTGCCAGCAAATCACAAGAATCTACTGGCGATCGCCAATGGTGAATTGCTCCCGAATGCGCGCTCCCTGATATTTTGCACTGAAGACGCCGTTTCGGAAGAAGCACTGGGTTATGCACTGTTCAACCTGCAACTTACGCTGGAAAACATGCACCTCGCATGCAAGGCTGATCGCTTTGTACGCGTCAGAAATGTTGAGGTACTCAAGCGAGTGCTGGCCATGCATGGTGCAGAAAAATTGACTGGCTTTGTCATCCCCAAAGCCAGTGCAGAAAATTTCCATGACTACTTTGCGCTGGTAAAAGATACTGCACATCTGTTGATGCCTACGCTGGAAACTGCAGAAGTATTTTGTGATGATGCCATGCGTCAGTTGCGTAGCATCTTACTGGCACCCGAAGTCAAGGCTCGCATCCTCGCGCTCAGGATAGGCGGGAATGACTTGCTGGCGCTGCTGGGTTTGCGTCGACCTCGCTCAGTGACAATCTATCAAACACCGCTAGGCAGTGTGATAGCAAAGCTGGTGACCATTTTTAAACCGCATGGCTTTGAATTGACAGCGCCCGTGTTTGAGTATCTCGATTTGCCTGAATTGCTGGACCAGGAGGTAATACAGGACCTGGCCCACGGCCTGGTAGGAAAAACCGCGATACACCCGGACCAGATTGAAGAAATAGAATGCCATTACAGGGTATCGAATACAGAAATGGAATCGGCAAGTGCCATTTTGAATGTCAACAGCCCTGCCGTATTCAAGATGCATAACGCCATGTGCGAGATTGCCACCCACAAGGCATGGGCTATCAGAACCCTGGAACGCTCGAAACTATTTGGCCAGCACTCCCACGATGTATCCCGACCAGTGAACGAGGAACAAGATGCAAGTTACTAGAAAAGTAAAATTGATTGTTGCGACTGTCGCGCTACTCCCTTTCATCCTGTTTTCCTTGTACACATGGATCACACTCAGTTATGCTTTTTCTGAAGGTGAACGTGCCGGTTACATGCAAAAAATGTCCAAGCGTGGCTGGATATGCAAATCATGGGAAGGCGAGCTTGCTCTCGTTACCATGCCCGGTGCCATTCCGGAGAAATTCCAGTTCACTGTAAGAGATGATGCCGTCGCCAAAAGAATCAGTGCTGCTGCCGGGAAGAGGGTAGTGCTCAAGTATGGACAACACAAAGGCGTGCCAACATCATGCTTTGGCGATACAGAATATTTTGTGACTGATGTCATTGTTCCCACTAATTGAATGCACTAAGGAATAGGACCATCCATGGAAAATCTAGCCAGAGGCCAGCGCTTGCCGCTATCAAATATTGTTGCTGGTAATTCTGTACGTGTGGGGCTGCAGGGACAGGGCTTGCCCCTCGATTTCGCCTGTTTTGGCCTGGATGCCCAGGGCAAGTTGTCGGATGACCGCTATATGATTTTCTTCAACCAGGCTACGTCGCCTTGTGGCGGCATTTCACTTACTGGTGTAACTGGTGACCTGCAGGGTTTCCAGTTTGAACTGGAAAAAATTCCCCAGACGATAGACCGCATCGTCATCACAACCAGTATCGACGGCAGCGGGACCATGTCGCAACTACAGAGTGGGTATTTGCGCTTGCTGGACCAGGACATTGAAAAAGCCAGGTTTGCATTTTCAGGCACAGATTTCAGCGCAGAAAAAGCGGTCATGCTTGCCGAGTTTTATCGCAAGGATGGTCTGTGGCGTTTTATGACCATAGGCCAGGGCTTTAACGGCGGCCTGGATGCTCTGGTTACCCATTTTGGTGGCAGCCTGGCCGAGCCAGCACCAGCGCCAGCTTCAGAGCAGGCAGAAGTCAAGAAAGTATCCTTGTCCAAGGTATCGCTCACCAAGGTCGGGCAAACACATAAAGTGTCACTGGAAAAAGGGGCGGGCGCACCCAGGAAACTCGTCGTCAAGGCGACCTGGCTGGATAATGGCGACGGTGAAGACGACAACGACGACCTGGATTTGCGCGTTGGCCTCTTGCTGCCTTATGGCAAGATGAAGTTCATCACCGCACCGGATGCGCCAGGCAGTTTTATGTCGACACCCTACGCCCTGCATCTCGGTGATACCGTCAGTGCCTCTGCCAAGGAACCAGCAACTGAAGTGGTGGAAGTGAATCCTGATATTGCAAAACTCTCAGGTGGCCAGGTGGTGATGGTATTCAGTGTGTATTCGGCACTCTCCAATGGTGCGGTTTCTGTCGCCTCCATGCGCCCCAAGATGGTCATGCAATATGGCGAGCAAATCGTTGAATGCGATTTTGATTTCAGAACCTCCAAGTATGCGGATGACGATACGGTGTACACCTATGTCATCGGCACAGCCGTCATCAATGAAGACAGCATCACCCTGGCACCCTCAGGTAAAACATCAGAGCCGGGCAGTGAAAACACCCCATGGATACTCATGAATGGCAATGAGCCACGTATCGAAGTGATGGGCCCAGCTGTCTTCAAGGGAAAAGAAAAAAGCAAGGAAGCCCAATTCAACAAGGGAAATCCTTACAAATACGTATAAGCTTATAGCCTGCGTATTTCAGAGCGTGGCAAAGCAAGCCCGGCATTTCAGAACCATTTCTGAACCGGGCAGCAAACTCAGCCATCGTTTTCTATTCCTAGAACTCATTTCATAAAGAGGGTCAGATGCGTTTGCCTCATAACGTGGGCTGGCAAGGCGGAAGAGGCAGTCAATAGCGGTGCTATTGATAAGGAGTCGAATTGTCAACAACTGCAGTCCAACACACGTTATGGGGCAAACCCTTCGGGAACAGTGTCCGAAAATACTTGTCCACTACAATCATCCACGCATAGTTGTAGTTCTACAACTGGCGATCTTCAGCCTTGAATGTACCGTCTACGATGCTCAAGACTGCTTTGGTTTTCTTGTCCTTGAGTTCAAAAGAAAACTTGCCTTCGATGACTTTGCCATTGACGGAGGTAATCTCAAACATGTTCTTACCGTCACGCACCTCGTATTCAGCGACGGGCTCTCCAAATGGTTGCTTGCTTTGGCCCTTGGTAAATTTAACTTCGCAGCCGTTGCTGCCAAAATCCTTGCCTTGGTATTTGACAGGTTTGCCGTTAAAATTTTTGCAAATAATGCCCAGACGGTCTGACAGTGTTTTTGGCGGAGGATAGGTGGATGCACCCTTGGTAACGGCAATCAGATTGAGCACGCCCTTGGTCGGTATCAGATAAGTGATGCCATCATCATCGCTTTCAAACAGTTTGCCATCGATTTTTGCACTGAGTTGTTGAGGTGTCTTGGCATGTGCCAGCAATGCTGGTGCCAGGCTGCATACTGCCAGCGATGCGATAGTAAGAATTGAATGTGATAGCTTCATATGTATCCTTGGTTAGTAGAACTCATTTCATAAATAGGGTGAGATGCGTTTGCCTCATAACCTGGGCTGGCAAGACAGACGAGGCAGTCAATAGCGGTGCTATTGACAACGAGTCTAACGCAGTCCAGCGCGCGTTATGAGGCAAACCCTTCGGGAACTGACGATTTGGGCGCATTGCAGCGTTGTGCCCCTCGCTAAGGCTGGAGCCTTAGCAGCGGGACACGCCTTGCACTGCATCCCAAATCGTCTTGTTCGCACTCATCCTATTTATGAAATGAGTTCTAGAGACTGCCATTCAAGCCATCCCCCACTTGCATCCAACCACGGAGTAAGCCATGCCACAAAACAGCGCAGACAATACCAAACCCGCCTCCCCTCTCTGGAAAAACTGGAGTCAGAATCTGTTTTACCAGGGCGACAATTATTACTACACACCACGCACGCGTGCAGAACTGCAAACCATCGTCACCAATACCGCCGCACAGAACAAGCAGCTGCGCGTCTCCGGCCAGCGCCACTCGCAAACCCCGCTGGTGGCCAGCAGTGAAACCCCTGCCAGTGGCGTCGTCATCGTCGATCTGTCTTGCTATGCCGACCTGGGTCGCGAAGGCGATCAGCGCATGCAGATCAACAGCGACGGCAAAAGCGTCACCGTGAATACGGGTGTGCGTGAAGATGAACTTGACGCTTTTCTGACACAAAACAAGCTGATGCTGCAAACCGTGACTGCTGGCGGCTTTTTCAGCCTTGGTGGCATGACGGCAGTGGACGTGCATGGTGCGACTGTACAGGCACCTATCTTTGCCGAGACCGTCACCGCCTTTGCCATCATGGGCCCCAGCGGTATCGTCAACACCATTGATGCGAATACGCCCAAAGTAGGCGCCTGGTCACCACTGCAATTCGCCCGCGTGTCACTCGGTGCCCTGGGTGTCGTCACAGCCGTGACCATCAGCGTCATGCCACGCCCTTTTGCCAACTGCCTGAGCGCCGGCATCACTGATTATGTCTGGGAAAACGCTGCCAACTTTGGCGCTGGCCTGTCTGCCTTGCTGGCATCCAAATCCAGGGTGGAAACTTTCTTCAACCCCTATGCACTGAGCGGCACCAGCAACTTTACGGCGGCCTGGTGGAATGTGGAAAGCGGCTCAGGTGCAGCCCCTACCCCGGAACCAACACCAGACGCCTGCCAACTGGCAAAGAAAGACGAATTTGGCGCACCGTATTTACCCTTTGGTGAAGACCTGGCCGAAGACGCCGCCATCTATGCGCAAAGCTTTGATGCACCGATAGTCGGCACCGCTGCGGCGGCCCTGATCACCTCGACGGCAATCTCCGTCATCAAGGGTGAGGTCAAGGCCGCTGCGCAAAAAAATTCTGACCTGTGGCTGGGCGATGCTGCCAGAGTCATCTTCATGTCTTATTTTATCGAACTGCCTGACCTGGGTGCCAGCAGCTTATCCACAGTATGGGGTGCATTAAAGTCAGTCAGCGACAAGGTCAACAAGAGCAGCAACTTTCACATCGCCGCACCGATGGAATTTCGTTTCATCAAGGGTGGCAACACTGCCATGGCAGGCACCTATACCAGCAATGCCGACGCTTATTTCGTCAACCTTGATTTGATCGCCTTTGTCGCCGTGCATGAAGACAAAAGCGGACTTGACTACCCCACCAAGCTGTTGAACTTTTTTGCCGAAGTCGAAAGCGAATGGCTCGCCCTCGGTGGCTGGCCACACAATGGCAAGATGTATGGCTTCTATGACCCCGCCACCGGCCCTGCGGCAGCAACGCAGCCCTTCAACCCTGCTTTCATCAAGCAGTTACGCAGCCGCCGCAAGGAGCGCGTGCAAGCCTTTGATGATTATCGCCAAAGTTGTGACCCTACCGGGATGTTTATTAATCCTTATGTGGCACGGCTAGTGGGAGAGTAATGGCTGCGGCGTCATATTCTGCCTCCTGATATGTTGATGACAGGTCAGCATCGACCGAATGCCGAGCCTGGCAGTCTTTGGATAGACATACGGCGCATTGTACGCCGTATGTCTGCAAGGTCCCCGGCATGGATTATTTGCCCAGAGTCCTGTCAACCCATGCGACGCATGGCGATGCGCCCTACTTTGCGGATGTTCAAAACACCGCTGCGACGCAACCACCATCAAGCTTTCCATTCAC
The DNA here is from genome assembly GCF_030683615.1 of Undibacterium sp. Taxonomy (NCBI): domain Bacteria; kingdom Pseudomonadati; phylum Pseudomonadota; class Betaproteobacteria; order Burkholderiales; family Oxalobacteraceae; genus Undibacterium; species Undibacterium sp. The sequence goes on from NZ_JAUXQE010000030.1 coordinate 88,874, forward strand.
TGACACTCAGATTCATTGCAACAGTGTTGCAAAACAATTTGAATTACTTTATGATCCTGGAAATGCAATTGTGTTGCAAATAAATTTTCCGCTGTAGATCATGTGTTTCCAGACGCATGGTTGATGCTGCCTGCATGTTTGACGAACTGCATTCTAATTTGCTTGCGAATCGGCGTGCGAATCGGCGTGCTGATCTGCCTGATGTTCAGCGCCGCGTGCGCGTCCATGCAAGCGCTACGCAAAGCTGGAAAATTGTGGAATACCTTGATACGTGCAGACTGAAACCAGTCTGTTTTTTTAAGTCAATAATGCAACAAAGTTGCATTTAACAATATGACCAGGGCTGGATATCCCACCTGATAACACAAAAACCGCTGCCCCTGATTTGTCATCGAATACCACTACTGCACCCGCCACCACCTATCCCCGATACAGGACTCATCATGCCGACTACCCAGCTCTTGCCCGTGACCGTACTCTCAGGTTTTTTGGGTGCAGGTAAAACCACCCTGCTCAATCACATCCTCAACAACCGTAAAGGCAAGCGCGTGGCTGTCATTGTCAATGACATGTCCGAGGTGAATATCGATGCAGACCTGGTGCGGCAAGGTGGTGCCGAGTTGTCGCGGGCGGATGAAAAACTCGTCGAGATGAGCAATGGCTGCATTTGCTGCACCCTGCGGGAAGACTTGCTGATAGAAATCCAGCGGCTTGCCAGTGAGCAGCGTTTTGATTATCTGCTTATAGAATCGACCGGCATATCCGAACCCATGCCCGTGGCCGAGACTTTTACTTTTCGTGATGAAGAAGGCCGCAGCCTGTCTGATATTGCGCGGCTCGATACCATGGTCACGGTGGTGGATGCCTATAACTTTTTGCGCGACTATGCCTCGGGCGACAGCCTGAACCAGCGCGGCACCTCCATGGGCGAAGAGGATGAACGCACTGTGGTTGATCTGCTGGTGGAGCAGATAGAGTTTTGCGATGTCATCGTGCTCAACAAGGCCGACATGGTCAGTGCTGATGAGTTTGAGAGGCTGAGCCAGATCTTGCGTGCGTTAAACCCGCGAGCCGATATCGTGCCTTGCAGTTTTTCCAATGTGCCACTGGACCGGGTTTTGAACACAGGCCGCTTCAATTTTGAACAGGCATCTGCAGCACCAGGCTGGCTCAAAGAGCTGCGCGGCGAGCATGTTCCTGAGAGCGAAGAATATGGCATACGCAGCTTTTCCTACCGCGCGCGCAGGCCGTTTCACCCGCAGCGTTTCTGGTCTTGCATACACCGGGGTTTTGCGGGTGTGGTGCGATCAAAAGGTTATTTCTGGCTGGCGACGCGCATGGATATCGCTGGCGAATGGTCGCAGGCAGGCGGCATTTGCCGTCACCATGAAGCAGGCTTGTGGTGGTCTGCCGTCAACAAGGCAGAGTGGCCGCAGGATGCAGACTATCAGCAGCATATTTTAAGCAAATGCATAGAGCCACATGGCGACCGTCGCCAGGAGCTGGTGTTCATCGGTGTGGAGATGGATCAGGCGGCGATAGAAGCGGTGCTGGATGCCTGTCTGCTGACAACGGCCGAAATGACAGAGGGACCAGTGCAGTGGACCAGCTATGCCGACCCGTTTCCATCGTGGATGGAAGTGGATGACAGCGATGATGACGATACGATCTCACAGCACCTGGAAGTAACAGCATGAACAAACTGATCCAGATCATTATTCTAAGCTTATTGCAAGCAGTAGCAACCAGCAGCACCGCCCATGAAGCCCATGTACACGGCAGCGCCACGGTATTGCTGGCGCAGGATGGCAACAGACTGACGCTGGAATTTGACAGCCCGCTGGATAACCTGCTGGGCTTTGAACATGCGCCGCGCACGGACAAGCAAAAACAGGCAGCCAGGGCTTTGCTTGATATCATGCAAAAACCAGACACCTTATTGAAGCTCAATGCCGAGGCAGATTGCCAGCTCACCACCGTGAAGGTAGTTGCTCCTGTGCTGCAAGCTGCAGCGGCTACGGCGTCTAAGGATGAACATGCGAATCTTCATGCTGAATATGAATATAGCTGCACCAAAGCCGCAGCATTAAAATCGCTGCACCTGAGTCTGTTTGATGCTTTCCCTGCGATACACAAAGTCGATGCGCAAATGGCTGGTGCGCGCGGGCAAGTGGCGGCAACGCTGACGCCGAAACAACGCACACTGACATGGTGATGTCTGCTATGCCAAAGGAAAACAGCGCTGCGCTGAGCCTGAGCAACGTGCTGTTCCGCTGGCAGGCCGGGCAGGCAGCTTGTCTGGACATAGAGCACTTTAGTATCAGCAAGGGTGAAAGCGTGTTCCTGTACGGCCCTAGCGGCAGTGGCAAGAGCACGCTGCTGTCGCTGGCGGGTGGCATCATCACGCCGCAGCGTGGGCAGATCACGGTGCTGGGCAGTGATCTGGGTAGCTTGTCTGGCGCAGCGCGTGACCGTTTCCGGGTGGATCATGCGGGATTTATTTTCCAGCAGTTCAACCTCATCCCTTATCTGTCGATGCTCGAGAATGTCTTGCTGCCCTGTCGCCTGTCGCAAAGGCGGCAGCAACGTGCCAGTGCAGCGCATGGCAGCCCGCGTGAGGCGGCAATGGCTTTACTGAATACTTTGGGGCTGGATGCCGACCTGTACCAGCGCCATGTCACAGGACTTAGCATAGGCCAGCAACAGCGCGTGGCTGCGGCGCGTGCGCTGATCGGCCAGCCAGAAATCATCATCGCTGATGAACCTACGTCGGCACTGGATGCCGACAGGCAAAAAGACTTTATCGCGCTGATCTTGGAGCAATGCGTCAGCCATGGCAGCAGCCTGTTGTTTGTCAGCCATGACCACAGACTGGCCAGCCAGTTTAGCCGCGAACTGGATTTGCAAAAAATTAACCGCGTGGAGCATCACTGATGTTTTCGCAGTTATTTTCGCAGTTATTTTATTTCTTGCGGCTGGCAGGCAAGAGCGCCTGGAACCGCCGCCTGACCCTGGGCCTGATGCTGTTTGTCATTAGCCTCTCGGTTTGCCTGTTGCTGGCGGTAGAGAGGCTGCGCAACGATGCGCGCGAGAGTTTTTCGCATGCCATCTCTGGCACAGATCTTGTCGTAGGTGCGCGTACCAGCCCGGTGCAACTGATGCTGTACGCGGTGTTTCGCATAGGTGCGGCGACCAATAATATTGCCTGGCAAAGTTACCAGGATTTGCTGCAAGACCCGGCGGTGGCCTGGGCCGTGCCGCTATCGCTGGGTGACTCGCATCGCGGCTTCGCGGTGGTGGGTACCACGCCAGATTACTTCAGCCGCTTTCGCTATGGTGATGCACAAGGCTTGCAACTGCGGGCGGGCCAAGCCTTTGGCGAGGGTGCAGACCATTTGTTTGCTGCCGTCATAGGGGCGGATGTGGCAGACAATCTGGGCTACCAGGTCGGCTCAAAAATCACGCTCAGTCATGGTACTGGCGATGCTGCGCTGGCTGAACATGCCGACAAGCCTTTCAAGGTAGTAGGCGTGCTGGCGCGCACCGGTACGCCGGTAGATAGCAGCGTGCATATCAGCCTGCAATCCATGCAGGCTATTCATCTTGACTGGCAGGGTGGTGCGCCTGTACCGGGCTTTTCTATCGCGGCAGAACATGCGCGCAAGTTTGATTTGCAACCAAAAGAAATCACCGCTGTGCTGGTGGGCCTGCACAAGCGCAGCATGGTGTTTCGCTTGCAGCGGCAAATCAACACTAAAAATGGAGAAGCCTTGCTGGCCGTGCTGCCGGGTGTGGCGCTTGATCAGTTGTGGCAAGTCATCAGCATCGTTGAGCGGGTCTTGCTGGCGATGTCTTCGCTGCTGGTGGTACTGGGCAGTGCAGGCTTGCTGGCAGTGATGCTGGCGAGCCTGAATGAGCGCAGGCGTGAACTGGCGATTCTGCGTTCTGCCGGTGCTGGGCCGGGACATCTGTTTTTGATGCTGATGGCAGAGAGCCTGGGCCTGACCATCGCCGGGGCTATCAGCGGCCTGCTCCTGCTCGATGTGCTGACGCTGGCAGGCAAGGACTGGGTACAGATGCATTACGGCATCCTCATCCAGTCTGGCCTCATCAATGCCACAGAAATCCCGCTGCTGGGCATGGTGGTGCTGATGGGCATGCTGGCCAGCCTGATACCTGCCTGGCTGGCTTACCGAAATTCCCTGGCCGATGGTTTGACACCGCGTCTGTAGAAAAAGGATCGCCATGAAACAAAGAAAAAATTCGCGCTTTGCTTACCAGTTCTGGCTGGGCTGCGCCTGCTGCATTTTATTCATGCTGACTGCCTGGTTGCTGATGACAGCCAAGGCTGCGGAACCCGCCGGGCAATACAAGCTGGGGGACAGGCTGCCACAGAATAAGGTTGTAGCCGCGCCGCCCAAGCCAGTTACACAAAAAACACCAGCCACGCCCGCCGCAAGTGAAAGCTACAAAGAGATACGATGGGAAGCCCTGATTCCCAAGAACTGGGACCCGAGCAAGGATTTCAAAAATCTCGACATGAATTTCCTCAACGACGGTGACCCACGCGCCATGGCCGCCCTGCAAACCATGCGCGAAGCCTGGGACAAGGCACCGGTTGAGGCCAGCCTCAATGGTACGCGCATCAAGATCCCCGGCTTCATCGTGCCGCTGGACGGCGAACGCGGCAAATTGCGCGAATTTTTACTCGTCCCCTACTTCGGCGGCTGCATCCACACCCCGCCGCCACCTGCCAACCAGATCATCGATGTCGTGCTCGACAAGCCCGCCAAGATACAGATGATGGATGCGGTATGGGTCAGCGGCGTGCTGGAAACCATCCGTAGTGATACCTCCATGGGCAGTGCGGGGTATCGCCTCAAGGGGGTGAAGGTGGAGGCTTATGTTTATCCGAAGTAGCTTATCCGAACCAGCGCAGGTTAGGCCAACCTACACCCTATTCAACCTCCGTCCCCAAATCAATTTTTCAATTTCCTCAGGAATCCCATGCATTACAAACACCTCACCCTGCTCATCGCCGCCGCATACCCCGTGCTCATTCAAGCCCAGGAACAAACCCAAAGCGAAGTCCTGATCAAAGCCCAGAGACAAAACTACCGCAGCATCTCCGCCACTGGTGCCACCAAGACCGATGCCTTGCTGGCAGACCTGCCGCAAAGCGTGCGGGTATTGACGGCTGATCTGCTTAAGGACAATGGCGTGACCAGCCTCAACAATGCGCTGGACTTGACCAGCGGCATTGCGCGCCAAAGCAATCTCGGTGGTTTGTGGGACAGCTATGCCATGCGCGGTTTTACCGGCGACCCCAATTTTGGGTCTGACTATATGGTCAATGGATTCAGTTCCAGCCGTGGTTACAATGGTTTGCGCGATACTGCGAGTACACAATCCATAGAGATATTGAAAGGGCCATCGTCTGCACTATATGGCCGTGGCGAACCCGGCGGCACGGTGAATATCATGACCAAGAAACCGCGCTTCAAGCCTGCCTATGATGTTGACCTGACGCTGGCCAGCCACCAGACTTACCGTATTGCTGCTGACCTGACCGGGCCAGTCAGCGAGACCATCGCCTACCGCATCAATGCGGCAGCAGAACAGGGTAACAGCTACCGCGATACCATCAGCAGCAAGCGCAGCTTTGTCTCGCCCTCGCTGGTGTGGCTGATAGGCGAGCACACTACCCTGTCGTATGAACTCGAAGCCAGTGAACAAAAAACACCATTCGACCGTGGCGTGCTGGCCGTGAATGGCAAGCTCGGCCTGATACCCAATTCACGCTTTCTGGGTGAGCCAGGGGATGGCCCGATGACGGTAAACTCACTGGGGCATCAGGTGTTTGTGCAACATGATTTCAACCAGCAATGGTCGCTGCAAAGTGGCTTGTCTTACCGTGACAGTGCGCTCAGCGGTTACTCCACCGAGGCAAACAATCTGTTGGCAGATGGGCGCACCTTGCGCCGCCAGCGCCGCTACCGTGATTTTTCTGCGACGGACAAATCTGCGCGGGTGGAACTGGTCGGCAAATTTGACACTGCTGGCATCAAACACCATGTGCTGCTGGGTGTGGATACCTACCAGTTTGATGACAGCCGCGTGCAGTTGCGCCGCAATCCATCAACCACCAATGCCTATGCGATCGATATCTACAATCCTGTGTATGGCAAAACTGCCGACCCGCTGACGCTGTCGATCAACACCCTGGAGAACCAGCGTGCGCAAGGGTTTTACCTGCAAGACCAGCTTGATCTTGGGGCGCAATGGAAGGCACTGCTGGGCCTGCGCAGTGACCACTATGACCAGACTCTGACTAATTACCGGGCATCCGTTGCCAGCAGCCAGTCACTCAGTGCCACCAGCCCGCGTGCCGGCCTGGTGTATCAACCCATGAAGGGCATATCACTGTATGCCAATGTGGCAAAAGGTTTTAGACCGAATAGCGGCATCAGCATCAATAACACCGCCTTCCCGGCAGAAGAAAGCCGCTCCTATGAAGTGGGCCTCAAGTTTGATACACCAGACAACAAGACCAGCGCCACCCTTGCGCTGTACCGTATCAAGAAAAGCAATGTGCTGACCACCAACCCGGCCAATACTGATTTCTCGATTGCGGCAGGTGAAGTGGGCAGTAAGGGGCTGGAGCTGGATGTGGCGGGCGACATCGCCAATGACCTGCGCCTGTCTGCCGCCTATGCCTATACCGATGCAACCGTCACCAAGGGCGACAACACTATCATCACTGGCAGCCGTTTCCCGAATGTGGCCAAACATAGCGCCAACCTCATTCTGAGCCAGTTATTCAACATAGGCACAGCCAGAGCCAGCGTCGGTGCGGGCATCAATTATGTGGGAGAACGCCTGGGTGACGTGGCGGTGTCTTCGAACTTTATGCTGCCCGCCTACACCACAGTGAAACTGATGTCTTCTTACAGCCCCAGCAAAGCCACGCGGGTTTCGCTGAATGTGGATAATCTGTTCAACAAGCGCTATTACGCCAGTTCATATAGCCAGTTGTGGGTGGCACCTGGTACAGAGCGCAGCATGAGTCTCACCCTGCATCAACAGTTTTGATGGTGTTGACGATGACGGCCAATAATCCAAACCAGCAGCGCATCAACAGTATCGATGCGCTGCGCGGCCTGGTCATGATGATCATGATGTTTGACCATGTGCGCGAAACTTTCTTTTTGCATCAGCAAGTCAGCGACCCCATGGACGTGAGCCAGACTGCGCCAGCATTATTTTTCACACGACTGGCGGCACATCTGTGTGCACCTGTGTTTGTGTTCCTGACGGGTTTGTCTGCCTGCTTGTACGCAAACCCGCCATCTGGCCCGCGTGATGCCAGCGGCTTTCTCATCAAGCGTGGATTGTTGCTGGTGGTGCTGGAACTGACGATCGTCAATTTCGCCTGGGCCGGGCAATTTCCGCCGCCGACCATCTACCTGCAAGTGATCTGGGTCATCGGTCTTGCCATGATTATTCTGGGTTTGCTGCACAAGTTGCCGCCGCTGGTGTTGGGCCTGCTGGGCTTGCTGATCGTGGGCGGGCAGAATGCCCTGGCTGGCCTGAGTTTTGCACCGGGCACCGCATCGTATAGCTTATGGACCTTGCTGCTGCACAGGGGCTATCTCATCAGCGATGCAGCCATCAAGATCAAGGTCAGTTACCCTCTGCTGCCGTGGGTAGGCATCATTCTGCTGGGTTATGTTGCTGGCCATTTGTATGCGACAGGCATCAGCGCCCCGCGCCGTCAACGCCTGTTGGCCATCCTGGGCACCACCGCTCTGCTGATGTTTGTCGTGCTGCGCTGTGTCAATGGCTATGGCGACACCCAGCCCTGGCAAGATCATGGCAACGAACTGCTGACACTGATGTCCTTTTTCAACCTGACCAAGTACCCGCCTTCACTGGACTTCGCCCTGCTGACACTGGGCACAGGCATGTGCTGTTTATCCTTGCTGGAAAAATACCCCGGCAAGTTAAGCCGCATCGCCAGTGTGTTTGGAGGTGCCCCCATGTTTTACTACCTGCTGCATCTGCTTGTCCTGCTGGGCTTGCAAAAACTGATGCTCGCTGCTGTTGGTGCCAGCCATGGACAACGGTTTGGTGTTGAGCATGTCTGGCAAGTCTGGTTGATTGCTGTAGCCCTGATACCAGCGCTGTACTACCCCTGCCGCGCCTTCGCACGTTATAAACGGCAAAGCGGGAAGGCATGGGTCAGATATTTTTGATGGACTACGAATCACCCAGCGGGGTGCCAGGGTGCGCGATCCTCACCGTTTTCTCGACATGGAGATGGCGCGCGCGGCGTACCCAGCCACCAGAAAATATAGCCGGTTTAAGGCCGTGACGTAGTCACAGCGGGAGGCACATTGCGATGCGCTCAGTGTCATCATCGTGCATGGCGAAGAATGAATTTTCCTCTGTGCTTTCCCTTTGCATCTGGAGTGAGAGGTTTACAAAGGCAGCCGTAACTTACGATGTTGTTACAGAGTCTCGTGAATGAAACCATGCAAGATCAAGCCCATCCTGTGCCATCGCAATCTCATCCAGTATAGGTGCGAACGGCACAACAGCCTGTTGCTCCAGCCTGGCATACAACTCTGCCGCGAAGCGGTGCGCATAGTCTTCTTTGGTCGCCTGGGTTTTTGCGGCCCATTCCTCATAGGTGCTGCGGTTCATATCGAGGTGATGACCTATCTCATGCAAGAGTGTACGGTACAGTATGGTATTGCGTGAAGACTGGGCGGTACGCGTAACCTGAACACCGCGACGCGTCACCTCGATTTGATGACCATCTTGCCGCAAGCGTTTTAACTCACGAGCTTGCTCAGGGTTGGTTGACTTGGACCAGATATAAGAGTCAGACATTTGCGCCTCAATGATGACAGCGGCACCACGTTGTTTGCGTATTTCATACCTGTACGCTGCCCGGCCCCACACAGGCTGCAAGATGCCCTGTTTGCGGGTGGGCTGGCGCAGGACGATGAAATCAAAAGCTGCCATCACTTCGTCAGGGCAACCTGCCAGCACCTTGCAAATATCGTCTATGCTGCAAGGGTAAAAGTGACCAGGTCGCGTAGGCTGGACAAAGAACAGCATCTCACGTCCATTGATCTGGCGTTTGACCAGCACATGCGAGCCCAGTTGTTCCAGAAAATACTCACCCCAGGCCTCAGGCACGACCATGCGGTTGTCATCGCCGTGGCCGTGGGCCTTGGTGCCGACATGTTTATTTCTGCGGGTGGGGTTCCAGCCAGGGCGCATGCTTTAAAGATGCTTGATAGAAACGCCAATTGTAATACAGCCCACGGGACTCTACTCCCATACTTCAGTCTGGTGTTTTTTCCTGTAGTAAGCAATGAACTGCAAGATGGCATTCAAACCAAACAGGCCACCGGCAATGAATTTTGCCACTTGCTGGCTCTCTGCAGACTGCAGGGCCCGCAACAAGAAAATCAGGCAGATCAGGAATTGCCAGTCACGGCAACAACCGCCTTCAGGGAAGACTAAAATCAAAGCTGTAAAAATGCTGTCCCTCTTTGATTTCAATGCCCATGCTGCCGCTGATGCCGGTCAGCTCATCGGTGCCTGAATCAGGTACGACCTGTATCGTCAGTTGTGGCTGGCCACGGTTCATGGTGCCGGTGTGCATGAGGACGAAACTGCCCTTCTTGCCCAGCAAGGTGCCTGTTACTCGTTCTATCGCGACATAGCCCGCCGAGCCTTTGATCTCGCCCATGGCTGACAGCATCTCGCCCAGGCTGTGGGCTTGCAAATCGCCATGAAATTGCTTGTCTATCGTCATGCGGCCCAAGTTGGCAGCTTCTATTCCTGGTGCTGCGGCTTGCGGGTTGAGTTTGACTTCAAATGTGCCGCTGATGTGATGTGGGTATTGCATACTCTGCTCCTTTGCGATGGTAGGCGGGAATTGAGGCCTGAGTCTGTCAAGTCGCAGTGTACAGCTAGAACGCACTGGAGGCGACAACAGGCAGGCTGGCAATCGAACCGGCTTACGTTGACCAGACGTATTTTGTGCGGGATTTCAGTCAGTTGGTGGCGATGACTCAGGGAGGATGAGAAGAGTTTGCGTCAGGCAGGGCAGACTTGCAAAATAGATAATTATGTTTTATCTTATATTTTCTCCTCCCCGACAACAAGGAAATAGCATGAACTACGACAATAGCGCGACTGCCCTGTTTCACCCTGAGCTGCAAGCTCCCTTACTGACAAATAATTTTCCGGCAAGCGAACATGCACTTTGCGCAGAATTGTCGCGGCTGGCGTATTGGCGTTACGAAAACGAAGGGCTAGACGACCAAGGCAAATTTGTACGCAAAGAATTCACTAAAATACTTGTCGATGCAGGTTTTAATCACCTGGTGCTGTTGATCGACGCACGCACGGGTACGCAGGGCTTCGCCGCCACCAGAGGAGGGAAAGCCTATGTCGTCTTTCGTGGGTCACAAACGGATGAGCCTGCAGATATCTTCATCGATGGTTTTTTCTTGCCAGTACCATGGAGAGGCAAGGGCTGTGTACATAAAGGCTTTCTGACATCTTACCAAGGTATTGAAGGCCAGCTCAATGAATGGCTTAAAAAGCATCAGGACATGAGGGTCTACTTTACTGGCCACAGTCTGGGGGCCGCAATAGCAACGCTGGCGGCAGCCATCCATACCAACAGCACTTTGATTACTTTTGGATCACCGCGTGTTGGCGATAAAGAATTCGCCCAAGTCTTTGATCTGCGCGATGTTCGTCGGTATGTCAATCATGCCGATCTTGTTACTCGTGTACCACCCGATTCTCTACCCTTTGCTAGTTTGGAATATCTACTAGATATCGTGTATTACGCACATGTACAGGGCCTGCGCTATCTGGATGCAAACGGCAAAGAGGCAACTGGTAAAAATGCGCTAACCAAGTTTGAACACGCCAGTAATTCAGTGTCATTCAACTGGCGCTTACAAGTGCGTGGCATGTGGGATTCAAATGAGACCACAATCAATAGTCGCTCCCTGACTGATCACGCGCCGATCAATTATCTGCGGGCGGTGCTGGATTTGCCAGGGTAACAAGGGGGCCATAGCGCCCCCCGTTTTTTCGCTTTATCAGGCAACAATAAAGTTGGCAATTTCGCTTTGCAGGGTTTCTGCCTGTTGCGTCAGAGCGCCTGCGGCGGCTGCGGTTTCTTCGACCAGTGCAGCGTTCTGTTGAGTATGTTCATCCAGTTCATTGATGGCGATGGCGACCTGCGACACACCGGTTGCCTGCTCTTTAGAGGCAGAGGCAATTTCGGTCAGATAGGTATTGATCTGGCGGGCGTTGTTGACCATGGTGTTCATGGTGGCACCAGCCTTTTCTACGACGACGGTGCCACTGTTGATCTGATCGACGCTATTGGAGATAAGGCTCTTGATCTCTTTGGCGGCATCGGCACTGCGATGCGCCAGGCTGCGCACTTCGCTGGCAACCACGGCAAAACCACGGCCTGACTCACCTGCGCGGGCCGCTTCTACGGCGGCATTGAGCGCAAGGATATTGGTCTGGAAGGCGATGCCGTCAATCACGGAAATGATGTCGCTGATCTTGGAGGACGATGCATGGATATTGTGCATGGTGTCCACCACATCGACGATGACCTTACCACCTTCTTCTGCCACGTTGGCATTGTCGGCGGCAAAGCGCGCCGCCATCAGGGCCTTGTCGGTGGTGTTGTTGACGGTGCTGCCGATTTCTTCGATGGCGGCGGCTTGCTCTTCCAGCGAAGCTGCGGCATTTTCTGAACGCGAGGACAAATCCAGGCTGGCAGAAGAAATCTCGCTGCTGGTGTGGTGCAGGGCGCGCGCCGAGTGGCGCACGGTGCGTATCAGTTCATGCAGGGCATCATACGTCCTGCGCAGATCTATAATCACATCTGCCGTTTCGTCCTTACCCCACGGTGCAGCGGGAGAAACCCGCAAGTCGCCACCCGACATTTCATCCAGATGTTTTCTGATTGTCTGCAACCCGCCGCGCGTCACCAGAAAGAAGCTGTAGAAGAAATAGGCTGCCAACGACATGAAAAAGATAAATAGACCAAATCCTGTATATAGCGCGTTTTTCATGCCTGCGATGCGGTTTGCGAGAATTTCATCAAGCTCAGCCAGCATGTGGCCTGCCAGTAGATGTTGCTCCTCTAAAGCCTTATTCGCATGAGAGATGAAAGCGATTTGAAATTCAGGTGAGAAATTCTGAGTTTCAACGAAATTTTTTTCAAACACTGCTATAAATGAGGATATATCGCTACTGATTTTTTTTGTATCCACTTGCTTCGCCAGAGCGGGATCGGCTCCCACAGCTTTTCCAATCGCTTCCTGTAAACCTTCAAATTCATTTGCTGCAACCGCATGCAGACTGATCAGCTCCACACTCTGCTTAGGGCTGACGTTGCCACGTTGCAATGTCGCAATGCCCATACCACGCAACAAGCCCGTCTGATCAATCACCTGTGGCATATGGCCTAAAGATGCATCCATCAGGTAGAAGCTCGCAACTTCTGGGTCCAGGGTCAAGTTTGAACCATCGGTCACGAGGCCCATCAACTCGATCAGGGCTTTTATATGTTTGCCATGGACTAGTAGAACTTCATCCACCGTCTTTGCAGAGGCTGTCTCAGCATAGGCTGCCTGGACTTGGGCAAAGGCTTTCGCGCTGCCAAAATCAGCCCCATATTTTTTTTCGGCTTCCGCCAATTTGGCCTGCAATACTTTCAGTTTTTCTTTGGTCGCTTCAACCGTGGCAGCAGCTCCTGCGTTGGCAATTGCAAGGCCAGAGTCTCGGCGTAATTGCTGTGCATAGTCGATCATCTGAAAAACAATCTGATTGTATTCGACCCCCTGTCTTTCTTTGGCTGAGAAACTGATATTCTCAAGCGTCTGGTTCACATAATTCCACGATACCAGTGACATGGGGATCAAAAACATCAGGCAAATGACAGCGGCTTTTGACTTAAACCGCAAATTGCGCATGAACACCACGCCCAAGGTCCAGAATCCATGGGCAGCAAAGGCGGAATCATATTTTGGTTTGGCTGCGGGGGCGGCCAAAAACTGCTTGAGCTCTGCACTGGCTCTGACAATATTCGACATACTCACGTCCTTTTGATACGAAGTTTAGCGCTATGTAGGGAGCGAAGTGTGCCTGAAATGTCTCCTGAGACACACAACCCGGCTTTGATGCAAAAACTGACCACGATGCTGCCGCTTGCTGCTTGATGACTTACTTAGCTGATGCAAAATTTGAAACCGTGTTGCACTATCTGATTACTCGTGAGGATGCCCGCTCATCACACGCCGGAGTTCTCGCTCCAGTGCGTCGATCTCCAGAGGTTTGCTGACATAGCCATCGGCTCCCGCGGCGCTCAGTCTGGCTCTGTCCGTTGGTTCCGCATGACCAGTGACCATGATGACACGCTGATGCCTGCCGTTAACCTGCTCTTGTTTGCGCAATGAGGCAAGCGCCTGCAAGCCATCCATATTGGGCATCATGATATCCATCAGAACCAGGTCAAAACGTCTTTTGGCTAATGCAGCCAGGGCCTTTTCACCGTCGTCAACCACCACACCAGTGTGGCCCAGACTATTGAGCAGGATAGTGGCGAGCCTTTGCATGAAGAAATCATCATCAGCCACCAGCACATGCAGTGAAAGTGCATTTTTCCCAGTGCCTGTATCCCCCATGCCTTGCAGTCCTCTGCCAAGATATCAAACCGGTTTTTGATCAGTTTCACCGCATCGCTACTGTGTTGATCGACTTAAAACCAGGGCGAGGAGGCAAATGAAGGTGTTTCTTCAGACTTGCTTATTGAGTACTTAGCTTACCCGAAAAAAAAGTAGAAAAATACGACTTGCACCAAAAATCCACACACGATAATGTCATTAGCAACAATCGTTGACATCCCTTGCATTTGGCAGTTTTAATAATACAAGCACAACATTGCACATACACATTGTAGGAAAATCATGCAATATTGCAATATTAACTTTCATTAAATCTATCTCATCACCCCATGCCCGCCAGCCGACCAAAACAATTCACCCTGCTGCCCTGCCACTTGCCTGGTGTGGAAGCAGTGCGGGCGCAATCCCGGCACCGCTTTGGGCGGCACATGCATGAGCAGTTTGGCATAGGCGTGGTGGTGCAGGGTGCGCAAAAGTCTCTGAGCGGGCTTGGCATGGTCGAGGCCATGGCGGGTGACACGATTACTGTCAATCCTGGCGAGATCCATGATGGCACGCCGATAGGGGATAGCGGGCGCAGTTGGCAGATGCTGTACTTTGAACCGGCGCTGATCGCCAGCCTGATGACCGATATCAGCGAAGGTAAAATGGCCCAGGCCGAATTTCGTCTGCCAGTCATGCGTGATGCACGTATCAGCAAAGCAATGCAGGAATTGTTTGCGACGATGACTGCAACACCGCACGTGGCAATGTTAGCAGAAGAACAAATGCTATTGCTGTTCGCCAGTGTCATGCAACAGCCTGCCGTGCTCGGCCAGACGACGCCGACTGCCATACACCATGCACGCAGCCGCATTGATGACGACCCGACCGCCATCCTCAGCCTGCAAGACCTGGCGCAGCAAAGTGGCATGAGCCGCTTCCAGCTCTTGCGTGCCTTTGCCAAAGTCACGGGCATGACGCCGCATGCCTATCTCCTGCAACGCCGCCTGCACCACGCCCGCCGCCTGATCGCTGCCGGCATTCCGCTGGTGCAAGTTGCCATGGACAGCGGCTTTGCTGACCAGAGCCATCTGACGCGGCTATTTGTGCGCAACTTCGGGATATCGCCAGGGGCTTATAGCACCAAGCGATAAGCTGCAATTTTATTCAAGACACCGCAATTTCAAACTGGCACGCTGTGGTTTTTTCATCCATGGTGAGGCAGGCAATGTCAGAGAAATTAGTGGGATATGTATATTTGGCGCTGGCGATGATCGTCGTTGGCAGCACGGTAGTGGCCAGCAAAATCATAGGCAGTGGCTTGCCGGCCTTCACCGCAACAGCCCTGCGCTTTGCCATCGCCTTCCCCTGCTTTTTAATCTTGATGTGCGTCAACGGTACGCGCCTGCCAAAGCTGGGTAAGCGGGACTGGTTCTTGCTGGTCTTGCAGGCCGGGGCTGGCAGTGTCGGCTACACCACATTGCTGATCGCCGGTATGCACCTCACATCTGCCGCAGATGCCAGCGTCATCATCGGCACCCTGCCCATTGTTTCTGCCGCGATTGCTATTGCTGTTTTAGGTGAAAGGCCACATGCCAGCTTATTGCTGGCGGTGCTACTGGCAGGTGCAGGGGTATTGTCGATTGCAGTCAGGGAAGACGGGTCTGGTAATGATGGTCAGCATTCGCTGCTTGGCAACGCCCTTATTTTTGCTGCTATCGTCTGCGAAGCTTTGTTCATCCTGCTCAATAAACGCCTGAAGACGGCGATACCACCACTGGCCTTGTCCACCATCATGACGGGCCTGGGGCTGGCCTTGTCCATCCTCCCAGCCCTGTTTGAAATGGCATGGCAAACACCCGTCAGCAACAAGGCAATCTGGGCCGTCATCTACTATGCAATAGTGCCGACGGTCGCTGGCTTTTTGCTGTGGTATGCCGGTGCCGCCAAAGTCAGCGGCAGCGAAGCCGCGCTGTTCACCGCCCTCGCCCCGGTATCTGCTGCGGTGCTGGCAGTTGTGGTGCTGGGTGAGACCATCAGTGCCAGCCAGATCACGGGCATCACCTGCGTGCTGCTGGCGATAGGCGGGATGGCTTTGCTGGGCAATGGTCGACCTGTGTTTTCAAAAAGACCAAAAATCTCACCACAGAGACATGGAGACATGGAGACACGGAGACACCGAGATAACACCGAGATTATAAATTAAGCGCGTCTTACCCTAATGCCAGTGGTAGCAAGCAAACTCTCTCAAATATTTCTCTGTGCTTACTCTGTGTCTCTGTGCCTCTGTGTTGAGCGGTCTTGAATGCGCTCGCCGCTTCCTCAGATGGTTCATCGAGCCCCATCTTATGCAAAACCGTGTACATTATGCATCTGTCCAAACCAGCCACCACCCATAGCAGGGCTGTGCCATGATCACAAAAAAAATGCTCCCCTTTTGCATCGCCTTAGCTGCCAGCGTATTGACCGTCACTGCCAGCGCGCAAAGTCTGTCACCGACTGAGCAGCAAATCGTCGCCGCAGTGCATGCCAGATCAGAAGCGGCCCTGCAATTACTGGAGCGCAGCGTCAACATCAATAGCGGCACACTCAATCATGCAGGCGTGCGTGAAGTCGGCAAGCTGTTTCGTGTTGAGCTGGATGGCCTGGGTTTCAAGACCAGCTGGTCTGAGATGCCCGCCGCCATGAACCGTGCCGGGCATTTGCTGGCCGAGCGCGAAGGTAGCCAGGGCAAGCGGGTGCTGATGATAGGCCACCTGGATACTGTCTTTGAAAAAGACAGCCCCGTCCAATTGTGGGAGAGAAAAGGCAAGCGCGTGCGCGGCCAGGGTGTCAATGACATGAAAGGCGGCGACGTCATCATGATCGAAGCCCTGCGCGCCCTGCATGCCGTGGGCGCGCTCGACAATACCCGCATCCAGGTCATCTTCAGCGGTGATGAAGAAAGCGCAGGCCATCCCATCGCCACCTCACGTACTGATCTCATCAATGCTGCCAAACGCAGCGATGTAGCACTGGCCTTTGAAGGCACGGCACTGGACAATCAGGGCAATGCCACCGGCACCATAGGCCGCCGTGCATCAGGCGGTTTTGTGCTGGATGTAAAAGCAAAGCAAGGCCATTCTGCCACCGTGTTTAGCCACACTGGCTATGGTGCGATCTATGAAACTGCGCGCATACTGAACAGCTTTCGCGAACAACTGATAGAGCCCGACCTGACTTTCAACCCCGGCAATATCATAGGCGGCACCGAGATCAGTTACGACGGCCAAAACAGCAAGGGCACAGTCTTTGGCAAAACCAATGTCATCGCCCCCAGCGCCCAGGTACATGGTGACTTGCGCTACCTCAGTGCAGAACAGGGCCAGCGCGCCAAAGACCGCATGAAAGAGATCGTCAGCAACAACCTGCCCGGCACCAGTGCCAGCATACGCTTTAGTGAAAACTACCCGCCCATGTCCCCCACACCCGGCAACTACGCCCTGCTGGACCTGTATTCCAAAGCCAGCTTTGACGCAGGCCTGGGCGAGATAAAAGCCTTCCCACCGGGTGAGCGCGGCGCAGGTGACATCCAATTCGTCGCGCCTTACGTAGACAGCCTGGATGGCCTGGGTGCCACCGGCAGAGGTGCGCATTCACCGGATGAAGACCTGGATATTTCATCAATACAAAGAGCGACGATCAGGACGGCGATTTATTTGTATAGGTTGACGCGGTGAACAAGTAGAATTCGCAATACTACAAATATCAACCAATGAAAATTCAAAGCACGTGACGCACTACAAAAATTTTTGCCTGGCCAGCTGGGAATTCCTGAGTGAAGATGAGGATGTAAAGCACATTGAACTTGTCTCCTTTAGCACGATTCAGGTGCTGCGTAGAGAAGTTCGTTTTCCGAGCAGTCAAGATGAGACTTTACAACTGTCCGGGTGCGTAATTGTAGATCCGGATTTTCAGAAGTCCATCACGTCTGCCGCATTTTCCACCAGGATGACAGGCCTGGTGATTTACATGTTGGACTCGGATGGACGCAAAATTGCGGAATACAATGTAACAGCGACGGGCATTTTGAATGCCAATGTACAGAGTGATGGCGTTATGGACATTGTCTTGGCCGTTACGCATTTTGATCCTGATCTGGAACACGTGAATGTTTTGCAGGCGATGTGGTGCAGAGATAAGCAAACAAAGAATCGTTGGGCTGATCTGGACTTTCTGCAACGCAGGTCATGGCTGAATCTGGTTCGCAAGCATCATTGTCTATGTGAGACTGATATTGAAGATAAACCCGCCAATATGGTGTATGAACTGGATGGAAATTATGTCACCGATTATTCAAGCTTTTTAATCGCACTAGGCGAAGCCATCAATGGCCCAGGCGGCTATTTTGGTGGCTGCTTCTATGCGCTCGCTGATTGCCTTTGTGGCGGCTTTGGAGCAGAGACTCCCTTCACACTGATTTGGAAAGCATCAAATATCGCCAGAATAGCGCTCGACAAAAAGGCACGCATTAAAGAAGTCTTAGCGCAACGCGAATATGCATTGCGAAACCATGATTATGAGGAAGATGAACTGTCAAGCATTGCCGAAATCATGGCACGGGATGACCGGCCATTGTTTGATGAGATTATCGATTTCCTGCAAAGCGAAAAATATATCCGCTTACTATTGGAAAATTAATTTAATGTGTGTGACATCAGCAGGGACGTAGATACGATTAGTGCTTACGTCATCGTACGCATGGTAAGCGGTAAGCCCCCATGCTGCTTGACAATCCCTGGGCTTGCGATGAGATAGAATCTGGCATGCATCACGCTCACATCGCAGAGGTGCAGCTGGACAAGCGAATTGCTTGAGACGGCTTGCAATATGGGGCATCGCATGTGTACGATTACGTTGCACTAATCGTATCTACGCGGGCTAGTTTGTTTTTTCACAAGGCCAATGTCTATAAGGAATGATGATAAACATCACATGAGCAATACAACAAAAAATAAGATGATGAATATTGGGGACAGGCTTATTAACGCCTTCAACACCATTCTTCACGGCCCGGACGAGGCTTATCGCAGGCTGGTCAATCAGCGCAAAGCCAGACGTGGCATGAGAAACATGTATCAAGCCTACGCCATTACTGAGCATAGCGAGCTGAATATGCCTGTACTTGCAGAAAAGATCTTGCTTGATCTTGGCAATGATATTGCAGGAAGACCATTGCAGGTCACCCTGAATTTGTCACACCAGGGTGGAAACCATAAGCAAATAGAGCTATACAATTATCCCCAAAATTATGGCGACATAAGTGACATTATCTGTCTGGAAGGAAGTGAATTCGGTTCCAATTTTATCTACCTCACAGTCAGATATAACGAAGATCAGCGCCATGATTACGGTGAGCAAACCACCACTTTCCCGGAAGGATGGAATGATGACACACCTGATTTTATCCTGAGCGAAAGTCATAAAAAAGAACTTTCTATTCTGCATAGTCAAAGCTGGAATGGAGCAACGCAATCTTCCACATACAAATATGGCTGGAACAGAAGCCGCCAATCCTTTGCTCAAGCTGTGCAGGCTGCTGATTGGAGCAAGGTTCTTGATCTACTCAGCAAAGGTGAAAATCCAAATGACTGGCAACTGAGTGGCGCCTCACGCAATACCGCCATGCATAGTGCTGCTGAAGCAGCAGCCCCGCGCGAAGTCATACAGGCTATGCTGGATATGGGGGCATGGCGCAACATCGTCAACGCCGGTGGCGAGCGCCCACTGGATATCGCCAGACTATACGGCCATAGCCATCTGTTTGACTTGCTGGAACCAGTGCTACTGTTACCTTATTCATCGGCAGAAATGCAAGCCATACAAACTCATCTGCATCAGATCATGAGCAAACCCAGTTTTATTGAAATATATCAGTTACGCCTGCCAGAATTGGGGCCACTACTAGAAGTCGCCGCGCTCAAAATGCACTTTCGCGTACCAGGATACTACGGCGGATACAGATTTTGGCTAGACCCTACTCGTGACCAGGCGACACTGGTAGTTGAAAGCCGCAGCTCCATGGCGAACGGACCAGTGCCACGATGGGAAATCACCTGTACAGGTGCGGAAAGAGTTGAGTCAGTGGACAGCCAATGAAGATCGTGATGCGTCATAAGTGGCCACATTTCATCCGGCTGCCAGGGCTTCATGGAAGCCATAGAAGGCTACGCTAGCCTGGTGTCTTGATACGGCTCAGGTCCATAGGTACGATTAGTGCTTACGTCATCGTACGCATGGTCAGCGGCAAGCCTCCATGAAGCTTGACAATCCCTGGGCTTGCGATGAGATAGAAATTGGCATGCATCACGCTCACATCGCAAAGGTGCAGCCGGACAAGTGGATTGATCGAGGCGACTTGTAATTTGAGGCATCGCATGCGTACGATTACGTTGCACTAATAGTACCTACACGGCCTGCTCGGCGTGTTTGGAACGGCAAAAGCCCGGATTGCTGAGCATTTTGGTGTAAAACACCGAAAACTTACGACAACTTCAGTTGGGAAATATGAAAACAGCATACATCAGCGGGCATTTGAAAATTTCAAAGGAAGAATTCACCGAGCATTACGTCCCCAAACTAGCAGAGGCGTTGGTACGGGGCGACTCATTTGTGGTGGGCGATGCACGAGGAGTAGATGAAATGGCCCAAGTGTATCTCGTCTTACAGACGGCCAAGATTAAGGTGCATCACATGTTTGAGAAGCCTAGAAACTGTGAGTTTGGGCTTGAGACAGTCGGCGGATTCAAATCAGACGAAGAACGGGATGCTGCGATGACCGCGGCAAGTGATTATGATATTGCTTGGGTGAGGCCCGGAAGAGAGAATTCTGGCACGGCAAGGAACCTCAAACGAAGACAGAAATGAAAGAGCCATAGGTACGATTAGTGCTTACGTCATCGTACGCATGGTCAGCGGCAAGACTCCATGCTGCTTGACAATCCCTGACCTTACGATGAGATAGAATCTGGCATGCATCACGCTCACATCGCAAAGGTGCAGCCTGACAAGTGGATTGATCGAGGCGACTTGCAATTTGAGGCAACGCATGCGTACGATGACGTAAGCACTAATCGTATCTGCGCGGACTACTTGCAAGCAGCATTCCCGTTCGCTGTGTCTCTGTGGTGATATTTTTGGTTTTTATCAAAAACCCGGCACTACAAATACGGCGCAATATTCTTCATCGCCCGGTCCACATATTCTTCTTTCTCACCCACCGGGGCGACGTAGTGAATGGCGCTGGCTGCGGCTTCTGTATCTACCAGACGGGCGATGACCCAGGCGGCCAAATACTGCGATGCTAGGCAGCCGCCTGCGGTGGCGATATTGCCCCTGGCGTAAAAGGCCTGGTTGAGTACGTCGATGCCTGCCGCCTGCACCCAGGGTTTGGTGGTCAGGTCGGTGCAGGCTGGCACCTTGTCCAGCAAACCCAGCTTGGCCAGCACCAGTGTGCCTGAGCATTGTGCGGCCAGTAATTGGCGGGATGGGTCAAGCTGCAATTGCGCCATCAGGGCCGCATCTTCCACCACTTCCAGCGTGCGTGAACCGCTGCCGACGATGACGGCATCTGCCGTGCAGGCTTCTTGCAAAGATATCTGCGACTCCATCAGCAAGCCATTCATGGAACGTATTTGTGCAGACGGGCTGGCGATGGAAACGCGCCAGCCTGGAGTCTTGATGCGGTTCAGTATGCCTAAGGCGATGAGTGAATCAAGTTCATTGAAACCTTCAAAACTGAGAATGGCGATGTGCATGTGCGTCTTTCTGGGTGAGGATAAAACTAAAATGATCTGCTCATTGTCCACTCTTGGCCTGCCTTGCGCCTCTGCATTGAGTGGTCTTGATATCGTACGCGCAGCAAGGTGTGCGCCGCCTTCTCAGGTAATCATATCCCAATATTTTTGCGCCATTTCCTCGTCCTCTTCCACGCCTTCGCCATGTTCATACATGAGGGCCAGGGTTTCGGCGGCTTTGGGGTGGCCGGCTTCGGCGGCGCGTTTGTACCATGCCACTGCCAGTGCCATGTCTTGCTCTACGTGGCGGCCAGTAGCGTGGAAAGCACCGATGTTGTACATGGCGCGAGGATGTTCTGCTTCGGCAGCACGGCGCAGGCAGATGATGGCTTTGTCCTCATTGACTTCGACACCTATGCCCTGGGAATGATAGATATACAGCTCAAACATGGCATCGGCATTGCCCATGGCGGCAGCCTTGTTGAGCATTTGCGCCGACCTGGCAGGGTTGGCATCCGTACCAAAGCCATGACAGGTGACCAGTGCCAGCAAGTAGAGGGCATCGCTGTCGTCCTGGTGTTGTACGCACCATTGATGGAGCAGTGCAAAGGCTTGCTGTGCTTCTTCCTCTGTGCAGTCGTCACGACGGTAAAACCAGCGGTAGCGCATCAGCGGCACAGCAGCAGCATGTTTGCCCAGGGCGATCACTTCCAGCAAGACTTGCTCCGCTGCGGGGATATCGGCATCATCGATGGGATTGCGCACCAGCCAGTCGGCCAGCTCTATGCCAGCCTCTGCCAGGCCAAGATCAAGCGCCTTGCGCAAGGCGAGCGGAACCTGGCGTGCTTCGTCCACGGGCAGGATACCTATGATCAGGTCGCCACGTTCTATCCGGTTCAGCATGGCGATGGACCAGGCTTGCAGTTCAGCAGCGTCTGCCAGCGTTGTGGTGGAGGCTATCCATTGCGGTACGTCTTTGGGGTCTATGTTTTGATTCATTTTTTTCTCTACGTTTTATTTCAACATATCATGTCTTAACCATGGCATTTCATTGTGTATGGTGACGGTTACTTCTTCAGTTGCAGCATCGACTTCCACTATGCACAAGGGTTTTGTATCCCAGTGGTTATCAATAGGTATGCCGTTGACACACATCTCTTCTTCAGGTTTGGCGGGTGGCAAAAGGCTAACTTTGAGGGTCACGCTGTTTCTTGGTTTTCCTGGGTTGATAATGACACCAGAGGTGATACGTTCTGCCTCTTCTGCCGGGATCTGATTTTCTCCAAGCAAGTGTTTGAAATGTGCCCAGGCTAGCTCTTCCAATTCTTGCCAGCGACGTTTTCTCTCTACATGTGGATTCATGATTTGCTCCCCTTCTCTTTACGCCACTCCTTCTGGCAATTTGCATAATTCGCAAATTCATAACTGACGCCGACTTCGCCACGGTTGATGGCCTTGGCCTGGGCGAAGACGATGATGTTGAGGATGTTGTCGGGGAGTTCGCGTTCTGTCTTGCCGCTGGCCCACAGGTAGCCGTAGCTGACTGAGCCTTCCTTGAGGCCGACCATCCAGAATTGCGGGCGGCGGCTGTAGATGTCGGTGTTGGCTTTGTCTTTCTTGAGGCTGGGTTTGCCGTATTGCTGTTCCAGCGCATGGGCGATACGGTCGGCGGCGGCTTTGATTTGTGCGCCTGTGCCGCTGACAGCGGTAATGGTACGGGATGCGCCTACCTTGCAGATGCCGCTGATGGGGGCGGTGATGGCGTAGTAGTCACTAAAATCATCTGCCGGTGCCGGGGGCTGGCCCTGGAACAAATGCCTGGCCTTGTCGGATTTGACAAAACCCAGGCTGCTGGCAAGTTCGGTTTCGCTGATGGCCATGGCAAGGCCGAAGGGGCCAGTGTACTTCGCGATGCTGGCCGCTAATGGCAAACTGGCCGCTGCGGGCGGGCTTGCCGGTGGATGAGTGGGAGCACTTGCGGGCAGCAGCGCTGCAGCCTGGCTGGCTGTGGCTTGTTCGGTCGCCGGGCAACCTGTCAGCAGGCAGCATGCGGCTATGCTGCTGATGCAGAGACGGCAACTCATCGGTTTATTCTGCATGGGCAGTGTTCGCATTCATTTTCTTGGCCAGCTTCTTTCAAGCTGACAATGTAATGCGTTTATGCCTGTGTTTGCAACAAGCTTGAGAGATCAATCGACTTGTTTCAGCATCGCCAGGATTTCCTCGCGGGCCTGCGCCTGTTGTTGTTCCCGGGGGATGGTGGCGTCACCGTCCAGGAGTTGGTAGCGGTAATGGGCGAATTGGGAATGGTTGCCGCCGTCAATTTCTACCCATCTGGTTTGTCTGGGCAGCAAATTTTTGTTGGCGATGATTTTTTCTCTGGGGGCGACCTGGTCATTGGTGGCAAAAACTTTGGTCACGGGTATGCGCAAACCCGACAGGTCAGCCGATTTGGGATGGGTGCTGCCCAGCAACAGCATGCCGGCTATATGGTCAGTATCGGTCTGCACATAGCGCGCCGACAGGGCAGCGCCCAGGGAATGACCGGCAATCACCCAGGATGGCAGGCCGGGGTGGGTGCTGATGATGTCTTTGGCTTGTGACAGGACGATTTCCTTGTGGGATTCCAGCGGGGCAAAGCGCCAGGGCAGTTTGATGATGAATACCGTAAAGCCGGCTTCGGCCACTGGCCTGAGCAGGGGGATATAGGCATCTGCTGCAATGCCGCTGCCGCAGAAAAAAATCAGGCCACGTTTTGGCTGGGCCAGCAAGGGGCGCAATTCCAGGGATGCCGGGGTGTCAGTGAGTGCGATGCTGGTGCTGGACTGGAACATGCTGTCATCGACATCGCGGGTCCTGACATTGTTGATCATCCAGAGGGTGGACAAGGTGGCAAAGCTGAAAAAGAAATAGCGTATCCAGCGATGGATACGGGTTTTTACAGCGAATGGTGGCTTGCTCATGGCAAACATGGCGGGGATTCCATCAAGGCAGGATAGGAGTATGGCCAGGCCAGCCGCACTCTTTTGCTCCATTATAGGCGTTCTGCCGGTCTATGCCCAAAGTCTTGCTATCTCTGGATTATTTGATGCTTTTGACAATAAGCACAAATCTGTCTTTGAGTTTCAAATCCGAACCATGGGCTACGAGTACTTGAAGTACGATAAAGTTCAGCTTGCTGGCCCACAAAAAGGATTATCCTTGCGTCGTCGTTTTAGCGATTGCTGTAACCTTAATCCCTGGCGTATATTGCTGCCTGTCATCAACCCACCACGGATATCCATGGCACGATTACTCAACACCAGCCTGTTTCTGCTTCTGCCCCTGCTCAGCCAGCCTGCCGCAGCCACTGAAGTCCCACCAGCAGCTACCGCCGCAGAAGAACCGCAGTCGGTCGCCGTGAGCGGCATCAAGAATCCAGAACTGCGTTCTTACCGCAATATGCTGGCCGGGCTGGACATGTTTGAGAGCAAGCACCATCTGGCACCAACGGCGGACAACTTGCGTTTCGTGCTCAAGCCCAGGCATGCCAGTACGTCGCTGGCCGGGCTGAGCCTGCGCATCGCTAATGATGACATGTCCATCCCGGTGGCGGTTGCTGCTGATGGCAGCTTTATCTTGCCACGTGACCAGGCAGCAGCCGATGGCGATGCCGAATTGATGCTCAATCGCGCACGTGGTGAATTCAGTGGCATGCCGCGCGTGAACAGCGCCAATGTCCCGGCAAATATGCGCCGCCTTGGTGATGTGCGCCTTGAATGCCAGGTCGCCATCGCAATTGCCAAGAAAGAATTCAATGTCTTGCTGCGTGCCGCTGCCGCAGTGGCTTTAGGCGGCACCGACTGGTGCCTGTCATCCAGGGTCAGCTATGGTACTTTTACACCTTTCCCGACGGACAGCGTCAGCCTGGTGTCGGGTGATAAACGCACGGTGCTTTTGAGTGGCCATCGCCTGAAGTATGCGGTGCTGCCACTTGCTGACCGCAACTGGCCTGACGATACCCTGGTCGAATTCCAGCCATCACCAGCCACCAGCATTGCCCATTTCACTGCCCAGCCCATCTACCTGAGCGGCACCATGAACAAATGGGATAACTCTTTGCCCTTGACGCAGGTTGATGCCAGCAATTTTAGCGTGGATGTGGTTTTAGCCAAGGGCATCAGCAAGTTCAAGATAGTGTCGAAAGACTTCAAAATGGTCGAACTTGGCATAGGCGATACCAGGGCCAATGAAACCAAAGGCAATTTCGCGATCAATACTGGCAAGGCCCTGGCCTGGGCAGGCAAGGATGTGTGGTTTGAACCGCCACAGGCTGGCAAGTATAGCTTTGCGTTGAATGTGGCTGATCCGGATGCGCCGGTGTTGACGATTACGGCGCGGGAGTAGTGGATGCGGGTTGTGCGGGTGTGGGTTGCAACAATATAGCTTGGGCCGCCCCTCCCCTCACACCCTGTCCAGCGGCAATCTCGTCATCAAAAATTCCAGGAAGGCGGCCACGCGTGGTGGTATCGCTTCCTGTTTATAGAATACCGCCCAGACTGGCTGCATCCACGGCAGGCTGATGTCGGCCAGCACGGGTTTGAGCCTGCCGTGGGCGCGGTCTGCCATGGTGAGGAAGTCAGACAGGCTGACGATGCCGGCACCCTGCACTGCCAGGTGACGCAGGGTTTCGCCGTTGCTGGCGCTGACGACGGGGTCGATGATGTAGCCTTCATTGTTTGCGGCATCCGTAGCAGGTAGCGGCCAGGTATTCAGGCTGGCGGGCGCGGTGAAACCCAGCAGCCTGTGCTGCGCCAGGTCGGCCACGGTCTGTGGTTCACCATGGCGTGCCAGATAATGCGGTGCGGCTACCAAGCGGATGCGGCTGCTACCCAGGCGACGCGCATGCAGGCTGGAATCGCTGAGCTGGCCTATGCGTATGGCAAGATCCGCCCTTTCTTCGATAAGGTCGACAAAGGTTTCGCCACTGACCAGTTCGAGCTTGATGAGGGGATAGGTATCCAGAAACTCCGCCACCAATGGCGCGATCAGGTGATCAAGTGCGGGAGTGGCGGCGTTCACCCGTACCAGGCCGGATGGTTGCGACAGGCGTGCTGTCAGTTGTTCTTCAGTGTCATCAATGTCACAGAGTATCTTCTTTGCCCTTTGCAAAAGCCAGTGACCTTCCTCGCTCAGTTCCAGCTTGCGGGTGGTGCGCGTCATCAGCGTCATGCCCAGTTGTGCTTCTAGGCGGGAAATGCTGCGGCTGATGCCGGACGGCGTTTGCCCCAGGCGCTCGGCAGCGGCTGAAAACGAGCCGGTATCGGCCACTGCGACCAGGGCTTTCATGGTTTCCAGGCTAAGCATTGTTGACTCCGAGTCATAAGTTAAGTGTAGCTTAAGCTATTTTTCTTTACCTTGCATGGGATCAGACTCCGTATTCGTTCTATTTTCATTATCTGGAGTCAAACATGCCACTTGCTCTCTGGGCGCTGACACTCAGCGCCTTTGCCATCGGTACGACAGAATTTGTGATTGTCGGCCTTATTCCCACCATCGCCAGCAGCCTGGCGGTGTCTGTTCCTTCTGCCGGCTTGCTGGTCAGCCTGTATGCGCTGGGCGTGGCCGTTGGTGCGCCCGTGCTGACTGCACTGACTGGCCGCGTGCCACGCAAGCAATTATTGCTGGGCCTGATGGCCTTGTTCACGATCGGTAATCTGGTGGCCTGGATGGCGCCCAACTATGCCTCGCTGATGGCGGCAAGGGTGCTGACTGGCCTGGCGCATGGGGTGTTCTTTTCCATAGGGTCGACGATAGCCACTGGCCTGGTCGCCAAAGACAAGGCCGCCAGTGCGATTGCGCTAATGTTCAGCGGCCTGACGGTGGCACTGGTCACAGGTGTGCCGCTGGGTACTTTCATCGGCCAGCATCTGGGCTGGCAGGCGACGTTTTTGGCGGTGTCGGCGCTGGGTGTGATTGCTTTCATCGGTTGTGCGATATTGATCCCCTCCACCATCGCCAGCAGCAAGCCTGCCTCTTTGTTGACGCAAATGGCAGTGCTGAAAAAACCGCGCCTGTTATTGGTGTATGCGATGACCGCTCTTGGTTATGGCGGCAGCTTTATCGCCTTCACTTACCTGGCACCGATACTGCAAGACATCAGCGGCTTTAGCGCCAGTGCGGTGGGGCTGGTGATGCTGGTGTATGGTGTCTCAGTCACGGTTGGCAATATCTGGGGTGGCAAGCTGGCAGATAGAAAAGGCCCTGTCGCGGCATTGCAAATCGTATTTGCCTTATTGGCCCTGGTCTTGCTGGTGCTGACTTTTACTGCGCATAACAAATGGCTGGCCTTGCTGACCGTGCTGGCCTGGGGGGCAGTGGCTTTTGGCAATGTGCCGGGCTTGCAAGTCTACGTCGTCCAGCGGGCTGAACAAGATGCGCCGCAAGCGATTGACGTAGCATCAGGTTTGAATATCGCGGCCTTCAATGTTGGCATCGCCTTCGGTGCCTGGGCTGGTGGCTTGATAGTCAGCCATATCGGCTTGATGCATACACCATGGATAGGTGCGCTGGTGGTAGTGGGTGCCTGGGGCTTGACAACGCTGGCGGGGCGGCTGGACAAGGCGGATGGGATTTCCGTCTCTCCTGGACAAGCAAGGGCAGTTGCCATGCATTGACCTGTACAGTGAGACTAACTATCCCTGATTATTTTATTGTCTGTCGGCAGCCAGTTGCCTGCCACTAGCCTTGCTGCAGGCCCCGCAAATCCCGCCAGCCTGATCGCGCCAAAACAAGTGGTGGCTGGTAAAACCCAGGGAGAATGGTCCAGCGCCTGGTGGCAATGGGCGCGTTCATTTGACGGCGAGAACAATAGCCCGGTTGCAGACAAAACCGGGGATTCTTGTCATTTGAAACAGGAAGGCCCGGTCTGGTTTTTGGCTGGCACATATGGCACGCAAAGAACCATCAGGACTTGCACCGTCCCCAAAGGCAAATACCTTTACTTCCCGATGATTAATTACATGGTCAATTCGTCTGTAGCAGGCAATGTCAGTTGCAAGGGCGTCACTGAAGCTGTCAGGGAAGCCATAGATGGCATCCATATGCTGGTACTGGAAATTGACGACGTGCGCGCCACCAAACTTGAAGCACACAGACAGATCAGCCCAGGGTGTTTTGATGCAGGAGCACTGACCGGTGGCCGTGTCAAACTCGCCCCTACTGCTGCCGATGGCTACTATGTCATGCTCAAACCCTTAAGCCCTGGCAAGCATACGATCAACTTTGGCGGACGTGGCAATAATATGTCGCAAGCTGTGACGTATACACTGATCGTTGAATAAATCCTGGCTCCCACTACCTCGTGCTAGCAGCTTTCCTGCATTAACCCTTATAAACGGCTTTGGCCGCGAACAGCCTGTGCATGTCACTCGTTATGTTCGCGACGGTAGCCACTACTACCTGCCTCCTCACAAACAAGATTCGCCCAGTCTGATGCTGTTGCAAAACAGGGTTGGCAACTGCTTTTCCCGCGGGCCAATTGTAAGTTTTCTGTAACAGGGAAATCAATTTGTTTCTTACAATTTTGTCATAAACAAAGGAGCGGTAATACCACTTTCATTTTCAGGAAAATTTTGTCAATAACAAAGTTAATTTTGATATTCCATGGCCATTTTTTGTCAGCGGCGCATCTGGGTCTGCAGAGGGTTTGTGCATGTGGTATTACCACGGGAATTGCCACAAAAATGGAAAAGTTTCCAATTTTTGCAGGACAAATTTTCCAGTCAGTATTGGGATGCTTTCCAGACTGACCAAATCTGTCAACCCCAATGACAAAATTTGAGATGGGCCACGCCCCATTTCAGGGCAGACATCAGCCCATTTGCGCGACCTTGCAACATGCCTGGCAATTGGATACTGTCAAGCCTCGACCAGTAACACAGACCAGTTTTACCTGATTCTCTTTTGTGAAGGCATGGTACAGACCAGGCTTCACTGGCATATCCACAAGCATGTGCCATGCAATATAGACAGATGCCGTGCACACATCCACGCATCCATATGCGCCAACGTAAAAACCAGGAGTTCCTACGTGAAAAAACTATCCAATCGCATGACGGCCATCTGCCTGGCCTCATCGCTACTTTGCCTGCAACTGGCAGGATGCGGTGGTTCAAGCACTGCCGATTCAGGTACAACAAGCACAAGCCCCATGGCTGCGCCACCGCAAGGCCCACCTGCAGAAACTGCGCTGACACCTGTCAGCGCTACCGCCAGCTCAGTTGAACGTGGTGACCTGTCGGCAGTTGCAGCCATCGACCACAATGAGAACACCCGCTGGGGCAGTGCTTTTACCGATGACCAGTACCTGACGCTGGATTTTGGCAAGTCTGAAACCATCACCCGCGTGCGCATACAATGGGAAAATGCCCATGCCACGCAATACCTGCTGCAAGTCTCGGACAATAATAGTGACTGGACCACGATCAAGACGGTAGACAATAGCAAGGGTGGCATTGAAGACCTGACAGAGCTGAATGGCAAAGGCCGTTACCTGCGCGTGAAGGGTATCAAGCGTTCTACCCAGTATGGTTATTCCATCATCGAGATACAGGCATTCACAGGCACGCCAGTAACACAACCTGGCACAGATCCAACCCAGCCCAGCCAGCCCGGCAACCCTGGAACGATAGACTTGAGCAAACCTGGCGTCGCTGTCAAGCCTGTCGCCGCGACTTCATCCGCAGTAGAAAACCAGGCCATGTCCGCCGCCATGGCGATCGATGGCAAAGCCAATACCCGCTGGGGCAGCAAGTCTGAAGACGGTGCCTGGATACAGTTTGACTTTGGTGCCAAGACACCAGTCGGTTATATGAAACTGGCATGGGAAAACGCCTACGGCAAGGAATATGCCCTGCGCGTATCCGACGATGGCCAGACCTGGACACAACTGCGCTATGTCAGCGGTGGCAAGGGCGGCACTGAAGAATTCTTCAACCTGGGTGCGAATGCCCGCTACCTACGCCTGCAAGGTGTGGCCCGCGCCACCCAGTATGGTTACTCTTTGTTTGAGGTTGAATTCAAATCGCCCGGCAGCGACAACACCCTGCCGGATGCGACGACATCTGTCTTGAAGTTCCCTGCCAGTGGCAGCGGCTGGGCGCCCTTGCCTGCTGCGGCAGAACCGCTGGAAAGCCTGCAATTCACTTTACCTGATGGCACGCTGGTCACACGCTTTGGTGCACGCGGCCTGGCACGTCATGGCCGTGAACGCGGAGAAGAATGGAATGAAATCGGCTATGGCCCGAATGAAACCATTGATGCAGCAACTGGCTTGCCAGTCGATAAAGGCCCGGGCAATTACCTGACCTTTGTGGCGCAATATTTCAAGAACCGCACATGGGGTTTTGAGATCATCGACAATAGCCGTGTGGCTGGCGTGACCAAGCCTACACTGACCGTCAACCAATACAATACCGTGGACTTTTTGCCGGGTGGCGTGGCTTTCTTCCGTGGCTTTGACCGCGTGGGTGTCACTGGTTATGGCTGGATGAATCCGGGTGAACTGGTAGACCGCAATGTCGCCATCTGCAAACCCGTGCCCTACCCTGCCAATAACAAACTCAGCAGTGCTGACGGCATCAATGGTGCCTGTACCTTGCGGGTCAAGAATTATCCCGGACATAGCGACCTGGATGCAAACGGCTTCCCGAATGGCAAAAACATTCCGGCACGCCCGCTAGTGGTAGGTGACATTATCGAAGTGTCGCCATCCATGTTTTCTACGCCTGAGGGCATGGCTGCCAAGGGTGATAGCGGTGGTGTGCGTTATTACTCGTCTGAATGGATATATGTGGTCGGCGCTGGCCTCAAGCCCTGGTATGGCGTGCAACCGCGTTTGAACTCGGTGCCTTTGCCTGATGAGACTTTGTCAGGTGGCCAGGGTTCGGTTTCCTACAATTATTCTGACAATGGCTTGTTCATGTTCCAGCAGCCGCATAATAATGCGGGCATGCAAAACATACAGCGCTTCGTCGAAGGCCGTCGCCTGGTGCATACCAATTTCACCACGGGTGACCATAATGAGAATGGCAATGACCGTTACCAGCAAGCCGTGGGTTTGCAGGGGCCGCGTTTCAACCAGTCTGCCTGTATTGCCTGCCACGTCAATAATGGTCGCAGCCCTGCACCCGTCGCCATCAACCAGCGTCTCGACAGCATGTCGGTACGGGTGGCAGCTACCAATGCAGCGGGCCAGCAATTGCCGCATCCGCAATATGGCACCGTGGTGCAGATGAATGCCTACTCAAGCAGCGGCATGCCGCAAAACTGGGGCACCAATGTCAACGTCGCCGGATTTGAAACCCGCACAACAAAACTGGCCGATGGCAGCAGCGTAGAACTGCGCAAACCCACGCTGGCATTTGAGGGGGCAGTACCAAGCGTGTATTCGCTGCGCGCTGCCCAGCCGATGATAGGCATGGGCTTGCTCGAAGCCATACCTGAAGCCGACATCCTGGCACGTGCCCGCACATCGCCAGATGCTGATGGTGTCGTCGGCCTGGCCAACTATGTGTATGAACCAGAAACCGGTGCAGTGCGCGTAGGCCGCTTTGGCTGGAAAGCATCCAAGGCCACTCTGCGTCACCAGACTGCTGCCGCACTCTTGCAGGACATGGCTGTCACGTCACCAAGCTACCCTAACCGCAGTTGTACAACAGACCCGGCAAGCTGTGCTGCCGCACCTGCGCAAAAAGGTATCACTGAAGCTGACCTGCAATCCATCACCCGCTACCTTGGTCTGGTCGCCGTGCCTGCCCAGCGCAGCATTGCCAGCGGCTTCCCCAAAGGTGTGGCACCTATGGATGAGCATGTCGTCAATCCGCAGCAAGTCAGTGCCGGTGCCAAGGTGTTCCAGGCCATGCGTTGCTCTGCATGCCACACGGTAGAGATGAAAACTGGCAACGGCCATTTGCTGGCAGAACTGCGCAACCAGACCATCAGGCCATACACAGACATGCTGCTGCATGACATGGGAGCTGGCCTGGCAGATAAACTGGTAGAAGGCCAGGCACTAGGCAATATGTGGCGTACCGCGCCGCTGTGGGGCATAGGCTATACCGACAAAGTCATGGGCAATAACAGCAAGGTAGGCTACCTGCACGACGGCCGCGCCCGTAACCTGACCGAAGCCATACTCTGGCACGGCGGCGAAGCAGATAAATCCCGCCAGCGTTTCGAGAACCTGTCCAAGGCTGATCGTGATGCGGTACTGGCTTTCTTGAAGTCTTTGTGATCTTTAGTTTTAACTGATAAGCGGCTGCTGAACTGAGACTAGTTTAGCAGCCACTATTTTGGAGATGTAAATTTGATCGCTCGCTTGATTTTCGCTAAACACCGCTGAAGCTCGACAGGATCTGGTGATAAATCCAAAAATTGACCCGCCTCATCTAAGGTCGAGAACTTGGTTGAATTTCGAATGCAAAACCATGCAATTTCCGTAAAATACAGTTGAAGTTGAAAGCAATGAATTCTGGCATTCTGTGATTCTTCTCCAGCATGCACGTTCGCATTCCTATAAACTCGCAAATGCTCAAGAACCTGTCTATGATATGCATGTTCTTTGAATAGAAAGGCACTTCTGTGAATTAACTTGTCATAGTCTGCCACGCCTGGACTTGTAAGCGTCTCAAGCGCGCTCCACAGTCGTAAGAAAGCTGTATCAGGGCTGCTATGATCCAACGCTCGAACAAACAGAAGTAGCGCTGTGATCAATGATTCTTGGAAGTTTGATTTATTGATGAGACGGAGTATCCATCGAAAATTAGAAACTACAATTTTTGCATTCTCGAATTTATGTAGCCGTGTTGGCATAAAATTGGGTTCATACCAAAGACCATTTCGTGAACTTGTCCCATCACTAAGATGAACTGTGTGGCGACAGCCTAATCTGATGACATTGATTGGGTCTTGATTTTGCGATTTAAACGCAAGTTGCATTGTTGGATTTGCCATTAGACATAGTATGGCCCTTAAAAGATCAATTGCTCGCATTGCCTTATGAAAAGCAACACTGTCTGATTTGGCTTTAATTTTTACCAATATCTTGCAATAGTTTTTTGGTGTATCCTCAACAGAAATTCTATGCTCTTTTATTAGTTGATCGCGAGAGCTAAATTTCTTCGGATATCCATTCGTTAGAAATTCTATATCGCAGTTAAGTATTTTGATTTTTTTTGGTAGTCCCTCAGGATCAAGTGACATCGAAGTAAGGGCGATATATTCGGTCTCGCGACCTTTGAGTTTTTCATCAAGCGCACAGTTGAGTGCTTTTAAGAAAGCATCAGGCGTTAGACTCTTACCAGTTATAGATAGTGCACGCCAGATTAAGGTTTCCTTCTCAATTTCTGCGGCAACTGTGGGAAATTGAAGCATGGATTGAAGTGTGAACATGGACTCATAAACTTCGAATCCTGTGTATGACACTCCTCCATCATCTCCCACTGTTCTAACGCCATCAATTCGCTCTAATACAAGCTCAGGTTTGAAACGATTCCGAGATTTCCATTGGATAGGCATAAGCTTAGTTGTCGTGAATTAATTAATTTTTTTAACATTCAGATGCTTTAATTTTTTAGAAAGCCTTAATTTTTTCTTTTAGTTTAAAAAGCTTTTCTTCGAGTTAATTATATTGCAAAAAGTGAAATTACCTTTACTCAATCGTGCATCAATTTTTATCAAGGGCGACGAGAAAGGTTTTTATATTTGAAGAATCCGTCACTGCCCCATATGCAGCTTCATAAACTCACGACTGTGATGACATTGAATGTGTAAAGGAGCATAGACAATACTACGTGATGGCCGTGCCCTTATTCAGACAGAAGCCATACTCTGGCACGGCGGCGAAGCAGACAAATCCCGCCAGCGTTTCGAGAACCTGTCCAAGGCTGATCGTGATGCGGTGCTGGCTTTCTTGAAGTCATTGTAAAGCTGGTGTAATTCGCTAGCATTGCTTAGTAAAACGGCTGCTGAACAGATACATGTTCAGCAGCCGTTCTTCACTACATCTAGGCATTCTGCATGCCCGGCAAGACTGATGCAACGAAGGGGAAAGGTCGCTTAAGCAAACTTTCTAATTCATTGATTTTCTATGCGCACATTCAACTATTTGCTCAAGCATGATTTTCGGTGACGATCTGAACCCGACTTTAAACGTATTGTTCATCCAAATGCCTTCCTATTCGCCAGAACGATACCAGTCAGTGTTTTCATGCGAATGAGCTCTAAAATCAATACCATAGCACGGGATTGGTGGTGGATGCGTAGCAATCACGAAGGCTGGCACATCATCAAGACATCGCGACATTTCCAAGCCAAGGAAATGTATGCATGAAAGACATAGCCCCGGATTTCGCTTCTGCGCTCATCAACGGGGCCTTTATAGCGGCAGTGTCGCTCTTCTACTTGGTGCAATCAACTTTCAACAATAATCGCTGGTGGGCTATAGGTTTGCGTGAAGCTGACAGTGGGGCCGGGAACGTAGACTCTTAAAATCAAAAAGAAACTTTCGTCGCTGGGGGACTGTAACCAGTAACTTCCGGCAGGTAAGGTGTCGGGCTTGTCGCTTTGGATCACGATGGTGATGCCGCCCTCGGCATCGGTGGTTGAGAATTCCGGGTAGTAGCCATTGATGGAATAATTGCTGGAGCCGGGGCAGAGATTGTAAGTCGAGTTATACAAGGTGACCGACCAGAAGCCGTGCATGTCAGCGTTGAAGGGCGGGAAATTGCCAGCCGAAAAAGTCATGCGATAGCAATTGGAACCATTCAATTCATTGCCCTTGCTGTCGATGCTGGTGTTGATATACACCGCTTCGTCCGGGTCATTGGCGCAGATGCCCGACAGGGATTGCACCGCTGCGCGGGTGATAAAGTCGCTGTGCTGCCCGGCGCGGCCCACGTCTTGTGGTGGATACGTCCAGTTATTCACCGTTTTCCCGCGAGATTTGCTGAATTTTTTCAGCAAGTCCAGCCCATCTTTCGCCGCCCGCTGAAGACCGATGCGGGCAGCTTCGGATTGCTGCTCTACATGCTGGTTCGGGCCGATGTTGATCGTGGCAAAGAGGTTTAGCAATTGCTGCTGATTGATCCCCGGTGGCAAACCGGGCGGGTTTTGTGTCATGGCTTCGTTCATGGTGTGCCATGCTCCTGCGGTATGGTTGTAGTCCACACCCCAGGGTATCATCACCGTTTTTTTATACGGCGTAGGCGCATTGGGCCAGTCGGCCAGCGGCGTTAAGAGGTATTGCTGCTGGACCTCATTGGCGGCTTGAACTTCGGCCGTGCTGCTGTTGTTGACTCCGGTGCGTCCCAGCAGGAATACGGTATCAGTGCGCGAGCGCGGCAAGATATCCGCCACGCCATCTGGCACCGTGCCGTTCCAGTGGTGTGGTGCGATCAGGTAGTTGCCTGCTTCTGTACCTGTGGCATACGTTCCCACATAGGCAAAGTTGTCGGCATCCATGCACACCATTTCGATCACGAAATACCGGTCGGTGACTGCTGGAACCGAGATAACGATGGGGTCTTCGGCGATGTCGAGCCAGGCAGTGGAGTACAGCGTATCGGTATTGGGCGCACCACCCGTTTGTGCTGCCGGAGTAGCCAGTACGGCTGCGTGATGAAAGGTATTGATAGGCGCATACAGGTCAGGCAGCCCATGCTTTTCTGAAAAATGCTTGCCTGCTTCGCTGGCCCACAACCAGCGCAATTGCGCATTGTAAATCCAGGGGAAACCATAGATGTAGGCTTGAATGCCCAGCGAATACGTATACTCTTCTTCGGCATTGTCTGCGTCAGGCAGACTGAGTTGCGGCAATAGCAGGCTGAACTGGCTGGCGTCCGGTGTTGACGCTGCATTGCTCATGATGACTCCTGTCAGGGGTGGAATGCTGGGGACTGAAGCTAAACACGTTCTCTATCTTGGAAGCGTAGTCAGTGTTTTCAGACTAGCTCGTGTTTGCCAAGCTTGAAACCCTCTCTGGCAAGAGAGGGTTCCCTACAGCGATAGCCTTGTTGGTGCAATTTTTTGCAAGCCCTATCCTATTTAAAACAGGCGCTGGTATCTTGCGGGTTTTTCGCATTGCCAGGCATCAGCTCGAATGGCGTGAAGCGGCCAGGTGCTGTGTATTGCTTTTGCACGTAGTCAGAGTACGACACCAGGGCGGCGTTCATCGCATGCAGCCGGTTCAAAGTGGAAAGCTGCTGTAGTGGTAATGTCACCAGGCTGGACTGGTAGACTTCGCCGCGCGTCCATTTCTTACCCTGGGTGATGGTACCGACCAGCCTGGCCTGCAGATCAGCGGCACTTTGCCCCATTGCGTTTTTACCGCCAACAACATCAGGCGGCAGCAGTTCAGGGTTGACGATCCATCCCTTGGCCTTGGCCACCGTATTGCCAAAAATAATCAGCTCGTTCAAGGTCATATTGAGTGCTGTGTAATTGCGCAGGGGCAAGGGAGAATCGCCAGTCGCGGTTTCTTCTGTATGCCCGGCGATGTGCGGCGCCGTGGCACAGGTCGCACCAAAGATGAGTTGCAACTTATTGCCGTCGAGTTTCATATAGCTGCCGACATCGGTGCCGCCAGGAGGAGAAGGCGCATCGTCACCGCAGTAAGTCGAATGCGAAGCCGTGTCCTGCATGCTATGTATGTACAAACCGATGCGGGCAAGCTGCACCGGAACCGGCGGCGAGGCTGGGTCTTTCCACAAGACACCGGTGGTGCGTGACTTGTCCTTCAACCAGGAGCCAAGTTCGCGGTAGCTGACGTCGCCACTGCTGTTGTCGAGAATTTTATCACCCGAATTGAAGCTGACCTGAACACCCTTCTGGGAGCGCGTAATCACTGGCACATTTCCCTGCACAGTGACGCCGGTCCTGCACGCCGGGCCACTGAAATTGGAAGCGCCATTGGGCACTGTCAAACCTGCAGCGCACAGCAAGCCAGGTTCTTCATCTGGCTGCATGGCCCATTGCCGCATATTGGAGAGCGAACCCTCATAAACATCGTCAATCACGAGCGGATAGCCGGGTACAGGGAAGTGAAACGGGTACACGGCCTGGATACCACTGGCACCATGCACGTCCGTGCCTGCACCGTTAGGAGAAAACGGCAGCACGTAGTGATACAGCGGGCCATCGGTTGTTGCATTGGTGCGCTGAAAACCATTAAATTTGGCCGTGATATAAGACTGGCCAGAGTTGCTGGCAGACGCTTGCACGCCGCACTGGTCAATGGGTGCATATTGCGTGTAGTCTGCCACTTCATTGTAAGCAACAATCCAATACGCCACATCGGCCCTATAGCCCAGTGCCTGCGCCAAAAAGTAGGTGGCATCTGAATGGATCATGCTTCTGGCGGGAACAGGCGCGGCAATTTGCTTCACCGCCTGCGCAAGCTGCGCCGGACAAGCTTTACCTGCAGACGGCGTCTTTGCACACGCCGCACGCGGCTCCACGCAGGCCACGATCTTGCGGTCTTTCTTTGAGACACAAATATCTTCAAAATAAGCATGCGCGACTTGCGGCGCAAAGAATAGAGCCGCCAGCAGGGACGACCCACTACCGATCAAACGCTGAATTTTCATGTGATGTAATCCCAGGATAGTATTCGCACAAGCTGCTAAAAACGTCAGGCTGACGAAGATTGTTAAAGTGAAGGCTGTCGATCAACAACAGGATGAAAGCGACGAACGCTACAAGGATGCCTGGAAAATCGCTGACAAAATTGAGATTAACATAAAAACATCTTTAATTAATGCAATTACCACATTAATTAGTCAAAATACAACAACTGTGACTGTGTTTTTTCTATCGCTTTTTTCAGGGCCGTAGATACGATTAGCGCAAGCGTAATCGTACGCATGCTACCTGTTCCAACTCTCTTCTGCACCATGGCTACATTACGGTTTTCAGTCGAAAATAAACCATGTTCATACTGAGATAGCGTAGCGAGTATCTTGCGATATGCTTGAGGTCTTTACCTTTTTTGGCGACACGGTTGTGTACGATTACGCTGGGCTAATCGTAGCCACTTGGTCTTGCCAGATTTTCTGCCATCAACGTCACCCAGGTTTTGAGAAAAAGCAGCCCTTCATAAATATTTTTGCAGATCAGCGATACTCAATCTGGTCGCCATTTTTTGCCGGTCTGCCTTCAATTCTGCCAGAGCTGTTTTCAATTCGCTTTCCGTCGGTCTCAAGGGTTTCAGACTGGGGCCGAGGACAGGGATGATGCGGCGTTTGACATAGCGGTTGCCTGCTGTGAGCACTTGCCAGCCTATTCCCAGCAAGGCGGTGATGGCGCAGGCAAGAAAGATCAGGCCTTCGTCAAAGGGCAGGATTTTCATTAGCAGTGCGGGGACGATGCTGATGAAAAAAATCGAACCCACCAGCGCCAGACTGATACCCAGGTCTATGTGAGTCTGCGCCATGCGCCGTTCTACCAGGGGCGACAAGAGATGAAAGGGTATCCTGATCATGGAAGCGCGTTCTTGTGGCGTCAGCAGGGCTGGCGTTTTTATGATTTTTTCTGCGAGTTCCAGCCTGTCTTTATACACTTCCGACAGGTTTGGGAAAGTCGTCTTTATCAGCTCAGCAAGCGATTGCCACT
The DNA here is from genome assembly GCF_030683615.1 of Undibacterium sp. Taxonomy (NCBI): domain Bacteria; kingdom Pseudomonadati; phylum Pseudomonadota; class Betaproteobacteria; order Burkholderiales; family Oxalobacteraceae; genus Undibacterium; species Undibacterium sp. Next base: position 128,028 of record NZ_JAUXQE010000030.1, read on the forward strand.
TCTGGGACAGTGTGTGATACCAGGCAGGATCGGCATTGAACAGCGTATTGCATTGCAGGCATTCACGCTCATGGCTAAGCAACTCCCCGTCACCGGAGGTAATGTAATATACATGGCCAGCCAGGCCGACGCGGACCAGCCTGAATGCCTGCGGCGCACGGCAGATAGGGCAAAAATCGGCTGCATAACCAATATTTTTGCGTACATGTTTTTTTCCCCAGACGATGAACACGGATTTTCCCCCTTCAGTTTTTTTATCTTGTTTGATATCAGCATCATGCCTGCATAATCAGTGTTGGCATTATATCCATGAGCTATTGTCCAGCAGTTGGAAATCATTGCAAAAACACAAAATAACAGAGTCTTACCTTCGCCTATTTCAGTCGCGTGACACTATCTTCATGTAAGACCAGCACCTTCCGTAGTTCTACTCCCCCCGCATCCAGATACCCAAACACCGCCCTCCTCACCCGCTTGCGGAAATTGGCGGCACTCGTATTTGCGCGCGCCCGCTGCATCAACCATACCCTTGATGATGCCCATTAAATCAACCATGACTTCTGTATCGCTGGCACCTTCTGGCATATCGGCCTGAGAGAGTATGTCGCGTATGGTTTTGCGCAGGCGGGTGGACTGGCGTTTGAGGTCTGCTGCTAGGGGCAGGCGTAGCTCTTCGGCGTCGAGTATTTTTGCCAGCGCTGGTCTTTTTAGCTGGTGGGTGACGGCAACAGCTATCAAGTCTTAGAGTGCCTTGCGGCCGCCCTGCTCCAGGTCTATTTTCTCGGCATCTTCGACGAGTGCCGTGGTTTGCTCCAATATCAGCGCCCTGCTGATGGCGTCTTTTGAGGGGAAGTATTGGTAGAGCGAGCCTATGCTGACGCCAGCCTTTCTTGCTACTGCGTTGGTGGAGCAGGCACTCAGACCTTCAGATTCGAGAATGTGAGCAGCAGCTTGCAAGATGGCATCTACGGTGGCGACAGAACGAGCTTGCGTGGGGCTTTCACGAGGGCCGACCTTGCAGACGCCATGGTGACCGCTGCTACATCAGCGCCTGAGGACCGTGTGTGGGATGTATTTGGAAATGATGCGGAGCCTGTGCCTGGGTGATTGGCAAAATGAAGAATACGCTTATTGAGGCCCAACCTGAGCAAACTTTGCCGAATCGCTTGATAACATTATCATTTTTGTGTTTATATCAACCCATCAATTCAATATTGGCATTTTTTGATTTGATTTTTTTCATTTTCGCTAAAGGCAGCTTGAAACCCGGCTTGCCTGAGACGATGTAACGATAATGGTATTCAATGAATTCTGTGTATAAAAACCTGTCTTCCTGCGGCAGGCATTTGCTGGCATCTGCCGCGCTGGCCTTTGTCATGCTGCCTGTTAGCGCGCAGGCGCAAGCCACATCTGAAGTAAAGGCCGATTCAAAAAGTGCTGCGACTGCCGTGCGTCGCATTGCCATCACCATCGACGACTTGCCATTTGAAACCCGGCGTTTGAGACTCGCCGATGAACAACGTGCGACCAAGGCGATACTGGCGACTTTGCAGGCCCACAAGGTCAAGGCTTTGGGCTTTGTCAACGAAGACCGTTTGCTGGTCAAGGGCGAGGTCGATGCCCGCATAGGCTTGCTGGAGTCATGGCTGGATGCGGGCATGGAATTGGGCAATCATAATTTTGGTCATCTGGGTTTTCATGGCAGCAGCCTGGCAAAGTATCAGGAAGCCGTCTTGCGTGGTGACACCTTCACACGCTGGCTGCTGCAAGAACGCAAACAAGTGCCGCGCTATTACCGCTACCCACACAACCAGACTGGCGATAACCCTGAAGTGCAAAAGCAGTTTGAAGACTTCCTGCAGCAGCATGGCTACAAGATCGCGCCTTTCACGATAGAGCATGATGACTTCACCTATGCCCGCGTGTACGAGGATGCCGTTCTGAAAAACCGCAAGGAGGATGCAGAGCACCTGCGCAAGGCTTATCTTGCCAATCTTGACCGCGCCGTCAACACCTTCGAAACCATGAGTGATGAAATGTTTGGGCGGCAGGTTTCCCACATCCTCAACATCCATGCTTCGCTATTGAATGCCGACATGCTGGACAAGATGCTGAGCAAGCTTGAACAACGCGGCTATCAGTTCATCACCCTGGAAGAGGCATTGCAAGACCCGGCTTACCTACTGCCAGCAGGGCCCAGCCGTCAATATGGCATGTCATGGCTGGCACGCTGGGCACGCATGGCAAAAAAACGCCTGTCAGTGTATGGCCAGCCTGATCCTGAGGAATGGATCATGAAGTGGGATCAGGAGTTGCAGCGTTGAGGTTTTTTGCCAGGCCGCAGGTTGAACCGGGCCCAACCTGCTAGCTTCAAGACCACTCATCACAGAGGCACAGAGACACAGAGTCAGCACAGAGAGAGATTTTTGAGAGAGCATAGTATTCGAGTACGTCGCTTCCCCCTTTAAAATCTCAGTGATCCCTCTGTGTCTCTGTGGTGAGAAGTTTGGTCTTTTTAAAATACGCAATTAAACACCTCAATACGCCGTTTCCGCCACATTCTGATGCTCCAGCACGGCGCGCAGGGTGTTGCCCATGGTGCCTTGTTCTGGTTTGCCAGCGAAGCCGCATTCGGTCATGCCATTCAGGAACTCGGCATCGCGGCCGCTGAACAAGGGGCAGCGCGGGAATAGCTCGGCCACCCAGTCAACAAAGGCGCGCACCTTGGGTGACAGATGGCGATTGGCCAGATACACCACCGAGATGGGCATGGGGGCCGGTGCCCATTGCGGCAAGACTTCGCGCAAGGCACCCGACTGCAGATGTGGCATCAGCATGAAGCGCGGTGCCTGTATCAGGCCAAAGCCCTTGAGCGCACATGCCAGATAGGCTTCCGAGTCATTCACGGAGATTTTGCCATTCACGGTGAGGGCTATGTTCTTGCCATCGACGATGAAATCCCAGTCACGGTTACGGCCAGTGCGGCTGGAAAAATAATGCACGGCCTGATGGTGCTGCAAATCTTCCAGCGCTTGCGGTTCACCATGCAAATCCAGATAGTCAGGCGCGGCACAAGTGATGCTCTGGAAAGTGCCTATGCGGCGGGCAACCATGCTGGAGTCTTGCAACTCACCCACCCTGATCACGCAATCAACTGCCTCTTGCACCATGTCGACCATGCGGTCACCCATGCCCATGACCAGCTTGATATCGGGATAGCGATCATAAAACTCGCAGACTTGCGGCAGCAAGACCAGGCGGCCTATCGAGGTCGGCACATCGATGCGCAAAGACCCCTTGGGGCCGCGCGCCACGTTCTGGAACGAGGATTCGGTCTCGTCCACATCCGCCAGAATACGCACACAGCGCTCATAGTAAGCCGCGCCATCTGGCGTCAGGCTCAGGCGGCGCGTGGTGCGGTTCAGCAGGCGCACCTGTAACAGGCTTTCCAGATTCTGGATGACAGTCGTGACGGTGGTACGCGGCAAGCCGAGGTTGTCGGCGGCGCGGGTAAAACTATTGCTGTCCACCACGCGGGTAAAGACTTGCATTGCCTGGAAACGGTCCATCGCGGTACTCCTGAATAACTGGTTGGCATAGTCAAGGACTATTCGTCTGAACGAAGTATAAACCTAATTTGATGTCTGATTAGTCGGCCTGGCGGAATAGTCATGTTCGATTATAGGCGTTTATCCGGCAGCGCATAGTGCCTACTATTCGGTCCATTCACTAAGCTCTGACGCGATTGGCGACAATATGATGGACGAAACAGCAATAATTCTTGGCAACCCTAGCGTTTCTGGCAACACCGTCAAGAAAAGAAAAAAGACCACAAAGACGGCTGAGCCATCTTTGCAGATAGACAATTTCCTTATCCCCGGCCCGCTGGGGGGCATTCCTGTGCGTCTGTATCGCCCACAGGGCAATGCGGTTTTGCCGCTGGTGCTGTATTTCCACGGTGGTGGTTTCATCAGCGGTTCCTTGAATGATGCCGATGTGCCAGCGCGCTTCATTGCGCGGAACAGCAATGTCATCGTCTTGTCCGTAGGCTATTCACTGGCTCCGGCCAAGCCTTTTCCTGCTGCGCCGGAAGACGCCTACACCGCCATGCTGTGGGCTATCAAGAATGCCGCCAGCATCAGGGCCGACGCCAGCCGCCTGGCAGTAGCGGGCGACGATGCAGGTGGCAACCTGGCGACTTGCCTGACGCTGATCGCACGTGACCGCAATGCCCCGCCAATCTTGGCGCAGGCTCTGATAGGCCCGATGCTGGACCCCAGCATGACACGTCTGGGTGACGCCAAGAAACTGGAATCCGACCTGACCCCGCAAGAATGCGCGCATTGTTACGGCCAATACCTGCCGCGCTCATTGCAGCGCCTGCACCCCTATGCCGCACCGCTGGAATCCAGCCGCCTGGGTGGTTTGTCCCCTGCCTTTATCGCCACTGCCGAACATGATGTCCTGCATGTGGAGGCAGAAAAATATGCGGCTGCCCTGATCACCGTTGGTGTGCCTGTGCAAGTTGCCCGCTTTGCCGGGATCAAGCATGCATCACTGCCTGAGCATCAGCCTGTGCTGGTGGAAGTGGCAGATTTTTTGCGCCGCCGTCTGGCCTTACCTATGGAATTGACTACATCTGCTTTCGTATCCCTGGAGGAAAAATAATATGTCTGACGAAACAAAAAATTCTCAAGAACTCAGTAATTTACATCCAACATCCACGAGGAATATCATGTCTGAATCCACTACTGCACCAAGCCGCAAATCCATCGCCATCAGCGCGGCCATTGTCCTGTTGATCGCTGCCGCAGGCACCATAGGTGCCATCAATGTTGAAGCCAGCGATGCCGCACCCAAAGCCGCTCCACCGGCAACCACAGTCGACGTGGCAGAAGTCGTCAGCCGTAATATCGTCGATTGGCAAAATTATTCAGGAAAGCTAGAAGCGGTAGACCGCGTCGAGATACGCCCACTGGTTGGCGGTACCTTGACTGCCGTGCATTTCAAGGATGGCAGTCTGGTCAAGAAAGGTGATTTGCTGTTCACCATAGACCCACGCCCGTATGCGGCTGAAGTGGCGCGCTTCCAGGCGCAACTGGCAGCCGCCGAGGCACGTGCTGCCTATACAGGTTCTGACCTTGCCCGTGGCGAAAGACTGCTGGGTGAAAACGCCATTGCCCGCCGTGATTTTGAAGAAAAACAAAATGCATCGCGTGAAGCCGCCGCCAATGTACTGGCAGCACAGGCAACTTTGAAGACAGCCAAACTCAATCTTGAATATACCCAGATCACCGCACCGGTTGCTGGCCGCATCTCGCGTGCCGAAGTCACTGTGGGTAATGTCATTGCAGTCGGTGCCAGTTCGCCAGCTTTGAGCACGCTGGTATCGGTATCGCAAGTGTATGCATCGTTTGATGTGGATGAACAAAGCTTCTTGAAATACGTCAACCCGGCGCAGGCAAAGAATGCCCAGGTGCCGGTCTTCCTGGGTCTGGCGAATGAAGAAGGTTATTCGCGCCAGGGCAAGGTGGTGTCCATCGACAACCGCGTCGATACTTCATCAGGAACCATACGCGTGCGTGCCGTGTTTGAAAACCAGGATGGCTTGCTCCTGCCCGGCCTGTATGCCCGTGTACGCCTGGGTGGCGGTGCACCACATGCGGCCCTGATGATCGATGAAAAAGCCGTGGGCACAGACCAGAGCAAGCGTTTTGTGCTGGCAGTCGACAAGGACAATCACACGGCTTACCGTGAGGTGCGTCTGGGTAGCAGGCAGGAAGATTTGTTGATCGTGGAATCTGGCTTGAAAGCCGGTGAACGCATTGTCGTCAATGGCCTGCAACGCACACGGCCCGGCGACACCATCACACCGAATATGGTGCCGATGAGCAAAGTGGCTGCTGTGCCAGCGACCCCAGTTGCAGGTGCTGAAGACAAGACTGTTGCTGCCAACAAGTCTTAATCATCACAGACTTAGATAGAAAAAAATATCATGAATATCTCAAAATTCTTTATCGACCGCCCCATCTTCGCCGGGGTGTTATCGGTAATTATCTTGCTGGCCGGTGCGCTATCCATGTTTCAGCTACCCATCTCGGAATATCCCGAGGTGGTGCCGCCTTCCGTCGTGGTGCGGGCGCAATATCCCGGTGCCAATCCCAAGGTGATTGCAGAGACGGTGGCTTCCCCACTCGAAGAATCCATCAACGGCGTGGAAAACATGTTGTACATGCAGTCACAGGCAAATAGTGACGGCAACCTGACTGTGACCGTCAACTTCAAGCTTGGTGTCGATCCTGACAAGGCGCAGCAACTGGTGCAAAACCGTGTCTCGCAAGCCTTGCCACGCCTGCCTGCTGATGTGCAACGCCTGGGTGTGACGACCATCAAGAGTTCACCCGCATTGACCATGGTGGTGCATCTGATTTCACCAGATGACCGCTATGACATGACTTATCTGCGCAACTATGCTGTGCTGAATGTCAAAGACCGTCTGGCGCGTATCAAGGGTGTGGGTGAAGTGGGCTTGTTTGGCTCTGGCAATTACGCCATGCGTGTATGGATGGACCCGCAAAAAGTGGCACAGCGTGGCATGACGGCATCTGACGTGGTGAATGCTATCCGCGAGCAAAACGTGCAGGTTGCGGCTGGTGTCATCGGTGCATCACCGAATGTGCCGGGTACGCCTTTGCAATTCAATGTGAATGCGCAAGGCCGTTTGAAATCAGAAGCAGAATTTGCCGAGATCATACTCAAGACTTCTGCCGATGGGGCAGTCACCCGCCTAGCGGACGTGGCGCGCATAGAACTGGATGCCTCTGAATATGGCTTGCGTTCTTTGCTCGACAATAAACCAGCCGTCGCGATACCTATCTTCCAGGCACCTGGTGCCAATGCGCTGGACGTGTCTGACCAGGTACGCGCGGCGATGAAAGAATTGTCGGCAGACTTCCCAAGTTCAGTGCAATACAAGATCGTGTATGACCCTACGCAATTCGTACGTTCCAGTATCCATGCGGTGGTCGAGACGTTGCTGGAAGCGATTGCGCTGGTGGTGCTGGTGGTCATCGTGTTTTTGCAAACCTGGCGTGCATCGCTGATCCCCTTGCTGGCCGTGCCGGTATCCATCGTCGGTACTTTTTCGTTGATGCTGGGTTTTGGGTATTCCATCAATGCCTTGTCTCTGTTCGGCATGGTACTGGCCATCGGTATTGTGGTCGATGATGCGATTGTGGTGGTGGAGAATGTGGAAAGAAATATTTCGGCTGGCCTGACGCCGAAAGAAGCAACGTATAAAGCCATGCGTGAAGTCAGCGGCCCCATTATCGCTATCGCTTTGACGCTGGTAGCTGTATTCGTACCACTGGCCTTCATGACCGGTTTGACCGGGCAATTCTACAAACAGTTTGCGATGACGATAGCGATATCGACTGTGATTTCTGCTTTCAACTCGCTGACCTTGTCACCAGCACTGGCAGCCATCTTGTTGAAAGGCCATGACGAAAAACCGGACTGGCTGACGAAGGTGATGAACCGTCTGTTTGGTCGCTTCTTCAATGCCTTCAACCGCATGTTCAATCGCGGTTCTGAACAGTATTCCAAAGGTGTGGCCGGTGTTATTTCCCGCAAGGCTTCCAGCATGGTGGTGTATGTGGTGTTGCTGGCGGCAGCCGTGGGTGTTTCGTATATCGTGCCGGGCGGCTTTGTGCCGGGGCAAGACAAGCAATACCTGATCAGCTTCACACAATTGCCGAATGGTGCGACGCTGGACCGTACTGAAAAAGTCATCCGTGACATGTCGGCCATCGCCCTGAAAGAACCGGGTGTGGAGAGTGCAGTTGCCTTCCCGGGTTTGTCCATCAACGGCTTTACCAATAGCTCCAGCGCCGGTATTGTTTTTGTGACGCTGAAACCGTTTGAAGAACGCCGCAGCAAGGAGCTGGCAGCCGATGCGATTGCAGGCAAGCTGAACCAGAAGTATTCAGCGATCAAGGATGGTTTCATCGCCGTCTTCCCGCCGCCACCTGTCATGGGTCTGGGCACAGTCGGTGGCTTCAAGATGCAGATAGAAGACAAGGGTGCACTGGGTTATGCCGAACTGGATGCCGCAGCACAAGCCTTTATTGCCGCTGCCAAAACTGCGCCCGAACTGGGGCCTATGTTCTCAAGCTACCAGATCAATGTGCCGCAACTGGATGTCAACCTTGACCGCGTTAAGGCCAAGCAACTGGGCGTGCCTGTCACCGATGTGTTTGACACCATGCAAATCTATCTTGGTTCCTTGTATGTAAATGACTTCAACCGCTTTGGCCGTGTGTATCAGGTGCGTGCCCAGGCAGATGCACCTTACCGTGCCAAACCTGAAGATATCCTGCAACTGAAAACCCGCAATATCGCCGGTGAAATGGTGCCGCTGTCTTCCCTGGTCAAGGTAACACCGAGCTTTGGCCCGGAAATGGTGGTGCGCTATAACGGCTACACCGCGGCCGATATCAATGGCGGCCCGGCACCCGGTTATTCATCCAACCAGGCGCAGGCTGCGGCAGAACGTATCGCTGCAAAGACCCTGCCTGCTGGTATCAAGTTTGAATGGACTGATCTGACTTACCAGCAAATCCTTGCAGGTAATGCCGGTGTCTGGGTATTTCCTATCAGTGTCTTGCTGGTGTTCCTGGTATTGGCGGCGCAGTATGAAAGCCTGACCTTGCCACTGGCTGTCATCATGATCGTGCCCATGAGTTTGCTGGCGGCTTTGACGGGCGTCTGGCTCACAGGTGGTGATAACAATATCTTCACCCAGATAGGTCTGATGGTGCTGGTGGGACTATCGGCCAAGAATGCCATCCTCATTGTGGAATTTGCGCGGGAGCTTGAACTGCAGGGCAGCACGCCTTTGCAGGCAGCGATAGATGCCAGCCGTTTGCGCTTGCGCCCTATCCTGATGACTTCCATCGCCTTCATCATGGGTGTGGTGCCACTGGTGATTTCCAGCGGCCCTGGTTCTGAGATGCGTCAAGCGATGGGTGTTGCGGTGTTCTTCGGCATGCTGGGTGTGACCCTGTTTGGCCTGTTCCTGACGCCGGTGTTTTATGTATTGCTGCGTACTCTTGCAGGTAGCCGCAAGCTGCATTCTGCGGTGGTGCATGAAGCGCCAGCCGTGGCCCATGGCCATGATCACAACGCAGTAAAAGTTTGAGAGAGCATGATGATGAATACAATCAAACCCCTGAAATCTGCTTCATCCCTGTTGATGTTATTGCTGGTGCTGGCTGGTTGTTCAGTTGCACCGACTTATCAGAAAGCGGAAGTGACAACACCCGCTGCATATAAAGAAGCGCAAGCAAACAGTAACTGGAAAGAAGCCCAGCCTTCAGAAGAAGTCGCACGTGGCGACTGGTGGAAAATCTTTGCAGACGATAGCCTGAACGAGATGGAAGCGCAGGCCATGGCGGCCAACCAGAACCTGAAAGCCGCTGCCGCACGCCTGAAGCAATCCCGCGCCTTGCGGCAGGATGCGCGTGCTGGCCTGTTCCCGCAAATTAATGCGGGGCTGGGTGCCAACCGTGGGCGTGCTGCACCCGCATCCCAGGGTTTGCCTGACAATGCCAGGATGCCGACCAGCACCACTTACAATGCCCAGCTAGGCGCATCGTATGAGCTGGATCTGTTTGGTCGTGTCGCCTCCAGCATAGATGCCGCAACGGCAGATACGCAAAAGAACGAGGCCCTGTTCCAGTCTGTGCAACTGGCCTTGCAAGCCGATGTAGCGCAAGCCTATTTCCTGTTGCGCGAACTGGATGCAGAACAGGCCTTGTATGCAGCCACGGTAGAACTGCGCTCGAAGACCCTGAAGCTGGTGCAAACCCGCTTTAATGAAGGCGACATCAGCGAACTCGATCTGGCACGCGCCAAGGCAGAACTGGCAACGGCGCAGTCAGAATCACTGGGCCTGGCGCGCAGCCGTGCGTTGGCAGAGCATGCACTGGCAGTCTTGCTGGGCAAGACACCGGCAGAATTCAATTTCCTGCCACGACCCTTGTCACGCATCGTTGTCAATATCCCGGCAGGTTTGCCATCGGCCTTGCTGGAACGCAGGCCAGATATCGCCGCAGCAGAGCGCAACATGGCCGCCGCCAATGCCCGCATAGGCGTGGCCCGGTCTGCATTTTTCCCAAGACTGGATATCACAGGCTCTGCCGGCTATGAATCAGCCAGCCTGGGTGACTTGCTGAACTGGAGCAGCCGCACTTTCCTGCTTGGGCCTTTGTTGTCCATGCCCCTGTTTGATGGTGGTCGCCGCCAGGCCAGTGTGGACAGGGCAGGCGCAGTCTATGAAGAAGAAGTGGCCAATTACCGCCAGACCGTGCTGAATGCCTTCAGGGAGGTAGAAGACAACCTGGCCGACTTGCGCATACTGCGTGACCAGACTCAGGCGCAAGACAATGCGGTGCAGGCCGCGGAACGGGCAGCGAAACTCTCGCATGTGCAATACCGCGAAGGCTCGGTCAGTTACCTAAACGTGATCGATGCTGACCGCACCGTATTGCAGCAACAGCGCATCGCTGCACAACTCGATGGTGCGCGCGCCAGGTCAGCAGTGAGTTTGATACGTGCACTGGGTGGTGGTTGGGATAGTCGCAGCCCGGCAGTAGCCACTATCAAGCATGTACAGGTGGCAAACGCAGAGTAAATTCTGGCGTCTTGATTTCCCCAGACCAGCGTTGTTATGGCTTTTGCAGCGTACTTCCTTGCTGGAAGTACGATTCCCCTCTTTTTGTCCGAAGAACGCTAACGCAGGCTTGCACGTCGAATTCGAATCCGCATATCATAAAAAAGATAAACTTCACTTTCATGCGAGTTTGTGTAAAGTTGATGGAGTCACCAGACCACGACAGCAATGGCATCGCATTCATCTAGCGAGAATCATGACAGTCACATTCGACAACCGCCCCCGACGAAGAGTGCTGCAATTGGCGGCGTCTTTTCTGGCAGTCATTTTACAAACACAAATAGGACATGTCGCCATGGCAGCAGATGATGATTTCTTGAAGTTCAGTTCACATGACCTTAGTGTCCAGGTTTTTAGCGCCAGTGACCTTCGCCTGGTCTATGCCAACTCGCCGCATGCCCTTGCCATAGGTGAAATGGCCAGAGAGAAGACTGAGGCGGATGCAACACGAATGCCAGGATTTACTTCAGGTGAATATCCGACCTTTGCAAGCTCAGTAGAAATGGAATGGCGCTCCAAAGACGGTACCCAGTTTAAGCATACACTAGACCTCGACAGTATTTTTAAAGACAGAAAAATCCTTCATAAGGAAGACCCGGCGCGCATTTATAAACCCATGCCAATTTCAGGTGTTTTACCCATCATCATTATCGAAGCAAATGACCGCACTGTGAACGTGTATATGTTTACTACCCTACAGATCATCTCTGAAGACCCCAATGTCACCCTCCGTGAAGCCCATAGAAATTGTGTGCTGGCGTATTCAAAAACCTTGTAAGCCTCTTTGACAGGACAGATGATGGCTGTAACCCAGGCAACGATGGCCGGAAAATAAAAACTGAGCCCGCGCTTTTGTGATGAACAGGTAGGCAGGATTTGAACCTGCGCTTGCCTCGTCGTGGCGTCGTAAACGAACGGACCGCGTATTCTTTCGTGAAAGGCTTTCACACTCTTGCTACAACTTCTCCCCTCTTGGCTGGGGCGGCGGCATGGCAATGATGATGCCGCTCGTCGCATTACTGCAATCAATGGCCTTGAGCGTGTGATTGCTTCTTGTCTGTGCTACCCACCATGGGTGATCACTATCAAGATCACGCAGGCTGCGTGGCAGTTTCCCGGCTTTTGTCCGAAGAACGCAAATATTGGCTTGCAGGTCGAACTTGAATCTGACTATAATTTAGCACTATTAGTCTCATAAAAATATCTACTTCAATTCCGTGCGTGCTTCTGTCATGTTGATGGAGTCACCATACCACAACAGCAATGGCATCGCATTCATCTAGCGAGAATCATGACAGTCACATTGGACATCCGCCCCCGACGAAGAGTGCTGCAATTGGCGGCGTCTTTTCTGGCAGTCACTTTACAAACACAAATAGGACATATCGCCATGGCAGCAGATGATGATTTCTTGAAGTTCAGTTCGTATAATCTTAGTGTCCGGGTTTTTAACGGCGGTGACTTTCGTCTGGTCTATGCCAATTCACCGCATGCCCTTGCCATAGGTAAAATGGCCGGGGAGAAGACCGAGTACGATGCAAAGCGTGCGCCAGGGTTTAGTTCATACTATACAGCCTTTGCAGGACCAGCAGAGATGGAATGGCGCTCCAAAGAAGGTAGCCTGCTCAAGCACACGGTAGACCTCGACAGTATTTTTAAAGACAGAAAAATTCTCCACAACGAAGACCCGGCGCGCATCTATAAACCCTACCCGATCTCTGGGCTCCCCGACATCGTTATCGAAGCAAATGATCGCACCGTGAACGTGTATATGTTTACTACCGTACAGATCATCCCTGAAGACCCAAATGCCACCCGCCGCGAAGCCCACGACAATTGTGTGCTGGCGTATTCAAAAACCTTGTAAGGCTCTTTGACAGGACAGATGATGGCTGTAACCGCAGGCAATGATGGCGTGGACGTCAAAGTGGCAACGCCCGACGATCTCGCCACTTACAACAGGGCGCAAGCCCAGGTCGATGCATTTAAGGTACCGGCGATTTATGATTCCCACGACCCACATGCCAGGGTATTTATTGCAAATTTTGATGGCACAGGCAATGATGCCATTAATGACCCTAAGCACTTGACGAATATTGGCATTTTGAAGGGGCAAATTGAAGAAATCAGTCGTGAAAATCGCAATATAGCTGGTCGTTACATCGCAGGTCCAGGAACGCAAGGTGGCGTCATGGGCACGGCCGATGGCGCGCTTGGCTTGACGCATCATGCTCGCGTTGAGGAGATATATGAAGATTTTGAGAGACAAGCAAATCAATGGCTAAGGGACGACCCGGATGCCAAGATCAGCGTCATCAACATCGGTTTTAGTCGCGGCGCTGAAGAGGCTGCGACATTTTCTCGTCTCGTCGCTGAACGCGGGGTGCGCGACTTGCAATCCAAAATCGTAGAGGCGCCACTAGATGGATCAGGCCCGCCTATTGTCTCTTATACTGCGCCGCCGCTGCGCTCAGGCGACAGCATGCCGCAAACCCTGGCTTTGTTTGACCCCGTCGGCACAGGCGTGCCCTGGCTAGGTGACAGAAGACCTGCGCCGTCGGTTGTGTCGGGCTTGCAATTTAGCGCCAAGGATGAGCAACGGGTGCAATTTCCCGGAACAAATTATTGGCCCGAAGGCACGTCTGCTGATGGCCGTTTTTTGAGAGTGACAGTGGCCGGGGCGCATTGCGATATTGGCGGCGCTTACGAAAAAAATGGCTTGTCGAATCGCAATTTCAATATGATGTCGCAGTTTATCAATGGCTCGCTGGGGGACAATCTGGTCAAGAAACTGGAGATACCTGCAGACCCAGCCATGAGTGCGATTCACGATTCATCGCAGCATAAAATGTATTGGATAAAAAAACCGGGGGATCGTCTTACCATTGACAGGCTGGATATTTTGGGCAGAAGCACAGAACCCATGAACCCGGCGATGGAGATCTATACAAAAAACGCCAAAGCCCTGGGTGCGCCGCAGGAAGAGAGCAAACTGGCTGCTACTGGTTCTGCTACGACGCCTGCTGCCGCAACTGTGCCAGCCCCGGCCTCGTCAGCAACCGCCATCAAACTCGATGGCAAGGATGATCAACAATCCAGGCAAGCAGCGCCAGTGGATGTTGAGGCAGATGCCAAACCGGTAGCCGATACCGGTTTGCTGACGATGCATGCCAGCCCGTCCAGCCGTTTGATGTCGCAATTCAAAGAGACGCCACGGGCAACGGCACAGGCCAAACTATAAGCACACCGGAATAGCTTATGGGTAGAGCTAGTATCGCCAATGATGCCGTCCAGGCGACAATGCCTTGATCAGGTCTTGCGTTACAGCAATTCTAAATTAAGAAAATGTATGAATGAAAGACCAGCCCCTCCTTCTGTGCAAAACCGCCATAGGCAGAAATCGGCTGCACGCAATATTCCTTGAACTCGTGGTAGAGCTAAAAGATCACTGGCCCGTATTGCCAGCTGCAAAAAAAGTCATCAAACCAGCGGATCTTTCTTCAGGGCCAAATGCCAGGACTGTGCATAAAAAATCTTTTTTTGCAGCTTCATCGGCTTCAGATTGTTAAGCCCTCCCTCGAGCGAGCACTCGATGAATGCATTTGCCACGACCATCGCCGAATAAGCGATTTTCACCCCGCTGCGCGCCCGCCACCATGTCCTGCGCCTTCTATCCTTACCAAGTCATCTGGTTTCACAAATTGTCTTGCCAAGTATGCATACTGAACAAATGATCAGAATCATGCTATTTTGGCATTTTTTACTTATGAATATGTTATCTTACTTAATAAATTCATATGCACGTCATCACCAACCCACATCATCACCTGGCAGCACCAAGCAAGCGCAAGTAAGCCCAAGTAAGTTCATAAAGCTGCTCGCAACACCTCAGTAAGCACTACCGGCGGTAAAAAAGCTAGCCTCACTCGCATAAAATCACAACAGGAGCAGCAATGTCAGAACAGACGTATGAAATAGGATTAGTGGGCGCCGGCGCTATCTCGGCAGGTGCCTATACCAGCGGCGTCGTCGATTTCATGGTGCAGGCACTCGATGCCTGGTATGCCGCCAAGGAGCAAGACCAGCAAAACAGCAACACCACTGTGCCTCCGCATGATGTCAAACTGTCGGTGTTTTCCGGTGCTTCTGCAGGTGCCATGACCGCCGCCATCGCCACCGCCTATCTGGCCTCAGAACAGCCACCTATTACCAGCCCCGACGATGCCCGCAACAAGGCAGGCCAAAACAAACTCTATGACAGTTGGGTAGAACGCATCGACATCAGCCACCTGCTAGAGAGCAAAGACCTGGCACATGACAACGCCCCCGTCACCTCTCTGCTGGACTCCAGCATCCTCAGCGACATCGCCAACAGCGGCGTCAATGTCAGCCTGCGACCCACACCGCGCGCCTACCTGGCCAGCAACTTTGAACTCATCCTCACCGTCACAAACCTGCGCGGCATCCCCTATGGCTTCAACCTCGTTGGCAGCCAGCAAGGTAGCTACAATATGTCCCTGCATGCCGACTATGTTCATTTTCGCATCAACCAGAACGGCGACCAAGCCCTGCCAGACCGCCACAGCATGCGCTGGGTCGACTTCCAGACCGACTCCCCCATCAAAGACAAACTCAAGCTGGCCGCGCTGGCCTCCGGTGCCTTCCCCTTCGGCCTGGCACCACGCCTGCTCGACAACTCCATCGTCAGCGCCCCGGCAACTGACCTGTATGGCGCCCGTAGCTGGCCCGTACCCACGCCCGACGCTGTTCCCCACCAATGCACCAGCTACCGCAACATCCCTGCCAGTTTTGGCCAGTTGCCGCCAGACTACCACTACGCCTATTATTGCGTCGATGGCGGCGTCATGAACAATGAACCGCTGGAACTGGCACGCAAAACCCTGCTCACCGATGGCCAGCACAATCCGCGCGAAGGCAACAAAGCCACCAAGGGTCTGCTGCTGATCGACCCCTTCCCCAATAACAGCGAATTTACCCAGCAATACCCGGCCAGCCCGGAAGTGCCCGACATCATCAGCACCGGCATGGCCCTGTTCTCTGCCCTCACCAACCAGGCTCGCTTCAAACCCGATGAACTCTTGCTGGCCGCAGATGAAAACGTCTATTCCCGCTTTATGGTCGCCCCCAGCCGCGACAATTCCGCCACCCCCATCGCCTGTGGCACCCTCGGTGGTTTTGGCGGCTTCCTCAAGCAGGATTTCCGCGCCCACGACTTTTTCCTGGGTCGTCGCAATATGCAGAAATTCCTCAAAGACCACTTCGTCCTGCCAGAAAACAACCCCCTGTTCGAACACTGGCCAGAAGCAATGCGCGCCCAGCATTGCGTGAAAAACGAACTAGACCAGCCCAATCTCAACAACGGCCTGCGCCAGCTACCCATCATCCCCCTGGTCAACGACAGCCTCATCGAAGGATGCTACAAACCTGCATGGCCCAGCTATAGCCAGGACGAACTTGAACAACTGCGCAGCCAGATCAAAAACCGCCTCGACAACGTGGTGGACCATCTGATCCAGCATTACCTGAGCAAACAATGGCTGATCACCCGCTGGATAGCCCAATTCGTCGTCTTCAGAAAGAAGCCAGAAATCCTCGACAAAGCATGCGCCTATATCAGCGCTGAATTGAAAAAGGCAGGCATCATGACATAAGCTAGCCCAGTAGTAGCAATGCCAGCCATGCCATGTGCTGGCATGGCGAGCCTCTGGTAGAGCCACCACCGCAAAGTTTTCCCCACAACAAGAAAATTAGATAAATTTGCAACAATCTGCAAAATATATTGATTTTTTGCTTATTTTAATTATGAAAAATGCTAGCCTAATATGCATTAGTTGAACGTGATTTTCCGCAAAAAAATTGGAAACATCCCTTGATATAAGGCAGATTTCCAAACACTGGCACGCCTGGCAAGCAAAGCGAAGTGTCGGTGATGTTCGCACCGGTTGCCACTCAAAAAACAGCAATAAGCCAGCCATCTGGCGCAGACCAAGACACAGGGAGGACAACATGCACAACATCAGTCTGACGACAACACTGCTTATCAGTATTGCCTTATTGATGCTTGACGGGCACGCATGCGCCCAAGGCCTTTCAGGTAATACAAAAACGCCTCTAGTCAAATCCGAGCTTACAGTAGAGTTAATCAAGGCGATGTCTGATAGCGATAAAAAACGCATCTACATCATCCAGGGCGAAGATTACGTCGTGATCAAATCCCAGGGCGGCAAGGTGTACACAGTCAACCTGTTTGCGGCCGATGCTGTCAAAAAAAATACGGCTGACAAACCCGAAGATAAAAAATCGGAATAACACAACGGCCATTCAAACACTGCCGTGTAGCAGATCAGCAGATCAGCAACCCAGGCATATCAGCAAGAGGAGCAAGCATGCCAGCAATCGACGCGACACCGACCACGGCACCAGAAGCAAACACTGCCACGCATGCTGGCATAACAAGTACGAACAGTACCACCGGCAATACCCCCAGCAACGAGTCCATCGCAGCCAACGTCAGCCCACCTCCCAACGTACCAGGAACAGCAGACGCTCCCACACCGCCGTCGCGCAAACCCGCCAGCAGCATTATCGTCGTGCTACTGCTCGCGATCAGTTTGCTGTATGTCATCACCGCCACTGAACACCACTACAACAGCGCCCACGATAAAAATCAGCTCATACAAAAGCAAATCCTCTGCCTCTCCCTGGAGAAAAACCTGCAAGCCCAGCTCAAGACCAGCAGCGACAATTCACACATCAGGGTAACCAAAGAAGTTCTCAAACAATGCGAAAAAAGCCTGTACGACAACCCTGATTTTTCAGGCTATGCGGACAAACTTACTGCTGGCAAAGACGTTGAAGAAGCAAGCAAAGCAAAATTGCTGGAACGATTCTTCTTCTCGCCGGGTGGCGCGGGCAACTTCGTCTATAAAATTGGTCTGGCTGCCTTGTATGCCATCATCATCCTGTGCGCCTCACTCATCCTTATCGCCATCATAGAATCGCAAGGACTGATTCACCATGACAGCAATGACATCATTGACAAGCGCAAAAGCTGGATGGGGAGCAAGAGCGATGACAAAGACAAGAACAAATCCGCCCTACCCGGCCTGCTTGCCACCGCCTTGTTTGTCGGCCCCGCAACAATGGGCGGCTTCATGGCCATCCATACTGAGCCACTCAACATATCCATGAAAGCAAGTGGCAAGATTGGAACTTGTGGCACCAACAGAGACATCCATATCGGCGGTGACGGTAAACCCATCAACATTCCAGTCAAGTTTGATGTCGACCCCGTCAGCGCCTCCCTGCCCATCACCCTCAAACCAATTGCCGCGCCTGTCAGCATCGACGTCAATGTCAATGGAGACGCAAAAACTGAAACCACCTTACAACATCAGGTCAACGTCGCCCTGCCCACGCTGGAAGCCAAACTGGAAAACAATTTTCGAATTCAAGATGAACTTAACACGCGCCTGATCGTTCTATTGAACAAGCCCGCTCCCACCATTGCACTAGATTCCGCCGGTATCAGCTCCGCCATTACTCGCTTGTCCCATGCACAGGAAGAAAACCTCAAGATTCTCTCCAGCCTTAGCAAAGAACTCATCAACCTGTCAAAGAACGAAAAATCCAAAATCAACTCCAGTGGCCTGGAATGCACCATCAAAGGTCATTGCCCCCCGATGCATTGACAAGCGCCGGGCCAGCAAAACATGCAGGTTTTCCTACCGCAAACAGCACCCTCATTCCTCCTCGTCCGGCTCAGTCGCTGGCATGGCCCAGCTTGCTTACAATGTGGGACGACAATTCAAAGCTAATAAACTGCATGAATGAAAGTCCTGGGTATCATCTAGCCTTCCCCCTCCTCTGGCGTTAGCCAAAGGAGTAAAGTTAATGTGCGAACGACACTTTAACGAGGAGGACTGTATGTTATTTTGCGGGATAGACCTGCATTCGAACAATTGCGCTGTGACTATTTAAGTCAAATCCGACAAAGTATTGTACACAAGGCAGCTGGATGATGATCTGCCCATCCCTTAGACACAACACGGTACTCAGATGTTTCTGGAATAGCTATGATACTTGGGCGAAATCCAGGATGATGTTTCGCTGAATCCACATGGGAGAAGCTGCGATTCACGCAAGCACACGTTGAAGCGAAAGGCACGACCGCATTTTGAAACAAGTGTGTGGTGACTCAGTAAATATGATCGCGGTGTGTTGCGAGTATGTTGTTCGCCTACTTGACTAACGTGGGGAAATGGGTGGCCCCGGCTTTTGCGACACATGTTTTGTGGTGTCTTTCTTTGGCAAAAAAATTATCAATAGTTATCACAAATTACATGAATCGGTGCACAATGCAAGAGCTGACGGCGGCTCAATTGCTTCTGTCCCCATCACCATTTCATAAAGGAGTGTCGATATGCCTGCCCTGCTCTGGGATCGCAAAAGCGTCCCGTCCACTGCCACCGTGGTAGTTAAACGAATCGAAGGTTTCTTCAGCAACCCATACGACGATAACGGAGCCTTACCTGGCGGCACCTGGACAATTGGTTACGGCACCATCGTCGATGCTGACGGCAAGGCGGTGACGCCGCGAACGGCTGCGATCACCGAAGCCCAGGCGCAAGAATTACTTCGACGTGACATGGGCGGCGCGGCGCGAGATGTCGCCCAGCGCGTCAACGTGGAATTGACCGAAAATGAAGCGGCTGCTCTGATCTCCTGGACCTACAACTTGGGTGGCGGCAATCTGTCCAAGTCGAACATGCTAGTCAAGTTGAACTCCCATCAGAAATCTGGCGTGCCGGCCGAGATGCGTAAATGGATTAACCAAGAAGGCAAGCCCTTGGTCGGCTTGTTGCGCCGGCGCTGGGCCGAGGCCGCCATCTTCAGCGGCATCGATCCCATCAATGCTTGCGTGCTTGCCTGGAAAAACATCGATTCGCTCGACGACTGGCCCGATTTCCCCAATGCTTGACTAGAACTCATTTCATAAATAGGGTGAGATGCGTTTGCCTCATAACGTGGGCTGGCAAGACGGACGAGGCAGTCAATAGCGGTGCTATTGACAACGAGTCCAACGCAGTCCAGCGCGCGTTATGAGGCAAACCCTTCGGGAACTGACGATTTGGGCGCATTGCAGCGTAGTGCCCCTCGCTAAGGCAGGAGCCTTAGCAGCGGGACACGCCTTGCACTGCATCCCAAATCGCCTTGTTCGCACTCATCCTATTTATGAAGTGAGTTCTAGTATTCATCCCTATTTATGAAATGAGTTCCAGGAAAAATCCCTGTCCTTTACGGCTTTTCAAGACAATAGCATATCCGGCAAGGATGCTGCATGTATTGAAAAGCCTACACCAACGTCAAGGAAAAGACTTATAGATTCATACTTTACAAAAGCTCTGGCTTGCACATTCAATATCATGCATTCATGCCTTTCATGCCTTCTTCGGTATAACGTTCTCCTGCAGCCATACCTGCAGGCAATGCCTGAGAGATTTTATCCAGGTCCGACTTGCTGAGAGAAATCTGGATAGCTGTCAGGTTTTCATGCAGGTAGCTGATACGTTTGGTGCCGGGGATGGGGATGATGTCTTCGCCTTGAGCCAACAACCAGGCCAACGCCAGTTGAGCGGGAGTGCAACCCATGTCCAGCGAGAATTGTTTGATGACCTCGACTATCGCCAGGTTGCGTACCAGGTTTTCATCCGAGAAGCGTGGATTGAAACTACGAAAATCTCCTTCGGACAGACTGGTTCTATCCTGAATTGCCCCTGTTAAAAACCCACGTCCCAGTGGGCTGTACGCAATGAAGCTGGCACCGACTTCACGGCAAGCTTGCAGCACACCCGCTTCAGGATCTCTGGTCCACAAGGAATATTCGCTTTGCACTGCCGCGACAGGGTGAATGGTGGAGGCTTGACGCAAGGTTTCTGGCGACACCTCACATAAGCCGATCGCCCGTATTTTTCCTTCAGCAACCAGATCGCTCAGAGTGCCTATGGATACTTCCAGCGGAGTGTCCAGATTCAGCCTGTGGATGTAGTAAAGATCGATAGCTTCAATGCCCAGTCGGCGCAACGAAGCTTCGACTGCAGTGCGTATATAGGCCGGGCTATTATCGACCCGTCGTTCATAACTGCCTTCCTTGCGAATCAGGCCAAACTTGCTGGCGATGCGCAGCTTGTCATTCTTGCCCTTGATAAAGCGACCGAGCAGCTCTTCATTTTTCCCCATGCCATAGGCGTCGGCGGTATCAAATAAGGTGACACCAGCTTCAAAGGCAGCTTCCAGGGTCGCCAGTGAACCGGCATCGTCAGCATTGCCGTAAAATTCAGACATGCCCATACAACCGAGTCCCATGGCGGAAGTCGCCATGCCACTGTTTCCTATTTTCCTTTGTTTCATGATGCTTTCCCTGTTTGCTTGAGTGAAAGCGCCAGCATAGGCAACAGATGAGCTTTGTGGAAATACCAAATGCGTGATACCTTTTCGGTATGAGTAAAATAAGCACCCACCTGTTGCACATGTTTGTAGTCACAGCGCAGACACTGAATTTCCGTCTGGCAGCCGAGCAATTGCATATCACGCAACCACCTCTATCGCGTGCGATACAAAATCTGGAATTACGCCTGGGCGTTAAATTATTCTTGCGCGACACGCAAAGCGTGCAACTGACGAGTGCAGGCAAACTCTTGCTGCCGCGTGCCTTAGCCATATTGGCGATGCTGGATGAAACTGAGGAAGTGATGGCGCGTTTTACTGAGCCATCGCAACTGCGTTTAGGTCTGACCACCTCGGTTGAAACGGGCAGCTTCAGTTTGTTGACGGAGGCAGTGGAAGCAGCTTTGCCAGGCATGTCTGTAGAAATTTCATTTGATACTTCACCAAAGCTGGTGGCCGGCATCAAGGCCGGACGCCTCGATGCAGCAGTGATTGCCATGCCCACCAGGACATTTGATTTCCCTGTACGTCCTCTGGGGCAGCAAGCCATGATGGTGGCACTCTCCAGCAAACATGCCCTGGCCCAGCGCCGGCAGCTGTCACTGGCAGATATTGCAAAATACCCTGTCTATTGTTTCGACCGGGCACGCCAACCTGCGTTTTTTGATTATTGCCACGAGGTTTTCCGGCAACATCATTTTGCTCCCTGCTTCTTGCTGGAACCGAATGACCATCATGTCCTTTTAAGTGACATTGCTGCCGGAAAAGGCATCGCTTTGTTGCCATCATCATTCAAGGCGCTACGCTTAAATGGCGTGTCATACCGCAAGCTGAAAGAGGGAGATGAACTGGCACTGAGGCTAGCGCTGATCACGGGGATAAGCGCGCATCCTGAAACAAATTTGCTATTCGATATGGCTAAGGAATACCTGCATTCGCCAGCTTAATGCCATAAGAAATTGAATAAAAAAGCCGTCCAGCTTTCAGGCTGAACGGCTTAGTGCAGATAATGTTGATTACTTACGGCTTATGGTCGCCCAACAAGTAGCACAGGCATATTTATCCGCAAGCACCAACATAGCCACAAGAAACACAACGGCTGCAGCCATCTATTTTTTGTAAGGCATGTGCGCCGCAATCCGGGCATTTTTTGCCGGTAGGGATATAGCTGATCGGTGCTGCGTTTTCGCCTTCATAGGCCAGGTCGTCCATGCCATAGTGGTGGCTTCTTTGCTTGAACTTTTCTGCCAGTACGGTGATAGGGATCTGGTTGCCTGCGGCGTCGAGGAAGCCGCGTTTCATCAGTATGCGTTGTAGCGAGTAACCGATGGCAGCGACTTCGGATTCATGAAACAAAGGTGCTTGTGAGCCATCGTCCTTTGTGATCATGCCGCAGCGTACTGTGCCCTTGTCCCACACTACTTCACGCATGTCTGCCAGTGCCTTGGCGATAGAACCACCTGAGCGCGCTGCCATGGACAGCAAGCGCATGCTGGCTGATATCCATTGCTGGCCATCATTCTTCTGGCCCGCAGGCATGAAGAATTCAAACGGGCGCTCTATCGTCGCGCGCTCGCCACCGACCATGCCATCTATGTGAATGAAGCTGACGGTCAGGTAGACAGTCTTCTTGCCTTCGTAAGTCATGTACTGCACTTTGGAGGTGACCGATTCGAGATCGCCAAACGGGCGGCCATCGAATTGCTTGCGCAGCAGGTCGTCATCAGGAATATGCTTGACTTCCGGTGCTGGCTCAGTAGAGACCGACAGGACGCTGCCCAGGATGCTATTTGGGCGGTAAGTTGCCAGGCCTTTGAGACCAGCGCGCCAGGCATCCATGTACAGGTTCTGGAAATCTTCGTAAGGATAATCTGCCGGAACGTTGACGGTTTTGGAAATCGCAGAGTCAATGTATGGCTGCACGACCTGCAACATCTTCATGTGGTCGCTGGCAGACATATTGAGGGCGGTGACAAACTGTTTTGGCAGTTTGCTGTCGTCAGACACATCATTGCCCTGATGGCGGTACAAACGCCATGCATGGTCAGCCACTTCATAGACTTTGGCATCGCCTACGGCCATGCGTTTCTTGCGGTTATACACCCAGGAAAAAGCCGGTTCTATGCCGTTCGATGCATTGTCGGCAAAGGCCAGGGTGATGGTGCCGGTAGGGGCGATGGACAGCAAATGGGAATTGCGCAAACCGTGTTTGGAAATCGCATTGCGTACATTTTTTGGCAGGCGTTTGGCGAAAGCACCGGACAGATATTTTGTGCTGTCGAACAATGGAAACTGGCCTTTTTCCTTCGCCAGTTCTGCTGATGCCAGATAAGCAGCATCGCGCATGACTTCAGATACTTTTTGCGCGAAAGCGCGACCAGCGTCGGAATCATAACGCTGGCCCAGCATGACCAGACTGCTGCCCAGACCCAGGAAGCCCAGGCCGACGCGGCGCTTGGACATGGCTTCCGCTTTTTGCTGAGGCAAAGGCCAGGCTGTAGCATCCAGTACATTGTCGAGCATGCGTGTCGCTACAGTCACCACGGCTTCAAAGGCGGTGAAATCAAATTCGGCAGCATCAGTGAATGCACCTTTGATGAAACGCGTCAGGTTGATCGAGCCCAGGCAGCAGCAACCATAGTCAGGTAGTGGTTGTTCTGCACATGGATTGGTGGCTTCAATCTTTTCGCAATAGTAGAGATTATTCTCTGCATTCATGCGCGACAAAAACAGGATACCTGGTTCTGCGTGGTCGTAGGTCGATTTCATGACCTCATCCCACAAGTCACGCGCACGCACGGTTTGATAGACCCACAGGCCATCTTCGCGCTGATAAGCACCGGCTTCTTTTTTGTCTTCGCCGGGTTCAGCTTTGTGGACCAGACAGTAATCCGTGTCCTTGGCGACTGCTTCCATGAATTCATCGGTAACACCGATGGAGATATTGAAATTCGTCAACCCCCCCTGATCCTTGGAGCGTATGAATTCAAGGATATCAGGATGGTCACCACGCAAGACTCCCATCTGCGCACCACGACGCGCACCGGCAGATTCAACTGTCGAGCAGGAGGCATTGAAGACCTGCATGAAAGATACAGGGCCGGATGCGCGTGAACGTGTACCGCGTACTAGTGCATCCTTGGGACGAATCGTAGAAAAATCATAGCCGACACCACCACCGCGACGCATGGTTTCTGCGGCATCTGCCAGTGCTGTATAAATGCCGGGTTTGCCATCGGTGGCGCTGGAAACAGAGTCACCTACCGGTTGTACGAAGCAATTGATGAGGGTCGCATGCAAATCCATGCCAGCGGCAGAATTGATGCGGCCTGCTGGTACAAAACCATTCTTTTGCGCCCACAAGAATTTTTCTTCGTAGTAAGCCTGGAAGTCTGGTTGTTCTACACTCGCAAGTGCTTTGGCAACGCGCGACTGCACATCGTGGATAGTGACTTCATCGCCTTTGGCATATTTTTCCAGCAAAACATCGAGGGAGATTTCCTGAGGAGACATTTCTGTCAATCCTAAAATTTTTTCATTTGCGTTCATATGAAGAGGTTTTCGTTGTTACTTGTTGCAGAGAGAAACTTAAAGCCCGCCAGTCTGGACCAGCAATTTCAACAAGGGAAAGTGGCTACCAGGCTTAGGCTCTGGGGCTATACAATTTGGTGAAACAGGGTGGCATCATCTTTATTGGGACTTACGCAAAACAGCCCCAGCTGCGTTACAGCTCCTAGCCGTACTAAAGTACTGTCTTCGTCGCTACGCCTTGCTGGGACAATTTAGTGTAAGTCCTATTTATCAAAAAAATGCAAAACACATGCGATACAAACATTGCTTTATTGAAAAT
This sequence comes from Undibacterium sp., assembly GCF_030683615.1. NCBI lineage: Bacteria > Pseudomonadati > Pseudomonadota > Betaproteobacteria > Burkholderiales > Oxalobacteraceae > Undibacterium > Undibacterium sp. The sequence goes on from NZ_JAUXQE010000030.1 coordinate 153,077, forward strand.
CGGACACTGTAGTGCCTGCCATCCTGACGTCGGATGCCTCCATTATAAACCTCGCTGCCGGATTTTTTCTTGACCCGCTTCAAGTTAAAACCAAATTACCAGGCCGGGAATAGCAAAACAATCACGCTAAAATTGCCTTAAAAACATACGGGTTTTTTGGTTAAAGGAAGCTGCTCAGTTTTTGCCGGAATATGCAGAGAAATGCCTGAAGTTGATCTGATCGGGCATTGTACGTTGATGTCATGAGCAGATTTTTAAGTACAAAAAATTTCGTCAACAGAGTTGCCAGGCAGATATGTGCTTTTACAAAGAAATAGGTACTTTACTATTTTTCTGGCAAATGCGGCATCGCTATCCCTTGCCATTTTTACTGCATTTTCGCGATTTCCCTACAAACTCAAAAAATCTGGGGGCCAGATCGATATATCTATGTTTTCTTGATGTCTGAATAACATATACTTGCTTAAAACTTCCATGATAAAAACACGCATATTTCTGAGGACAGATAATGAGGCAGGACAGTTTGGCTAAGCGATACCTATCTCCCCGGTTTTTGTTCGCTTTTTTCTGCCTGCTGAGTCTGCTTTCCTTGCTCTCCAGTTCAGCAGTCTTTGCTGCCGGTGTGCAAAGCCTGCGCTTTGAGCAAGTAGGTCGTGAGCAGGGCTTCCAGCATGAATCCGTGCAATCCATGCTGCAAGACCGCCAGGGTTATATGTGGTTCGGCACTCAGGGTGGTTTGCATCGCTATGATGGTGCCAAGGTCGCTTTTTTTCGGCATGATCCCAATCGCCCTGACAGCCTGGCAGATAACTGGGTCTGGGCCTTGCATCAGGATGACAAGGGCAGGATTTGGGTAGGCACGCGCAATGGTGGCCTGCATCGCTATGACATGGCGACCGAAACCATGGTCAGGTATAAGCCTAATCTGTCAGATATCCGCAGTTCTGGTGGAAATCAGATACAAGCCATCATCAGCGACAGTGCTGGCGGACTATGGCTTGCGACTGGCGATGGCCTGGCACATTTTGATCCCGAGAGCGGGCGTTTTCAGATCTTGCGCCATGACGACAAAGACGCCAGTAGTATTGCCAGTGACCAGGTGAATGCACTCAGCCTCGATAAAGATGGCAATTTATGGGTAGGTACAAACGCTGGTCTGAGCGTCATGTACCGTGGCAAGACTGCCTTTGAAAATTTTCGTCTCGACAGCGATGTCAGGCCTGACCCGCGCCACAATAATGTGCAAAGCCTGCTCAACGACAGGTACGGCAATTTGTGGATAGCCACGGCTTCAGGTCTGGAAGTGTGGAGCGGTGAGCGCACACAAAAAAACCGTATGGGCTTGGCGGATGGACTGGACCCAGGTCCAGTCACATCCTTGCTGGAAGACCGCGATGGTGTAATCTGGATAGGGACAGATGATGGTCTCAAGCGCAGGAACCCGGAAGACAAAAAATTCTCATCTTACCGTCATCATGCCAGCGACAGGCATAGCCTGGCTGATAACCGCGTTACCCGCTTGTTGCAAGACCGCTCTGGCACTTTATGGGTAGGCACCTGGCTGGGTGGGGCAAGTCGCACCAACCTGGCCAGCGGTGGCTTTGAGCGCTTGCTGCATTTGCCGGGCGAAGCCAAGACCCTGAGCAGCAACACAGTATCTGCCATTACCAGCACGGAAGAAGTGATCTGGATAGGTACGGGCAATGGCCTCAACAGGCTGGACAAAACAACCGGTCAGATACGGGCCTTTCATCACCAGTTGAACCAGGCAGGCAGTCTCAGTAACAGCAAGATCAGGGCCGTGAAGCTGGCACCGGATGGCAAGCTTTGGGTGGGCACACAAAATGGCCTGAACCTGTTTGATCCAGTGACAGAACGTGCCACGCATTTCCAGCATGATTCCAAAAAACCTGACAGCCTCAGCTCAAGCATTGTGCATACACTGGCTTATGACAAGGGGGGAAATCTGTGGGTGGCCAGTGATGATGGGCTCAATCTCATGCAGGATGGCAAATTCCGTCGCTATATGACCAACCCCAGGGACAGCGACAGCCTCAGTCATGGCCGCGTGGTGTCCTTATTGTTTGATCGCCGTGATCGTTTGTGGGTAGGCACCTTTGGTGGTCTCGATAAACTGGACCGCAACACTGGTCGCTTTGAACATTACCGCCACGAGCCGGATAATCCCAACAGCCTCAGCCATAGCCGCGTCTATGCAGTGTTTGAAGACAAAGCCGGCGTAATCTGGGTAGGAACAGCCAGCGGTTTGAACCAGATGGTACAAGGGGCAGATGGCAAGATCAGCTTCATCCGTTTTGGTGGGGCATTGGGCAACGATGCGACGGCCGGTTTCGCTGAAGATGATGCCGGCAATCTGTGGATCAGCACCGATGGCGGCTTGTACAAACTGGGACCTGATCGCAAGGCATTGAAAAAATACACTGCCGATGATGGCCTTATCAACGGTACCTTCACTGTGGGTGCCAGCTACCGGGATATTGATGGTGCACTGTACTTTGGTGGCTTCCAGGGGATGACCTGGTTTTATCCCGCTGCCATACGCGACAACTCCAGTAAGTTGGTGACGACGATTACTGACTTCCTGATTTTCAATCAGTCGGTGCGCGGAGGTAAATTGCCGCTAGGGGTGCAGGTCGATGGCAATATTTCTGATGCCAGGTCGATTACCCTGTCTTATAAACATAGTGTGGTTTCGATAGAATTTGCAGCACTGAATTATTCAGATCCCCTGCATTATCGCTATGCATACAAGCTGGATGGCTTTGACGAAGATTGGGTGCAAATAGATGGAGCCCATCGCGCTGCCAATTACACCAATCTGGTGCCGGGTGAATATATCTTCAGGACACGAGCTGCCACCAAGGATGGTGAGTGGAATGATGAAGGTGCCAGCCTGCTCATCACCATCACGCCACCGTTCTGGATGGAATGGTGGTTCCGGAGCATCGTCAGCCTGCTCTTGCTGGCTGTTGTGTACGTGATTTATCGTTGGCGGGTCAGGCGTTTTTCCAACCAGCAAGGCTTGCTGGAAGAACTGGTCAAACAAAGAACCGCAGATGCTGACCGTGAACGCAAACGCCTGACCGACCTGACCGATGTCTTACCCTTATCGGTATACCAGTTCCGTGAAAGGGCGGATGGTCAGAGAGAATATGCCTATGTCAGCGAGAACGTCAAAAACGTCATGGGCGTCCCGGCTGCCGATATCCTGGCCGACAAGACTGCACGCTGGCGTACCACGCTGCCTGAAGACAGGGAAGCGGCAGAAGCCAGCCTGAAGCGGGCAGTGGATGGCCGCAGTTCCAGCAATTTCCACCAGCGTGTCCTGGTGGATGGACAGGTTCGCTGGCTGCGTTCGCAAACCGTGGCTCCCAAGCGTGTCAATGGGGACTGGATATGGAATGGTTTCTGGATCGATGAAACTGAAACCTATCTGCAAAAAGACGAGTTGCGTGAAGCCAAGGAGCAGGCCGAGCAGGCCACGGTCGCCAAGTCGTATTTCCTGGCGAATATGAGCCATGAAATCCGCACTCCCATGAATGCCATCATCGGTCTCTCGCACCTGGCCAAGAAAACCCGCCTGACTTTAAAGCAGCGCGACTACATCGATAAAATCCACAGCGCCGGTACATCCCTGCTTGGCGTAGTGAATGACATACTGGATTTTTCCAAGATAGAAGCGGGCAAGCTGGATATAGAATCTGCCGAATTCGTGCTGGCTGATGTCATCGACGATGTTGCCACCATAGTCAGCCACAAAGTGGCAGAAAAAGACATAGAACTGGTATTTGATATCGACACCCATGTGCCTTCCAGCATGCGCGGTGACCCCTTGCGCCTGGGCCAGATCATTACCAATCTGGTTAACAATGCCATCAAGTTTACCGACCAGGGTTCGGTCATTATCCTGGTCAAGCAGGTGCAGGCAGAGATCGACAAGGTGCAATTGCAATTCAGTGTGCAGGATACCGGTGTTGGCATGACAGAGCAGCAGCAGGAAAACCTGTTCCAGGCTTTCACCCAGGCAGATAGTTCAACCACGCGCAAGTATGGCGGCACTGGCCTGGGGCTGACCATATCACGGCATCTGGTGGAACTCATGGGCGGTGTTATCTGGGTGGAAAGCCAGGTCGGGGTGGGCAGCACTTTCCACTTCAATTGCTGGTTTGCCTTTGCCAATGCTGCCACGCAAACCCTGTTGCCGCCACATATGCACGATCTTAAACTGCTGGTGGTGGACGACCATGATGTGGCGCGCCAGCATTTGCAAAAACTGGGACAGCAACTGGGTCTGACAGTGAATGCCGCCAACAGTGGCAAGCTGGCCTTGCATATGCTCAGCGAGGCCAGCGTCCTTGGTCAGCCCTATGACATGCTCTTGCTGGATGCCCATATGCCCGACATGGATGGTGTTGCTACCATGAATGCCATTGCCGTCAGCATGGACAAGGAAGCCCCGCAAGTGGTCATGCTGACCACCATGAATTTTGATGAAAGCACCTTACAGGCCAGGGCTTATGCGCCAGTCGCTTATTTGTCCAAGCCGATAGGCATGGCTGGATTGCTGGAAATCTTGCTACGCATCAGTGCAACTTCGCGTGAAGCACCGGACAGCAATGCAACAGTGACGCAAAGCGACAGCCGCTTTGAAGGCTTGCGCATCTTGCTGGTGGAAGACAATCACATCAACCAGCAAATCGCGGCGGAACTGATGATTGAGGCCGGCATCATTGTAGACGTGGCTGACAATGGCCGCATCGCCATCGACAAACTCAATCTTGGCAATCCTTATGACATCGTCCTCATGGATTTGCAAATGCCGGAGATGGATGGTTATGCCGCCACCACCGTTATCCGCTCTTATCCCGAATGGCTGGATTTGCCGATTATCGCCATGACTGCCCATGCCATGAATGAAGAACGGCAACGCTGTCTGGACACCGGTATGAATGACCATATCGCCAAACCGATAGACCCGGACGATTTCTTTGCTACCCTGAGCCGCTGGTGTGGGCGCCGCATGCCGGGCTATCAGGTCGATATACCTGTCAGCGCCAGCAGCAAACCGATTACCTCAGTGGCAGCACTAGCAAGCACAGCCAAACCAGTAAAAATGGAAGTGCCGGATCATGATCTGGCTATACCCGGCGTTGATGTAGCACCAGCCTTACGCCGCTGTGGACAAAACCTCGACCTGTACTTGCGTCTGTTGCAAATTTTTGTCGACAGCGCCGCAGCCACGCCAGACAAAATCAGGCTGGCGCTGGAGAAGGGGGATCGTGTCACTGCCGAGCGCGAGGCCCATACCATGCGCGGCGCTGCTGGCAATATTGGTGCGACCGAGTTGGCAGAAGTATCAACCGAGTTGGAGCTGGCGATAGAAAAGTCGCAGGAAAATGAGGCACTGATACAAAAATTCACAGCCGTCAGTGCCGGGTTGATCCATGCATTGAAGCAGGCATTGCAAGAACGAGCTGCAAAAGAAGCAGCCAGGCAAGAACAAGAAAGTGAGTTGGCAACCAAAGATGCTGATGTGACAGAATGCGCCCGTCTATTTGCCACGCTGCGCCAGTATCTGGAAGAGTCAGACAGTGAAGCGCTGGACTATTTCAATACCCATCAGCGCAGCCTGCGCCAGGCGTTGGGGACGCAGACTGAAGAATTTGTACAGTCACTGCAAGTGTTTGATTTTGAAATCGCCTTGCAGATACTTGACAGTATTGCTCCTGCAGATAGTCCGGCCTTATAGATATTTCTCCAGCATCTGCATGGTACGCGCAGTCGCCCCCTGATGCTGGAGGAAGAAGTTATAAGCCGCTTCACCCATGCGCTGGCATTGTTTTTTGTCTGCCAGCAAAGAATGCGCTTGCTGGAAAAGACTGAGCGCGCCATCAACACGGAAGGCCGCGCCGCTGGCAATAGCCTGCTCCGTGATTTCAGAAAAATTGAAGGTATGCGTGCCCGTCAGCACAGGCTTGCCCATGGCGCAGGCCTCGATGAGGTTGTGCCCTCCCATTGGCACCAGGCTACCGCCGACAAAGGCAATGTCGCAAGCGGCATAGTACATATACATTTCACCCATGCTGTCACCCAGCACGACCCGTATATCTTCGCCTATAGGAGCGATTTCCTCATGGTTCAGGCTGGAGCGGCGCAGGTATTTGATACCATGTGATTCCAGCAGGCTGGCTACATGATCAAAGCGTTGCGGGTGGCGCGGGGTGATGATCAGCAGCGGGTTGGTTTGCAGTAAAGGCACTTGCTCTACAAAGGCTTGCAAGATCAATTCCTCTTCGCCATCACGAGTACTGGCGCACAATATCACCTGGCGCTCGCCAAAACTGCGGCGCAGGGCGGCACCGCGCTCACCCATCAAAGGCGGAGGCGTCACATCAAACTTCATATTGCCAGTCACACCGGGCTGTTCTATACCCAGCTCATGCAGGCGTAGCGCATCAGGATTTGATTGCGCTGCCACGCAACTGATGGCACGCGCCGCAGGTAAAATCAATGAAGCCAGTCGCTGTGCCTTGCGCAAAGACTTTTCTGAAAGGCGGGCATTCACCAGCGTCACCGGTATGGACTTCGCCTCACACTGGGCGATCAGGTTGGGCCAGACTTCTGTTTCTATCAAGATGCATAATTGCGGCGAAAAATGACGCAAGAAGCGCAGGATCATCCAGTTAATGTCGTACGGCAAGAACGCCTGTTGCAGGCGCTGGCCTACATCGGCAAACAGCTTGCCACCGGTCTCACGTCCGGTGGCTGTCATGTGCGTCAACAAGATGCGGTGTTCAGGGCAACGTGCCAGCAGGGCGCGTATCAGCGGCTCTGCCGCACGGGTTTCACCGGCGGAGACGGCATGTACCCAGATTGTCGGCATGCTGGCAAGTGTGGTATTCGCTGGATAAAAGCCCAGGCGCTCGCCTATATGCTGGCGATAGCCAGGCTCAAGACGGCCACGCCACCAGAGGCGGAACAGGGCAAACGGCAGGGAAAAGCCCCATACCAGGGAGTAAAGAAGACGCATGCTTTATGTCCGACGGAAATTCACCAATACAATACCAGCACACACCAGTACTGCGCCCAGCGCAAAACGCGGGCTAATGGGATCGTGCATAAGAATGACACCAGCGGCCACGCCGAACAAGGGTGTCAGGAAAGAAAATACAGAAAGACGTGATGCCAGATAACGCCGCATCAGCCAGAACCAGGTCAGGTAACTGGCAAAAGCAATCACCACCGTCTGGAAGGCTAGGCTGATGATGCTGGTCATATCCCATTGCGCAGGCAGACTCTCGCCACGCAGCAATACAAAAGCCAGCAAGATCACGGCACCTACCGCTAACTGGTAAAACAGGGTGGTGGTCGGCTCAGCTTCAGACAAGCTGGATTTGCGTATGGTAATTGTGGTCGCTGCCCACAGCACTGCTGCCGCAACGCCAAAGCTGTCACCGATGAGCATGCCAGCCACATCACGCTGGCTGCTGCTGAAGGCCCCAGAGAAAGCAATTGCAACCCCGGCAAAGGCAGACAAGATACCTATCCATTGAGTTGATTGCAAACGTTCCGCCGGGATCAGCCAGTGCAGGCCCAGCACTGTAAAAATAGGGGCTGTATATAAGAACACCGACATATGCGAAGCCGTGGTGTACTTCAAGCCCAGCGATATGCATAAAAATTCTATGGCAAACAAGACACCCGCAGCGATACCAGGCCAGACATGCTTGTCACGCAAAGAAAATGGAATCTTTTTGATAATTATCAATAGCAGCACCATCGCCGCCGCCAGGCCAGAACGCAGTCCCAATTGCATGCTGGCACTTATTACCGGGGCCGCCAGCTTGACAGCCACCTGCTGCAGACCCCAGCACATGCAGAGCAAAAGCATAAGCGAAATGGCAAAACCATCCAGATTTTTACGATGAGCAGACATCAAGCTTGGGGAGTGTTGGCGAAGAGGGGGGAATATACCTGAAAACGGTACACAAGGGTGCATGTCTTGCCTGGACTAAATGCAGCGATGAGCATGTATTTTTGCAATTTAATAAGAAACCAACGCCAATAAACCAGATGATTAATTTTCTGATAAGTAGCATTTATGCCCCTGCAGACTGCACTTTTGATAAGGCAAAAACGCGAAACAGTCGCTCCTGCACTGGCAAGAGGCAACTGGGCTTGCCCTCCTGTGGCGATTGCCTCTACACATGCAGCTTGAAAAAAGAGAAAGCTGAACAAGCTACTTTGCGTTTCTACAAAGCCACTCCCATAAAATGATATCCTATGCCTCTTAAACAACATGTAAGGACATGTTGAACCACCCACCATCCTGGAAATGAACAGATGAGCACAGAACTCTTTTGGCAGGCACTGGCAAATGCTCAGCCACAATTGCAGAAAATGGAAATCCGCGATGTGATGGAAACCATCAATACACTGCTTGAACCCCGCTTTCCCAAGCTGGCTGCTGAGTTGCAAGGCAGGGATGAAGACGGCGTATATGATCTGATCATCACCGCTCACGGCGCAACAGAGCATTTTCAGGATGTCATGACGCTCACGCGATCAGCACCCAAACTGGCCATGTTCCCCAATGTGATTGCCTTCAGGGCTCGTGCCGAAATGGGTGAGTTTGGCATCAACATGGATAATTTCAGCCTCAACCCGGCAGATATACTGGTCAGCCATTATGCAGATGCAGGCAGGGTGGGTTTGCAATTGTGGTTTGCCAAGCCCATACCGCAAGACATGGTCGATCATGCCAGGCATATGTCCTTCATCCTGCTTGATCATGCCCTGGGTGAATATGATTTTGCCATCAAGATAGGCCCGGTGGAATTCATGGAAGGCGAGGCCGCTCGAGAAACCGTCAGCCTGGCTGCTTTCCCGGCAGTGCTGGACAGCTACTGGCGTGATGAGCTTGGCCATACCGCCTTGTTCCCCACAGGTGAAAATGAATGGACAGGCTTTGAGCTGGTCAGCAACACCGACCCTGATGACAAACTGCTGGTACAGCGTAATGACTCCGCCATGGCGCTGGTCGGCCGGGCAGATATGCTATGGCGTGTGCAAGTCGATGTTGTACTAGATCATAAAGATGATCTGGAAACCGCGCGCGAATTTGAAGACCAGCTGGAAACCCTGCTGACCCAAACACAGGAAGGCATCACCAGTCAGATCACCCTGCATGGCAATGTACGCAGCATGAACTGGCATGTCAGCGACGTGGAAACTGCCCTGGCCAAGGCACATAAACTGGCACAAAACTTTGCCCCGCTGGAATTTGATATCAGCAGCGAATTTGACCCGCAGTGGCAAGACTATCTGCGCTGGGTTTCCTGAAAAGATATCGCCTGATAGCAACCTGAACAAACTATTTTTAAGAACTGGAACCATCTTGACTACCGTAGCCATCACACCACAAATTCAAGCCAGCAACCAAAGCCCCTTCGTCCTGTTCGGCGGCATGAATGTGCTGGAATCCAAAGACATGGCTCTGCGCGTTGCCGAAGAATACGTGCGTGTCACCAGCAAGCTGGGCATACCCTATGTTTTCAAGGCCAGCTTTGACAAGGCCAACCGCTCTTCCATCCATTCTTACCGCGGCCCCGGCCTGGAAGAAGGCTTGAAAATATTTGAAGCCATTAAGGCAGAATTTGGTGTACCTCTGATCACAGACGTGCACGAGCCATGGCAAGCTGCACAAGTGGCAGAAGTGGTCGATGTCCTGCAACTGCCAGCCTTCCTGGCACGCCAGACTGACCTTGTTGTGGCGCTGGCCAAAACCGGCCGCGTCATCAACATCAAGAAACCACAATTCCTCAGTCCTTCCCAAGTACAAAACATCGTCGAAAAATTCAGGGAAGCAGGCAACGACCAACTGATACTCTGCGACCGCGGCACCTGCTTTGGCTACGATAACCTGGTAGTCGACATGCTGGGTTTTGCCGTCATGAAAAAAGTGACGAACAACCTCCCTGTCATCTTCGACGTTACCCACGCTCTGCAACAACGCGAAGCTGGCGCAGCAGCCTCTGGTGGCCGCCGCGAGCAAATCGTCGAACTGGCGCGTGCAGGCATGGCGACTGGTCTGGCAGGCTTGTTCCTGGAAGCACATCCTGATCCGGCGCAAGCCAAGTGTGATGGTCCTAGCGCTCTGCCGCTAGATAAGCTGGAACCTTTCCTGGCGCAGTTGAAATTGCTGGATGATTTGGTGAAGTCGTTTGGGAAGTTGGAGATTTGATATCAACTTCCTGTTCTGAAATATTTTCTCGCTCCGCATTCGTTCTTATATAAAAATGCTTAAAAATAAAATTTCCATTTTTCCTGTTCTTTCATTTACTCTGCTAAGTTTGAGTTGGGGAATATCCGATGCAGTGGCGCAAAGTGCTACCAAAAGTGACTTAAGCAGCTCAATTGGCCCAAACATAAAACCGGTTGCACTTCCTCTGGGAATAGTCTCATTTGATCGTTGCAAGAAGCCAGAATACCCACGATCTGCATTACGTGATGAATTGGTGGGAAGGACAGAGATGGATTTAATCGCAGATGCGGATGGGAAAGTGATAATCGCAGAAGTCGCACGCAGTAGTGGCTGGCGTATCTTGGACGACGCTATTGTAACTACAATGATGGGATGTCAAATTTTTGACAACCCCAAAGCAGAAAAGACTTTTGGCAGAGCAGCATATTTCTGGCGACTTGAGGCTGAAGGTAGTTCATACAAGCCGGCTGAGGTGTTGACTGCAACATGTAACAAGTCCGAGTTTGTCAGCCTAGCAAAAAATAATGAGCCAGGGCGTGGCATTGTCGTTGGCGTCTGGTTGAATAAGGATGGTGGTATTGAGAAAACCAGTCTTGAGTGGTCGCTTGCACCAAATTTGAATCAGGAAAGTGTCAAACTTGCCAGTTCTTGCAAATTCAAGCCTGCATTCGATGCAGTAGGAAATCTGGCTTCGGTCATTTCACTGCGACTCTTGCCCCTGCGATCTAAGTAGGTGCGGGCATTATCCGTAAATGCTTTACGGTAAAGGTGTTTAAAGATCTATGTTTGCAAACCTTGATCATCTTTACCGCTTTCCCACTCGGGCCGCTATCGATGCACTAGCACTACGTTTCAATCTACCCAATACTAAAAATATGCAGGATTGGGAGTATGAAGTTGCTGATGCAAGCAGGATAGATGAATTTCTTGCCGCCTATGATAGTGGCGAGTTGAGCGAAGACGAAAAATTCACGCTGATGTCTATGCTCTTGCAGTCATCTTGTGACGCCATAGATAAAGACAGGAAGTTTTTATACAGTGAGAACTGGAAGCATTTTCTGGACGTGCTTGAACTAGACATTCAAATTCATATTCATATTGTCTGGTATTGGTCATGCACCGATCTCGACGATTTGAGTGACGCTTGGTCGATTACCCCATTCATTCGCCCTATTCTTTTGAGGCATCAGGAAAAATTTTCAACCATTGGTTCGCCCATTGAGTTTACTTAAACTGGCTTGATAAGCGAATTGCTTTTTGCTTTGACCTGCACGTAAATTTCTTGCGATGCCTGATCAAAATATTTGAGCAAGGCTGGGCACAACCACCCTTCCATATCCAGTTCTTCTGAAAAATACCAGTTGCCGTCGCAGTCTTCCCTGCGCCACGAAAGTTTTATCTGATGACCGGGGAACGCGTTTGCAGAGAACAACATGATGAAACCTGATTCCGGATCAGGAATCGTGGCAACTACCTGATCTATCATGGTGTCAGCACCACTGACGAAAGGTTCTTGCAGCAGGCCTACGCGTTCATCATCAAATACCCACATGTCGAGGTATTTATAGGGAGCGATTACGTTGATGGCATTCATTTTTTTTGCTTACTAAATTTGAGTTATTTACGGAAGAGTAAATTAATTCGCTTTGGGTGACAATGATTTAGATCTGTCGCATTTATTTTTTAATGAAGTAGTTATCTGATCAACTAAAAAACATGAATGTCGGTTGCGATGACGTTGTTTTTGACTTTTGCCGTTCCGATGTGTCGATGCCTTTGATGCGAGGCAGAAAATGGAAAAAGAAAGGCCGATGTTTGAGCGTAGCGAGTTTTCGGACTTTCCCATTTTTTGACTTGCAGCAAAGTGGACCCCGAAGGGGCAGCGACGCCTCGGTCGCCTTTTTTCGCTTACCTTTTTTGGCGAAGCAAAAAAGGTGAGTAGCTGCCGGGCTACCCCCGGCTGGCGATCTTAAATGACTTACGAAGATATTTGAAAATCTAGTTCGTGAAATTCACAAGTCTGAAATTTATCAATTTCACAGTATGCCACGAACGTCGCTGGATTCCAGCTAAAACCACGCTGGAATGACGTGGCTGAGGTTGGCGGATTATTGAACCATCATGGAAATTACTACTTGTTTGTTGATCCTAGCAATATGCCAATCGCGCCTCGAACCTTGTCAACAGTCGCAGGCTCCCCATTATCCCCAAGATTAATAATCCTGTCCGACCAGTTACCCTCAGTCTTCCAGCGCGGTGAAGCGCAATAGATTTCTATGGTTGGGGTTTCGTAAGCTGCAGCGATATGCGTCAAGCCGGTATCTACACCAATGGCAAGGCGTGCCTTTTGCGCCAGCAGGGTTGCTGCCTGCATGGATAGTGCAGGCAGGACAGTCGCATTAGGCATGACGGCCGCCATGGCTTCAGCCTCAACTTTTTCTGCAGCACTGCCCCAGGGTAGCAATATCGGTAAATCGTAGTTTTTTAATTCGGGGGCAATCGCTTGCCAGTTTTCACGCGGCCATTTTTTTGACGCACCTGCAGTGCCGTGGAAGAACACCGCATATGGTGTAGTTGGCAGCCATGCACGCTGGTCAGCGGGTATCTCTGGCGCCTGCAAGCTGAAGCTGGCAGGTGTATTGACGGTATAGCCACCAGCAGCAGCGGCGACGAGGCGGCCGCGCAAGACGGCGTGGGTGCGCTTGTCTACCGGTACGCTGACGTCGTGGAAAATTCTGGAAATGCCTTCATAACCTGAACCCTCAGTACCATTTGCTAATCCGACTTTTTTGCCACCTTTAACGGTCCTGGCCAGGCCCATGATGATGCCGGTTTTCAGCAAGCCCTGGGTATCGAGTACCAGATCATATTGCTCTTGCCGTAACTGGCGAAAGAAATTCTTGATCTCTTGCCGCGTTGCCGCCTTCCCCAGACTCTTGCGCCAGCGCCGCAGCGCAAACGGGAAGACCTGATCGACCCCAGGATTGAGCCGCACCAGTTGCACATAGGCTTCTTCAACCACCCAGTCTATACGCGCTTGCGGGAACTGGCGACACAAGTCATCCACGATGGGCATATTATGCAAAACATCGCCCAGGGACGAGACACGAACAAGAAGGATTTTCACTTGGATAGTAGATACGGGTGAAGACCTAACTGCTCACCACAGAGACACTGAGACACAGAGGAGCACAGAGAAAAACTAAAGATGTGAAGAGTTCTTACTAAACACCCTTATCTCAAAAGATTTTCTCCTGCCTTTCTCTGTGTCTCGGTGTCTCTGTGGTGATCTTTTCGGTCTTGGAAATTAATATGGCAAGACAGCATCCGGCTTCACAGCCAGCACAGCCTGTTTCATCGCACCTTGTATGCGTGCCAGTGCTTCGGGACTTTCGGCTTCGAAGCGCATGACGATGACAGGGGTAGTATTAGATGAGCGGGCCAGGCCGAAGCCGTCCGGGTATTCAACGCGCAAGCCATCGATGGTGATGATTTCGTCTGAGCCAGGGAAGTCGGCATTCGCCTGCATGGCGGCGATGATTTTGAAGTTTTCACCTTCGGCCAGTTGCAATTGCAGTTCTGGTGTCGAGGTGGATTGCGGCAAGTTGTTCAGTGTGGCTGTCATGTCAGCCACGCGGCTGAGCAGTTCCAGCAAGCGGGCACCTGCATACAAGCCATCATCAAAACCATACCAGCGGTCTTTGAAGAAGATGTGACCACTCATTTCGCCACCAAGCGGTGAGCCGGTTTCGCGCAACTTGGCCTTGACCAGGGAATGACCGGTTTTCCACATCAGCGGCACACCACCGCGTGCCTTGACCCACGGAGCGATGTGGCGTGTGCATTTGACGTCATACAAAATCTGCGCGCCGGGGTTGCGTGTCAATACATCTTCGGCAAACAGCATGAGCTGGCGGTCAGGGTAGATGATCTGGCCATCCTTGGTGACGACACCAAGACGGTCGCCATCACCATCAAATGCCAGGCCTATTTCTGCATCAGTGGTTTGCAGGCAACGTATCAGGTCTTGCAGGTTTTCTGGATGGGCAGGGTCAGGATGGTGGTTAGGGAAAGTGCCATCAACTTCGCAAAACAGTTCTATGACTTCACAACCCATGCCGCGATACAACTCACCTGCAAACGCGCCAGCCACGCCATTGCCGCAATCGACGGCAATTTTCAAAGGGCGGGCAAGTTTGACGTCGCCAATGATGCGCTCAAGGTAAGTCGCCTTGATATCATGCGTGCGGTAGTTGCCGCTGCCTTGTTTGAAGTCTTTGTTCAGAATCGTTTGGTACAGCGCTTGTATGGCATCGCCATAAATCGCTTCGCCTGCCAGCACCATTTTGAAACCATTGTAGTCAGGCGGGTTGTGGCTGCCGGTGACCATGATGCCGGAGGCAGCACCCAGCACATTGGTGCCAAAGTACACCATGGGTGTGACCACCACGCCCAGGTCGATGACATCGACGCCAGTCGATTGCAAACCCTTGGCCAGCGCGGTGATCAGGTCAGGGCCGGACAAACGGCCATCGCGGCCTATGACCACGGTTTTTTCACCTTTGGCGATGGCAGCGCTGCCAAAGGCCTGGCCTATCAGGTGGGCAACTTCTGCATCCAGGGTTTTGTCGATGATGCCACGGATGTCGTAGGCTTTGAATATGCTGGGGGAGAGTAGGGACATGATTATTTTTCTTTATTAAAAAGTATCAGTGGAGCAGACCAGTGCTGGCCTTTTTGGCCTGCTCATCAGAGCCAAGCTGCTGGGCTTGCCAGATCAGGTCTTCAATACCGCATTGTGGCTCGTATTCTGCCACTATTTGCAGCAACAGGGCGCGGATTTGCGCATAATCAAAGGCGATGCAGGCTGTATTCAATTCCTGCAACAGGGTATTCAGTTGATCCCACGGCAATTCATTCTCTTGCGCCCGCATGATCAGCGGATGAGAAGTGCCTTCGACATTGTCGCCTATCAGCAGTTCTTCGTAGAGTTTTTCGCCAGGGCGCAAGCCTACATGCTGGATTTCTATGGTGCCATCTGGTGTTGCTTCACTCTTCACTTCCAGGCCACTCAGGTGCACCATGCGGCGTGCCAAGTCGATGATACGTACAGGCTCACCCATGTCGAGCACAAACACATCGCCGCCTTCGCCCATCGCCCCGGCTTGCAAGACTAGTTGGGCGGCTTCTGGGATGGTCATGAAATAGCGGGTGATTTCTGGATGGGTCAGGGTGATGGGGCCACCGGCCATGATTTGCTTGCGGAACAAGGGGACGACCGAGCCGGATGATCCCAGCACATTGCCAAAGCGCACCATGCAAAAACGGGTATGTTGCTGGCGACGCGAGCAGGCTTGCAGTATCAATTCAGCCAGGCGCTTGGTGGCACCCATGACATTGGTCGGGCGCACTGCCTTGTCAGTCGAGATCAAGACAAAATTCTTGACCCTGGCGGCCATGGCGGCTTGTGCGACGGACAGTGTGCCAAACACATTATTGCGTATGCCCTCTGCCGGATTATGCTCTACCAGCGGCACGTGCTTGTAGGCAGCGGCGTGGTACAGGGTTTCTACTTCGCAGGTGGTGAAGATGCGATCGAGCTTGGCGCTGTCGAGTATGGAACCCAAAAACGGCAGGATTTCCACATCCAGCTTCAGTTGCTGGCGCAGGCCAGTCAATTCCTGTTCTATGGCATACAGGGCGTATTCCGACATTTCCAGCAAGACCAGCTTGGTGGGGCGCTGGCGCAAGATCTGGCGGCATAGTTCAGAACCTATAGAGCCGCCAGCCCCGGTGACCATGACGCGCTTGCCGGTGATGCAGATGCTCAGCAGGCGGGCATCGGGTTCTACCTGGTCGCGGCCCAGCAAATCTTCTATCTCGACTTCGCGTATGTCCTGCAAGCGCAATTCGCCATTCACCAGGCTTTGTATTGATGGCGTGACCTTGATCTTCAACTTAAGAGGTTCGAGCTGGTCGAGCACCTGCTTTTGCCGCGTCTTGCTGATGCTGGGCATGGCCAGCAAGATCTCGCGTATGTCATGACGTTCGGCCAAATCTTTTAATTGCTCGGGTGCGAAAACCTTGACGCCGCCTATGGTAGAGCCTTGTACTGATTTGCTGTCATCGATAAAGGCCACGCAGACATATTCACCACCGGCACGCAAGGCCGTGGCCAGTTGCGCGCCCGCCTTGCCAGCGCCATAGATGGCGATGCGGGTGGCGTTTTCCGTCATGTCAGCTTGCAGCAACCAGGCCCTGGCCAAAAAGCGGCTGGCACCGACATACAGGATGGACCCTGCCCAGAAGAAACCAAACACCGCGCGCGACAGCGGTGTGATGTGCAGCATGACTGCAACAAAAGCCAGGAACAAGACCGACAGGCTGACACCTATCATCACCACGCTAATGATTTTCTGGTCGATGAAACGGATGACAGCGCGGTATAAACCTATGCGTATGAAGACCGGTATGGCAATCAAAGGTACAGAAACGATGAGCCAGAGGTAATGATTGAAGAGGCTGCCATTAAAAGTTTCATAGCGCAGCCAGATCGCCAGGATAAAGGTCAGCGGCAGACAAATTGCATCTGCAACAGCAGCAACTGCCTGCTTTTGCAGACGCGGCAGATTGAGCAGGGATTGCATCATATTTGCCAGTCCTTATTAATGTGTAACACCATCACGACGCACCACTTTGTAGAAGGTCAGGAACAAAATACGGATATCCAGCATGAAGGATTGATGCTGCAGGTAATATGCATCCAGGTCCACTTTGACAGGAATCGGTAGTTCATCCCTGCCATTGATTTGCGCCCAGCCTGTCAAGCCTGGCGGGATAGTATGTACTTGCTTTTCAGTGCGTAGGGCAATCAGATCATCCTGATTGTACAGGGCAGGGCGTGGCCCCACAAAACTCATGTCGCCACAGAGTATGCTCCACAATTGCGGCAATTCATCGAGGCTGGACTTGCGCAGGAAAGAACCTATCGGTGTCAGGTATTGATCAGGATTGCTCAGCAGGTGGGTGGCAACTGCTGGTGTATCGATGAGCATGCTGCGAAACTTGGGCATCTTGAAGATGACATTATTGCGCCCGACCCGGTCAGACCAGTAGACCACAGGGCCGCGTGAGGTCAGCTTGACGCAGATGGCAACGATGATCAAAGGCAGTAACAAAAACAGGCTGGCTGTCAGGGCAAGGAGAAGATCGAAAAGACGCTTTAACATAATCACATATTCATTCAGAGGGTAGTGCTGCAGCAGTAGCCTGCAAACCTTGTTCTACGGTATAGGGCGGCGACCAGGCCAGCAATTCCCTGGTCTTGCTGATATCGACTTGCAATGACTGGCATAAACGCTCAGCGACACTTCTCTTGCCCAGCATGCTGGCGGCAAGTGTCAATAAGCTGGCCGGAAAAGGAAACAGCCGGGATTTCACTTGCAAGGCTTGCGCGCACAGGCGAAACATTTCCGTGGTCGATAAATCCCTGCCATCCGATGCCAAAAAAATCTGGTTGCGTGCTGCCGGATGCAAACGGCAATGCAGGATGAGATCGACCAGGTTACCCAGGTACACCAGGCTGCGCTGGTTATGGATACTACCCAGTGGCAAGGGCAGGCCACGGCGTACACCGCGCAACATGCTCAGGAAATTGGCTTTGACGCCTGGCCCATAGACCAGGGGCGGGCGTATGATGGTGACTGCCATGCCAGTTTCTGCAGCTAGTTGCAGCAACGCCTGCTCGGCTTCCTGCTTGGAAATGCCATAGGCATCTTGCGGCAGCGGGGCATCATCGGCGCCAAAGGGATGACCAGGGGAGGTGGCTTCGCCATTCACCTTGACTGAACTCAGGTAAATAAATTGCTTCACGCCAGCAGTGGCAGCCTGGCGCGCCAGTTGCAGGCTGGCAGCGACATTCACGACGCGGAATTGCACCAAAGGGTCGCTGGCTGTTTCGTGCATGACATGTACCCGCGCTGCGCAATGGATGACGATGTCCACGCCTTGCAGATGTGCTGACCAGTCAGTGTCTGCGCTCATGTCGCCAATCAGGGGATTGCGCATTTCTGTATCCTGCCAGCCCAGCGGGCGGCGGGTAGGGCAAATCAGGCTAGCATCAGCAGCCAGACAGGCGCGGGCAAGAGCCTGGCCGACAAAGCCGCTGACACCGGTCAACAAGATTGCTTGCTTCATACTTTATTTAGGGGCCGACAGGTTGGACCGCCTGTCATAGACAAAATAGCGACGCGACAGAAATTTTAAAAAGCTGCGGAAAAACCAGCTGGCATGGCGGGACACCAGGTTGCGGTTTTTGTGGGCAGCAGTATGTGTGGCATGCAGTTGCGGATAAAAACGTATACCCTTGCCCAGCAATTGCTGGGAACGGTAGCAAATATCCACATCTTCAAAATACATGAAATAGCGGGTATCAAAACCTTGCAGTGCCTGATAATGTTGCGCGTCAAAAGCCAGGAAGGCACCAGAGGCCCAATCCACATGGCAGGCTTCTGTCATGCTTTTCTTGTCATATGGCTCAGACAGGGAACGCACCGCAACCATGCGCAGCAAGGAAATCGCATTCGGGAAGCGGCGTACATTCGCATCTACATGCAAGTGTTGTTCGTCACGGTAAAGATTGATGGTGGCGACCGGGAAGGCATCGCGCTGCATATTCTCTACCAGGGTAGTGATGGTGGTGGCGCTGATGGTAATGTCCGGGTTCATGACGATGAAGCTGTCACCCTCGGCAAAACCTACGCTATTGCTGATCAGGTCAAACAGGTAATTATTGTTTTCGCCAAAGCCCAGGCCTGGCTTATCGTCTACGTAAGAAACGCCGTGTTGCAGGCAATAGGCCTTCAACGCCGGGGATGGCTGGTTATCCTTGATCCATACATGCATGCCTGCGGCGGCATCGCGCAAGCCACCCATACCGCTTGCAATAAGCAGATTTTCATGGCCGTGACTGACGATTGCGACATGTATCATAGTTTGCTAAGTGATGCTGCATAAGGTCTGGCAACTCAGCTAGCAATGAGCTAGCAATTAAGCCTGGTGACTAAGCTGGCGACTTTGTATCCAATACTTTAAAAATAATACGCCCAATTTCCAGTCAGGGAAGTTATGGATGGGCGGCGTGAACAATTTCCTTGTGTACCAGATTTTCTCATAGAAATCACAGTTTATAGGTGCAGGATTATGCCAGGGAGGTTGTTTTTCTTGTGCATTCACCATTTCGGCCTGGCTGATGCGCCTTGCGACTTGCTCTATATCGTGCACTTCCCTGATCTTTTGCAGTATCACAGTCTGCTCTATACCTTGGCGTTGCTGGTGGCGCAGGTAATCGTCCATATCGTCCAGCAAGGCTTGTTGACTGCTGGATTTGAACAGGTCCGCCGGTGAATAACCATGCGCGCCGGTCAAGATGCCAAAGCTGGGCAAACCCTTGACCGCCATCTCCGGGAAGGCCGTGCCACCGGTCAGTGGGAAGCTGTCCACGTAAACGCTGGCGTCGCGCATGCAAATCAAATAGTCTTGATAGGCCATGCGTTGATGGAAAATCGCCTGTGCACCCATTTGTCGAGCAGGTTTCCACCACCACCAGTTGGTTTTCAGGTTGGGGCCTATGAGCATCAGCTTACGCCCCGTCCTGGCTTGCAGGCGTACTGCAAAGTCAGGGAAGGAATAGTCCCCACCTGGCTTGAATTTATAGGCAGAGCCAGCACTGGCGATATGACCTGCGGCATTTTCTGGCCGTGCGGTAGTGGCATCAGGCAACTTTAGCGGGATACCGGCAAACACGCATTTGTCATGGCTGCCACGCAGCTTGCTGAGTTCCCAGCCATAATAGCTGAGTTCCAGCACCACATCGGCCATGCCGTGCCCATAAGAAAACACATGGTCGGCATGGTTGTACATGTAAATACGGGTGCCGCACAATTGCCTGGCTAATCCAGCAGCGATGACAGCATCAATGTCATAGGGGTGGATATGCAATACCACAATTTTGTACTGTGCAAAATGATTTAGCAGCGCCTGTAGCTTTTCTTGCCTGTCGCTGGATTTGGGCAGGCAGATACAGGGGTGGTCCGGTGTACTGAGTTTCGCCCAGGTAGCTGGCGGTGCTTTTTCCGTCACCAGTACCGCAGAATCCTGCAAAGCCTGGCTGGCAATCAGGTGTTCTACCACGCGGGTATGGCCGCTGGCGGTGTAAGCCTG
The DNA here is from genome assembly GCF_030683615.1 of Undibacterium sp. NCBI lineage: Bacteria > Pseudomonadati > Pseudomonadota > Betaproteobacteria > Burkholderiales > Oxalobacteraceae > Undibacterium > Undibacterium sp. The sequence continues at coordinate 173,583 of NZ_JAUXQE010000030.1, forward strand.
GCTCAGCACGTGCAGATAAGTTGCCTTGATTTCCTGCTGTGCAGGGGCCTTGAACAAGTGCTGGTAGCGTTGCAGTAGCGCCAGTTCCAGTGCAGGCAAGGCGTATTGGCCCAGATCGTTTTTCCACAACAACTCACCCAGGGCGCGGGTGCGCCGCACGCAGGCATCCAGCCCGCCAGCCGCCAGCACACGGTTTGTGCAATCCTGAATGAAGTTGGCGAGCTTGAGAGCGTGTTCAGCGGTAGGCATATTTTTTCAAAATCCAGGCGATACATGCCCAATACAAGACATAGTTAATACAAAAAGCAATCACTGTACCCTGCAAACCAAATGCCGGGGTCAACAGATAGGTCAGCACTACCAGCGACAGGCTGAAGACTATTTCAGTAATCACATAAGGCTTAGTCAGCGCCCGGCCCAGCATGACAAAGCCCAGCACCCAGCTGCCTATCTTGATAAAGTCGCCCACCAGTTGCCAGGCCAGGAGCTGCAACATGGGGCGGAATTCTTCAGTGAAGACCAGCCATAACATGAGGTCACGCAAGAGATAGACCATGACCGCACCCAGCGCAGTCAAAGGCAAGACAAAACGATATACGCGTGCAATTTCTTTTTTCAATTCCGCCGCTGCCTTGATTTCTGCCAGGCGTGGCAGGTAATACACGGTCAGCGTGCTGGTGATCAGCATCAGGTAGATATCGCTGATGCGTGTCACAGCCTGCCAATAACCGGCCTCTTGCCAGCCAAAATCCTGCACCAGATGATTGCGTATCAGCATCTGGCTGAGCGGCACGACGGTGGCAGTGACGATGGCCATCAGGGCATACGCGCCCAACTTACGCAGCATGTCCTTGTCTGCCTTTGCAAACAGCATGCCAAAGCTGAACCACTCGCTGCGCAGGCATAGCGCCAACGTGATGATGGCGACGAAAGATTGATTCACCGCCAGTGCTACCAGCGCACCATACAAGCCCCAGACGCTGGCCAGCAACCAGGTGATTATCAAGCTGACGATGCTGGTGGCAATATTGGCAGCGACATAGGCGGCGACTGCTTTTTTGCCATTCAGGATTGCCAGCAATAGCGTATTCAGTACAAACAGCACCAAACTGGCAGCCAGCCATAAAAACACGCTGCCATACTGCGCATCTTTTAATAGTAATACCGCCAGTTGCTGGTGAAACACGGCAACGACAGCAGACGCCACCAGTGAGCAATATAAAGAGATACGTGCCGAGCTGGCCCATACTCTTTGTTGGGCTGTTGCATCGTCGCCATGTTCAGCCGTGTACTTGGTCACGCCTGTGGAAATTGCGCCACTGGCAAATGACAAGATCATGGTTACGGCATTCTGGAACTGGCCTATGACAGCATAACCGCCTGGCCCCACATACACGGCCAGCAATTTGTTCAGGCCCAGCATGGTCAGCATCCTGACCATGACTGCAATCGCATTTAACAGGCTGGTGCGTACCAGTGTCATTGTCAGCGAGTTGTTGCAGTTGAAGCAGCTTGCAGGACGAAATCGCGCACGGCAGCGATGACGCGGTTGACATCTTCCGGTGCAAGATATGGGTCTAGCGGCAGGCTCAGTTCTTCTGCATGGATTTGTTCAGACATCGGGAAACTGCCCACACCCAGTTGCAATTCAGCATATGCTGGTTGGAGATGTGGCGGGATAGGGTAGTGCACCAGGCTGCCTATGCCAGCATCCTGCAAGTGTTTTTGCAGGGCATCACGTTTGGCATGGCGCACGGCATAGATATGCCATACCGGTTCAGACCACTCAGGAACAAATGGTATCACCAGGCCAGGCAAGTCTTTCAAACCTTCGTGATATTGCTGCGCCAGTGCGCGACGCTGTATATTCCAGCCATCGAGCCTATGCAGTTTTACCCGCAGCAAAGCTGCCTGTAATTCATCAAGGCGAGAGTTATAGCCTTTGACTTGGTTATGATATTTGATTTGCGAACCATAATTGCGCAAGACTTTTAATTGCTTGGCTAATTCTGCATCATTGGTGGTGACACCACCAGCATCCCCCAGCGCACCCAGGTTCTTGCCGGGATAAAAACTATGCGCAGCAGCATCACCCAGGCCACCAGAGACGCGCCCTTTATATGTTGCACCATGCGATTGCGCCGCATCTTCGATGACCTTCAAACCATGCTCATGGGCGATGGCGAGAATTGGGTCCATATCCGCGATTTGCCCATACAGATGCACGACCATGATGGCCTTGCTCCTGGGAGTAATGGCGGCGGCGATTTTTGCAGGATCGATATTGTAAGTAGCCAGGTCAGGCTCTACCGCAACCGGCGTTGCTCCCGCATACGACACCGCCAGCCAACTGGCGATGTAAGTGTTGGAAGGCACGATCACTTCATCGCCTTCACCTATGCCATAAGCACGCAAGATCAGGTGCAGCGCATCCATGCCATTACCGACACCAACGCAATACTGGCTGCCACAATACGCAGCATATTCAGCTTCAAAGGCTTCCAGCTGCTTGCCCTGGATAAACCAGCCGCTATCCAGCACTTCATTAAAAGCCTGGTTCAGCTCCGCACGCAAATCCTGATGCTGAGGCTTGAGTTCCAGATAAGGTAAAGATTTCATGTTATTCATTCGTTCAAAAGAATGGAGACACAGAGAGTTTGCATGGATTTTCTCTCATGAATTTCTCTGTGGTGAAGCGAGGAATTCAAGCGACATGTCGCTTGCTTGCGCAACGATAAACTTTTGCAAAAGTTTATTCCTTCCTCTGTGTCTCTGTGGTGAGAGGTTTTTTTGTGATTTACTAATTCAGGTGGTTTCTATGAACTTCAAAAACTCATCATACTTGCGCAAATAATCTGCCTCGTCATAGTGCTGGTCAGCAAACACCAGCAAGACACAATCTTCCGTGAAATTTTTCATTTCATGCCAGATGCGCGTGCCTATGTAGACGCCCTTGGCCGGGGAATCAAGTTCCAGTTCGACGCGTTCTTTGCCGTCATCAAACACCATGGTGCAGGAGCCGCGTACGGCAACAGCCACTTGCTGCAAGGTCTTGTGCGCATGAAAGCCGCGCTCTACGCCTTCCAGTGTGCCAAAAATATAGTAAACCCTGGCGATGGAAAAGGGGATGTCCTGATTAGCCTCGACGGCGACCAGGCTGCCGCGCTCATCACCGAGCACGCGCATGGGTATCATTTGCAATTTCACTTGGCCTGACCTTGAGCTTGAGTTGTTAAGTAGAGTGGTTCAGAGACAGACAGTTGCACGCCTTGCATGCAGGCATCCAGGGTGATGCGCCAGTCTGGTATGGACAAACCAAAAGCCGTCTGCAATTTTTCTGTACTCAATAAAGAGTTATGAGGGCGACGTGCAGGCACAGGGTATTCACTGGCCGGTATCCCACTGATCTGCGGAGCGGCTTTGCCCAGTTTGTTTTGCTGGTCCGCTAATTCTATGATGGCCGTGGCAAAGGCAAACCAGTTGGTCTTGCCTGAGGCACTCAGGTGATACACACCACCAAACTCTTGCCACCAGGTCACAGCATCATTGGCTTGCTGCAATTGTGCCAGTATCTCGCAGGTAGCCGCAGCCAGCCAGTCGGCCGAATTGGGCGTACCCCACTGGTCATTGACGACGCGCAACTGATCGCGTTCACGCGCCAGCTTCAGCATGGTCAGGAAAAAATTCTTGCCAAAGTTTGAGTACACCCAACTGGTGCGCAAGATCAGATGCTGACAGCCACTGGCAACAATGGCCTGTTCGCCAGCCAGCTTGGTTTGACCATATACATTCAAGGGACCCGTCGCATCAGCTTCTGTATAGGCTTGCCAGTTGCCTTCAGCATCTGACTTGTCACCTGAGAAGACATAATCCGTTGAATAATGGATCAGGCCAGCGCCAAGCTTGCGTGCTTCTTCTGCCATGATGGCGGGTGCAATCGCATTGATGGCATGGGCTTTTTCTGCCTCGCTCTCGGCCAGATCTACTGCTGTATAAGCAGCCGGATTGATGATCAGGTCAGGCTTGAAGTCCGTGATGCACTGGCGCAATTGCGTGGCATTGCTCAAATCCAGTTTTGCTCTTTGCGGAGCATGCACTACTGCTGTTGCAGGCAAGCGTGGCAAGTGTGACAGGAGGGCATTGCCCAGTTGTCCACTCGTGCCTGTCAATAATATCCTCATGCAAAAACCTCAGCTTCGGCCAGGGGTTTGCCCTGTGCGTCTTTTGCGGACAGTAAAGGTGCATCCGTCAAAGGCCATTCTATGCTCAGCGCGGGGTCATTCCACAGCAGGCAACGCTCATGTTCTGGCGCCCAGTAGTCGGTGGTCTTGTACAGAAATTCTGCACTCTCGCTCATGACCAGGAAACCGTGGGCAAACCCCGGCGGTATCCACAACTGACGCTTGTTTTCTGCCGACAAGATTTCAGCCGTAACCTTGCCAAAACTGGGCGAAGACTTGCGCAAATCCACCACCACGTCAAACACTTCACCTGCAGTGACACGTACCAGTTTGCCCTGGCTCTGACGTATCTGGTAATGCAAGCCGCGCAAGACATTCCTGGCCGACTTGGAATGATTGTCCTGCACAAAAGCCGTGGTGACACCAGTCAGCTCAGCAAAGGTCTTGGCATTGAAGCTTTCATAAAAAAATCCGCGGTCATCACCGAAGACCCTGGGCTCCAGCAGCAGGACATCGGGCAATCCGGTTTCTATTACTTTCATGTTTCAATACGCTTTCTTGTTCAAAAGTTGCAGCAGATACTGGCCATACTCGTTTTTCTTGAGTGGCTGCGCCAGTTTTTCCAGCTCGGCATCGTTGATGTAATGGCGGCGGTAGGCAATTTCTTCAGGGCAGGCAACTTTCAGGCCCTGGCGTTTTTCGATAGTGGCGATGAACTGGCCTGCTTCCAGCAGGGATTCATGGGTGCCGGTATCCAGCCAGGCCATGCCCCTGCCCATCAATTGCACATTCAGCTTACCTTGTTTCAGGTATTCGTTATTGACATCGGTGATTTCCAGTTCACCGCGTGCCGATGGCCGGATATTGGCAGCAATGTCGCAGACATGACTGTCATAGAAATACAGGCCAGTGACGGCATAATTGGATTTCGGTTGTTGCGGTTTTTCTTCTATGCTGATGGCATGGCGATTTTCATCAAATTCGACGACACCATAGCGTTCAGGATCTTGCACGTGATAGGCAAAAACCGTTGCGCCCTGTTGCTGGGCATCGGCCTGGCGCAATTGTGATTCAAAATCATTGCCATAATAAATGTTGTCACCGAGTATCAGGGCAGTATTGGCGTTGCCGACAAACTCCTTGCCTATGATGAAAGCCTGGGCCAGGCCATCTGGCGATGGCTGCACCGCATACGTGATTTGTATGCCCCACTGATTGCCATTGCCCAGCAGTTCGGCAAAACGCGGCGTATCCTGTGGCGTAGAAATGATGAGTATGTCGCGTATGCCCGCCAGCATCAGTGATGTCAGCGGGTAATAAATCATGGGCTTGTCATAGACAGGCAGCAATTGTTTGGAAATTGCCTGCGTCACTGGATACAGGCGGGTGCCCGAGCCGCCCGCCAGGATGATGCCCTTGCGGGCCGAGGTACTATTCACACTATTGCTCATGCTTGCTCTTCATCTTCATATTGCAGTGCTACCCATTTCAGGTATTCGCCTGACTGTACCTGTTTGGTCCAGTCGTCGTTGGCCAGATACCATTCCACAGTCTTTCTGAGACCGGTGCTGAAAGTCTCTTGCGGTTTCCAGCCCAGTTCTCTCTCTATCTTGCGGGCATCGATGGCATAGCGGCGGTCGTGGCCTGGTCTGTCAGCGATATGTTTGATCTGGTCCTTGTAACTGCCGTGCGCCTTGGGTTGTAATTCATCCAGTAATTCACACAGGGTATGCACGACACTCAGATTGGTTTGCTCATTCCAGCCACCAACATTATAGGTTTCCCCCAGCCTGCCTGCTTCCAGTACCCGGCGTATTGCCGAGCAATGGTCCTTGACATACAGCCAGTCGCGTACTTGCAGGCCATCACCATACACAGGCAAGTCCTTGCCGGCGCGGGCATTGGTGATCATCAGCGGGATGAGTTTTTCAGGGAAATGGTAAGGACCATAATTATTCGAACAATTGGTCGTCAGCACAGGCAAGCCATAGGTATGGTGGTAAGCCCGCACCAGGTGGTCAGAGGCTGCCTTGGTTGCAGAGTAAGGGCTGTTCGGCGCATAGGCCGTGGTTTCGCTAAATGCCGCATCTTCTGCGGCCAGCGTGCCATAGACTTCATCGGTAGAGATATGCAGGAAGCGGAAGTTGTCTTTGTCTTCGCCTTCCAGACTTTGCCAGTAGGTGCGTGCCGCTTCGAGGAGGCCGAAGGTGCCGTTCACATTGGTCGTAACAAAAGCGGCCGGGCCAACAATTGACCTGTCGACATGGCTTTCTGCCGCAAAATGGATAATGGCTCTGGGTTGATATTCAAAAAACAAGCCGCACAGATGTGCACTGTCAATGATGTCACCCTTGACAAATACATGGCGTGCATCATTATTCAGGCTGGCCAGATTGTTCAAATTGCCAGCATAGGTCAGTTTGTCGTAATTGAGGACAGACTCATCCGACTGGGCCAGCCAGTCCAGAACAAAATTGGCACCAATGAAACCCGCGCCCCCTGTGACAAAAATCATGCCTCACTCCTGTAAAAAACTCTGATTTGCGCTGAATTGTTCGCAACAGGCGATTTTACTTGAGATGCGGCCAGTTTCGTTGATGAGGCTGCTTAATCTATGTGTTTATTTAATGCCTTTTAGCAATTGTTTTATCTGCGGGCAGACTTGGCCGTTCGACGCGTGATGTGAACTTGCAATTTTGTAATCAATGATGCCAGGCTTGGGGCAAAGATCATGACGCCATGACATTGCTCTGGGATAAGCATATCCAGGCGACGGTGGCGATGGTATAAGTAATTAATAGCAGAGATATAACAGAGAGTTTCATGATGGTAACCTCGAATGATGGTGTCCCTGACACTATTTTAGGACGCCCCACGCCGGACTCCAGTAATGGATTGTCTTGGTTTTGTGACGAGATGTGTCTATTTGTACATGGGAAATAGGGGACTTGTGTGGCCTGAGATTGCCGTGAATCATGGAAGTTGAGGATTTTTTTAGATAAAGCCTTGAAATCGTAAGGGTATATCCCCAATTGCAGGGGCAATGTATGTTTTTGATTGGGAGAGTAAGTATGCAAGAGCAAGAAAACCAGCACGCGGAAAAGGTGGAAATAAAAGAAGCCGCCGCTCCGGAAGTTCAACAGGAAAGTGTAATTCAAGGTGAAACTGTGCAGACATCCGCGCCGGAAGCCACACAGCCTGCCGCACCTGCAACAGAAACTGCCGAGCAAGTGATTGCCAAGCTTGAAGCCAAGGTGCAAGAATTGCAAGATTCCTTTATGCGCGCCAAGGCTGAGGGTGAAAACATCCGCCGCCGCGCTCAGGAAGATATCAGCAAGGCGCACAAATTTGCAATCGAAGGCTTTGCTGAAGCCATGGTGCCAGTCAAGGACAGTCTGGAAATGGCCCTGAAGATTGATACTCCATCAATCGAGGCGCTGAAAGAAGGCGTGGAAATGACGCTGAAGCAACTCAGTGCTGCATTTGAAAAGAATCGTTTGACCGAAATCAATCCTGTACAGGGTGATAAGTTGGATCCTATGAAGCATCAGGCTATCTCCATGGTACCTGCTGAGCAAGATGCCAATACTGTCGTCACTGTATTGCAAAAAGGTTATACCATTGCCGACCGTTTATTGCGTCCGGCTTTAGTGACAGTAGCGCAAGGAAAGTAAGAAAAGCGTAAAAAACACGCAGAAATGGCTTGAAAAGCGTGTTTTTTACCATATATCCGAAACAGACGAGTCAGATTCTGCTGATTCAATTGAAATTGATAAAGCAGACCGATTCACCAACATTGACAAAAAAATCTACATTCTGAGGGAATTATCATGGGAAAAATGATTGGTATTGATTTGGGTACAACCAATTCTTGCGTTGCTATCATGGAAGGCGGTCAGCCAAAAGTGATCGAAAATGCAGAAGGTGCGCGTACTACGCCTTCCATCATTGCGTATCAGGAAGACGGCGAAATTCTGGTTGGCGCATCCGCCAAACGCCAGGCGGTTACAAATCCTAAGAACACACTGTTCGCGGTCAAGCGCTTGATCGGTCGTAAGTTCGAAGAAAAAGAAGTGCAAAAAGACATCGGTCTGATGCCTTACACCATTTCCAAAGCTGACAATGGCGATGCATGGGTGTCCGTGCGCGACAAGCGTCTGGCACCACCGCAAATTTCTGCTGAAGTTTTGCGTAAAATGAAAAAAACTGCTGAGGATTACCTCGGTGAAGAAGTGACAGAAGCAGTGATCACTGTTCCTGCTTACTTCAATGATGCACAACGTCAGGCAACCAAAGATGCTGGCCGTATCGCCGGTCTGGATGTCAAACGCATCATCAACGAGCCAACAGCCGCTGCGCTGGCCTTTGGCCTGGACAAAAAAGAAAAAGGCGATCGCAAGATTGCAGTATATGACCTGGGTGGCGGTACTTTCGACGTATCCATCATTGAAATCGCTGACGTAGATGGCGAGATGCAGTTTGAAGTGTTGTCCACGAATGGCGATACTTTCCTCGGCGGTGAAGATTTCGATCAACGCATCATTGATTACATCATCGACGAATTCAAGAAGATCAATGGCCTGGACTTGTCCAAAGATCCTATCGCTTTGCAACGTATCAAGGCATCTGCCGAACGTGCAAAAATCGAATTGTCGAGCTCGCAACAGACAGAGATAAACGAGCCTTACATCGCCATGGCAAACGGCGCACCTGTGCATTTGAATTTGAAAATCACACGTGCCAAGCTGGAAGCCCTGGTAGAAGAGCTGATCCAGAAAACGATCGATCCTTGCCGCATGGCGATCAAGGATGCAGGCGTGAAAACTACAGATATTGACGACATCATCCTCGTCGGTGGTATGACACGTATGCCTAAGGTGCAGGAGATTGTTAAAGAATTCTTCGGCAAGGAACCGCGTAAAGATGTGAACCCTGATGAAGCCGTTGCCGTTGGTGCAGCGATTCAAGGTTCCGTTTTGTCTGGTGACCGTAAAGATCTGTTGTTGCTGGACGTGACACCTTTGTCCCTGGGTATCGAAACCCTGGGTGGCGTCATGACCAAGATGATCCAGAAGAACACGACTATCCCGACCAAGTTCAGCCAGGTATTCTCTACTGCAGACGACAACCAGCCTGCGGTAACCATCAAGGTCTACCAGGGTGAACGTGAAATCGCTGCTGGCAATAAAGGCCTGGGCGAATTCAACCTCGAAGGTATTCCACCATCAGCCCGTGGCACGCCTCAGATTGAAGTGACTTTTGACATCGACGCCAATGGTATTTTGCACGTAGGTGCGAAAGACAAAGCCACAGGCAAAGAAAACAAGATCACCATCAAGGCAAACTCTGGTTTGACTGAAGATGAAATCCAGAAAATGGTGAAAGATGCTGAACTGAACGCGGAAGAAGACAAAAAGGTCAAGGAATTGGCCGAGTCCCGCAATCAGGGCGACGCTTTGGTGCACTCCACCAAAAAAGCGCTGGCTGAACATGGCGAGAAACTGGAAGCTGGCGAAAAAGAGAAAATCGAAGCCGCTATCAAGGAGTTGGAAGATGTATTGAAATCCGGTGACAAGGCTGAGATCGACACCAAGCTGGGCGCATTGTCCACAGCATCTCAAAAGCTGGGTGAAAAAGTCTACGCCGACATGCAGGCGCAACAGGCCGCTGCAGGTGCAGCTGCTGGTGGTGCAGGCGCTGCCGGTGCAGATGCCAAACCTAAAGATGATGATGTAGTTGACGCTGACTTCAAAGAAGTCAAAGACAGCAAGTAATACACACTGTGACGGGCGTGCCCGTCATGACGCGCCGGGTGGCTCGCTTTGCGGTGCCTGCCCGGCGTTTGCGCTTAAGTTTGATGCTTAAGTTTTGGCTTAAGTTCAAGAACAATACTGAGGTTAACAAGAGATGGCGAAGCGTGATTTTTACGAGATTCTTGGGCTAGGCAAAAACGCCACCGAAGACGAGATCAAAAAAGCTTATCGCAAAATGGCGATGAAGTACCATCCGGACCGTAATCCGGATAGCAAGGTCGCGGAAGAAAAATTCAAGGAAGCCAAAGAGGCTTACGAGATGCTTTCCGACAGCCAGAAGCGCGATGCCTATGACCGTTATGGTCACGCCGGTGTCGATCCCAATATGGGCGGCGGCGGTGGCGGCGGTGCTGGTGGTTTTGCCGATGCCTTTGGTGATATTTTTGGTGATATTTTTGGTGGCGGTGGTGGTCGCCGTAACGCCGGCCCGCAGGTGTATCGCGGTGCTGATTTGCGTTATAACCTGGAAATCTCGCTGGAACAGGCTGCCAATGGTTTTGATACCACGATCCGCGTACCTAGCTGGGATTCTTGCGATACCTGCCATGGTTCCGGCGCCAAGCCAGGCACTTCACCTGTTACCTGTACCACTTGCGCTGGCCATGGTCAGGTACGCATGCAACAAGGCTTGTTCAGCATACAGCAGACTTGCCCCAAATGTCATGGCACAGGCAAGATGATTCCTGATCCTTGCACTGCTTGCTCTGGTGTAGGCCGCATCAAGCGTAACAAAACACTGGAAGTCAAAATACCAGCAGGTATAGACGATGGCATGCGCATCCGTTCATCCGGTAATGGTGAACCAGGTGTGAATGGTGGCCCTCCGGGTGATTTGTATGTGGAAATCCATATCAAGCAACATCCGGTATTTCAGCGCGAAGGCGATGACCTGCATTGCGAAATCCCGATTTCCTTTGTCAAGGCAGCTCTAGGTGGCGATATCGAAGTTCCGACCCTGAGCGGCAAGGCATCGTTCACCGTGCCTGAAGGCACGCAGTCTGGCAAGACTTTCCGCCTGCGCAGCAAGGGTGTGAAGGGTGTGCGTTCTGGTTATGCTGGTGACTTGTTCTGCCATGTTGTCATCGAAACACCGGTGAAGCTGACAGAAAAGCAAAAAGAACTCTTGCGTGACTTCGAAAAGTTGACGGTAGAAGGTGGCCCCAAGCACAACCCGCAAAGCAAAACCTGGATGGACAAGGTCAAGAAATTTTTTGAATAAGTCTGTTTAATCCAACATGAAAGCCTGCCAGTATCTCTTGGCAGGCTTTTTTGTTGCCGCTGGGGATAGAATGTACTCTCTTATTTATCAAGTCCTGAATTTTGCAATAGATTAAGGTAGCATTCTGATACTATTGTGAGATAAAGCAGCTACTGAATCTCGCTGAGTGCAGGATGGTATCAAGCCACAAACAAGCCCCGTATTGAAACCCGCTGTCGGGACATTTTTCAGGACATATTTCAGCATACTAAGGCCTTGATGGATAATTCATACATAGGCATGTCATCCAGATATCCCAGATTATTTGCGCTGGGAGCGGCACTGATTGTATTTTTTGGTTTTTGGGCAGTCGACAATAATGAGCGTGAGCTGGCTATCCAGAAACAAAAGGTCGAACTCATAGAAAAACTGGTGGTCTTGCGCGCCAAACTGGGTGCGGGTCTGACCTCGAATATTTCAGCCGCCAGAGTGCTGGCCGTCACCTTTGCCACCAAGCCTGATTTACCAGAACAGGAGTTCAAGGTACTGGCGGCAGAAGTGGCGAATGCCAATCCCAGTATCCGTAATCTGGTGCTTGTCAAAGGGACCATCGTCAATTATGTCTACCCTTATCAGGGCAATGAAAAAGTCCTGGGTGCCGATTATCGCAAGCTGCCACAGCAATGGCCTGTCTATCAGCGCATGATGGAAGAGCGCAATATACAAATTGCCGGACCACTAAACCTGGTGCAAGGTGGGACTGGACTGGTAGTGCGCATACCTGTATATCAACATGAAAACCGCGATGAATTTCTTGGTTCGATTGCCATGGTGGTCAATTACGACGGATTGCTGGAACAGGCAGGTATCGCCCAGATGCAAAAGGAGATCCAGCTGGCAATACGCGGGCGCGATGCCAAGGGCAGCAAGGGAGAGGTCTTTTTAGGTGAGAGTAGCCTGTTTGGCAGCGACGCCGTTACCCAGAGCATCATTTTGCCGGGCGGTAGCTGGGAACTGGCAGCTTTGCCGCTAGGTGGTTGGCAGGGTGCCACCAGATTGTCGAGATTCATCGAAGTCTTTGGCCTGGTGGTTTGCCTGATGGTCTGGATGCTCAGTTACCAGTCCATTATCAGACACAGACAGCGTGACTTGAATGCCCGAAGTTTGCGCGAAAGTGAAGCATTGCTACGTTTGCGCAACGAAGCCTTGAGCGCAACTTCGCAAGGGGTGATGATAGCTGGCAATGATGGTCATATCAATTACGTCAATCAGGCTGCCTGCCATTTGAGTGGCTATGAACAGGACGCCTTGTATCAAAAAAAACTGGCTGATTTGTTTGCGCCCGAGGTGGCTGCCATGCTGGCTGAAGGCAGTGGAGAAAAAAAGCCGCTCACTTTGGAATACAGCAGGCAAAGCGATCCTGGACAGCAACTCTGGTTGGAACTATTACTGACGCCAGTGCATGATCAGCACGGACATTTAGAGCAATATGTGGCCTTGTTAAGGGATATCACTGACAAAAAACTGGCCGACAAAGAGCTGGAAATTGCGGCCATGGCGTTTGAGACGGAAGAGGGCATACTCATCACTGATGACAAACTGCAAATCTTGCGTGTCAACAAAGCCTTTACCCGTATCACTGGTTACGAGGCCACTGAAGCCGTAGGCCAGAGCACCCGGCTATTGCAATCAGGCCGCCATGACGAAGTTTTTTATACTCAGATGTGGGAAGAAATACGCCTCAATCATCGCTGGCAGGGTGAGTTATGGAATCGCCGCAAGAATGGTGAAATTTATTCGGAACGTCTGGTGATCTCTGCCGTCCTGGGTAAAGATGGCAGCGTGACCAATTATGTCGGCTCCTTCAACGATATTACCGAGTACAAGGTCTCCGAAGAAAAAATTCATCAACTAGCTTTTTTCGATCCGCTGACGGGTTTGCCGAATCGCCGTCTCTTGCTCGACAGGCTGGCACGCGCCCTGGCCTTGAGTCGCAGACACCAGCGTTATGGCGCCATCCTGATGATAGACCTGGACAATTTCAAAACCCTGAATGATACCCAGGGCCACAATATGGGTGACATGCTGCTGACTCAGATAGGCAAGCGCATCCACGCCTGTGTACGGGCTGACGATACAGTATCACGCACAGGTGGTGATGAATTCGTGGTTTTGCTGGAAGGCCTGCATGAAGAAGTTCAGCATGCGGCCAGCCTGGCAGAACACGTCGCTGAAAAAATTCGCCTGACGCTGAGCCAGACCATCAATCTTGGCCATATCGACTATGAAAGCTCGGGCAGTATAGGCATCACCATGTTTGGCGTGGAAGCGGTAGGGATAGACGAATTATTGCGCCGCGCTGACATGGCCATGTACCAGGCAAAGGGTATGGGTAAGAATAATGTCCGCTTTTTCGACCCAAGCATGCAGGCTGCACTGGAATTCCGCACGGCCATGGAAACCGATTTGCGTCATGCCCTGATGCATCATCAATTTATTTTGCATTATCAGTTGCAGGTCAGTGCTTTGGGTGACCCGATAGGTGCAGAAGTCTTGCTGCGCTGGAAGCATCCTGTCCGTGGCCTGGTGTCGCCGCTGGATTTCATTCCACTGGCAGAAGAAACCGGCCTGATCCTGCCCATAGGTTTATGGGTACTTGAAACTGCTTGCAGACAAATCACTACCTGGGCCAGTGACCCCGTAAAATCCGGCATGCAACTGGCTGTGAATGTCAGCGCCCGCCAGTTCCGCCATATCGGCTTTGTAGGTGATGTGACGCGCATCTTGCATGAAACGGGTGCCAACCCAGTCTTGCTGAAACTGGAATTGACAGAAAGTGTGGTCTTGGAAGATGTCACCAGCGTCATCGAAAAAATGCATGCCATTAAAAAGCTGGGCGTTGGCTTTTCCATGGACGATTTTGGAACGGGTTATTCATCCCTGTCTTATCTGCAGCGCCTTCCCCTGACCCAACTCAAGATAGATCGCAGCTTTGTACACAATCTGCCGGACGATGTGAACAATGCGAATATTGTCCGCACCATCATTAGCCTGGGCGGCAGCCTGGATTTGAATGTAATTGCCGAGGGCGTAGAAACCGAACAGCAGCGTGAGTTTTTGCTGCAAGCAGGTTGTCTGGCGTATCAGGGTTATCTATTCTGCAAGCCCATCCCCATAGAGGATTTTGACGAGTTTATTTCGAGCCGGCAATACCTGAAAAAAGCCGACAGCCCTAGAGTTGAAATTCAGGTAAGCTAGAGTAACCGTTATTGCAACCCAAAGCGTGACGGCTAAAACGGACGCACAATAAAAGGGGAGACAAATGCAATTGAATAAAACAGGAATGCGCTTAGCAGGACTGGCGCTGGCTATGTGTATGAGTGTACAGGCTAGTGCCGCAGAGGTTGCTGGTGTTAAATTTGATGAAAGTGTACAAGTAGGCGGCACAGAACTGAGCCTCAACGGTGCTGGTATACGTTACAAGGCCATTTTCAAAGTCTATGCAGCGGGTCTGTATCTGAAAGAGAAAAAGACCACAGTACCAGAAGTACTGGCATCACCCGGGCCACGCCGTGTGACTATCGTCATGTTGCGTGACCTCAGCAATGAAGAATTCGGGCGTGGCTTCATGACCGGTATTCAGCAAAACACCGACAAGGCAGAAAAGTCCAAAATGACGATGCAATTTATCCGTTTCGGTGAATTGTTTGCCTCCGTGCCGGAACTCAAAAAGGGCGATGTCATGACCAATGACTGGATACCCGGTGTCGGCACAGTCGTGGCGCTGAACGGCAAAAAGATGGGCGATCCTTATCCGGACATCGCTTTCTACAACGCCTTGCTGCGCATCTGGCTGGGTGAATCCCCGGTAGACCGCAGCCTCAAAAAAGCTATGCTGGCAGAAGAGGATACGCGTATGCGCTAATCCTTCAGAATCAGATGAGAGGCGCAGGGATGCAAATCCTTGCGCTTTTTTATTGCCTGCTTCAGTTCAGGTGTTTCTTTGTTATTGAGCGCTAGTTACGGATAGACAGGAATAATTATT
The DNA here is from genome assembly GCF_030683615.1 of Undibacterium sp. Taxonomy (NCBI): domain Bacteria; kingdom Pseudomonadati; phylum Pseudomonadota; class Betaproteobacteria; order Burkholderiales; family Oxalobacteraceae; genus Undibacterium; species Undibacterium sp. The sequence continues at coordinate 188,820 of NZ_JAUXQE010000030.1, forward strand.
TCCATGATGCATATCAAGTATTCAAATGAAGCTATTTCTCATCCGCTATATATAAGTGTATATTACGCTTCTTGTTTGACACTTATTGTCTGGACACCTCATGCAAATCAAGACCTTGGGCAAACTCATTGTTAGTATTGCTTTCTGCACCAACTCTGCCACGAGCCTTGCCGCCGAAGTCACAGTCTCCGCCGCTGCCAGCCTGACCAATGCCTTCAAGGAAATCGCCCAAAATTATCAGGCGCAGTATCCTGAAGCCAAGGTATCTCTGAACTTTGGCGCGTCTGGCGCACTGCTGCAGCAAATTGCCAAAGGTGCACCGGTCGATGTGTTTGCCTCGGCAGATCAGGAGAGCATGGATGAAGCGCAAAAGCAGGGCCTGGTCGTCGCTGGCGACCGCCGTGATTTCGTTAAAAACACTTTGGTGCTGATTGCGCCCATAGATAGCATTTTATCTATCAAGCGCCTGGAGGATTTGAGCCAGGCTGGCGTCAAGCGCGTTGCCATTGGCAACCCTGGCAGCGTGCCGGTAGGGCGTTATACCCAGTATGCGCTGACCGCAGCCAAGCTCTGGCCCGCGCTGGAAGCCAAGGCTATCTACACTCAGAATGTGCGCCAGTCGCTCGACTATGTGGCCCGTGGTGAGGTCGAGAGTGGCTTTGTGTATGCTACAGATGCCGCCATCATGAAACATAAGGTGAAGGTCGCCATGGAAGTGCCACTGGACATGCCTATCAATTACCCCGTTGCCAAAATCAAGGCCAGCACGAATGCAGAAGAAGCCAAGCGCTTCATCGCCTTTTTGTTCTTACCTCAAAGCCAGGTTATCCTGACTAAATACGGCTTTCAGAAACCGTAAAAACCTTAAGGTTACGAATGAATCCAGCATGGACAGCCCTGATATTGTCATTGAAAGTTGCTGGCTGGGCCACGCTGCTGAATCTGATTTTTGGCATAGGCGTGGGTTATTTGCTGGCGCGCAAGCGTTTCCCTGGCCGTGACTTGCTCGATACCCTGTTGACTCTTCCCATGGTCATGCCGCCCACCGTACTCGGTTATTACCTGCTGGTCTTGCTGGGGCGGCGTAGCGCGCTGGGGGCATGGTTGCAGGATCATTTTGGCTTCAGCTTCATTTTTACCTGGCAAGGTGCAGTCATCGCAGCAGCCATCGTTGCCTTTCCGCTGGTATTCAAACCGGCGCGGGCGGCTTTTGAAGCGGTAGACGGGCAACTGGAACAGGCTGCACGGGTTCTGGGAATATCTGAAATGGCGATCTTTTTTCGCGTGACTTTGCCGCTGGCATGGCGCGGTATCTTGGCTGGCGTCTTGCTGGCCTTCGCCCGTGCCCTGGGTGAATTTGGTGCCACCCTGATGGTGGCTGGCAGCATACCAGGCAAGACCCAGACTTTGTCGATTGCCGTTTATGAAGCAGTACAGGCAGGGCAGGACGATGTTGCCAATACCTTGGTACTGCTGACTTCGGCAGTCTGTATTGCGGTGTTACTGCTGGCAGGCAAGCTGGCACCTGGCCGCATTGCCAACCGCATGTGAAAGGACACGATGCAATTTGACCTGCACATACACAAGACCCTGCAATCTGGCCAGCGTCGTTTTGAACTCGATGTTGTGGTTCGCAGCGATTGCCATCGTCTCGTCATACTTGGCCCATCCGGCGCTGGCAAGAGTTTGGTACTGAAAGCCATCGCCGGTTTGATGACTCCCGATACTGGCTACATCCATGTCGCTGGCAATACCCTGTTCGACCATACTGCCAGCATCAACTCGCCACCACAGCGTCGCCAGCTGGCTTATTTATTCCAGGACTATGCCCTGTTCCCACATCTTAACGTTGCACAGAACATCGCCTTTGGCCTGGCTCATGGCTGGCGTAATCCTTCCGCGAAAGTGCAGGATGAGAAGGTCGATTACTGGCTCGAAGCCTTGCACATAAAAGCTTTGGCCAGGCAAATGCCGCATGAATTGTCAGGCGGACAAAAACAGAGAACAGCCCTTGCCCGCGCCCTGATCGCCGAACCACGTGCACTCTTGCTCGATGAACCCTTTGCGGCCCTCGACCAGCCCCTGCGCATCAGCATGCGAAAAGAACTCGACAGCCTGCAAAAGCAATTGAATATCCCCATGATGCTCATCACACATGATGCAGAAGATGCCCAGGTGTTTGGTGAACATGTGCTGAATTTGCAGGATGGCAGACTCATTAACATCGTTAAGGATGCAGCATGAAAGGGCAAGGAGACGGCAAAGCAATGAACACAAAAAATAAATCCATCGCACTGCAAGGCTCAGTCTGGATGACTGTTGATGGAGAAAACCTTGGCGGCCAAAGCCGCATTGCCTTATTGGCCCAGCTTGCCGAAAGCGGCTCGATTACTCAGGCTGCCAAGGCTGTCAAGATGAGCTATAAAGCTGCCTGGGATGCCATAGACACCATGAATAATCTCGCAGGCGAACCTCTGGTAGAACGCCTGACCGGTGGCAAGGGAGGTGGTGGCACACGGCTGACGAAGCGCGGTGAGCAACTGGTCAGTAATTTCAAGATCATAGAAAAAGAACACCGCGACTTCATCGCACAGCTAGACAGGCAGGCAGTAGGCATTGCTGACGATTTTTTATTGATCAGGAATATGAATATGAAAACCAGCGCACGCAACCAGTTCCTCGGCAAAGTCAGCCAGGTCAAGCACGGCGCCATCAATGATGAGATGGAACTGGAAATCGCCGGTGGCCAGAAGATCGTCGCCATCATCACCCATGAGAGTGCGCAGGAACTGGGTTTGCAAATAGGAGCAGAAGCATTTGCATTAGTAAAATCTTCTTCCATCATCCTGATGACAGATGATAGCAATGCCAAGCTGTCAGCCCGCAACCAGCTCACAGGCAGTATTAGCCGTATCCTGCCCGGTGCAGTCAATACTGAAGTGGTAGTCGAACTGCCCGGTGGTGCGACCCTGGCCGCCATCATCACCAATGAAAGCGCGACCAGCATGGGCATGGCTGTGGGTGGTGCAGTGACAGGCTTGTTCAAGGCTTCCAGTGTGATATTGGGTGTGGCTGGCTGATTTTGGTACAAAATGTGCCGGACTTGGCACCGCATTTCAACGAATAGCGCGGGATTTTAGGGTACGTATAATTTTTCCTGAATATGCATTGATCACAATGGATTTCATCTCTGTGGTGTAACTGTTGTCCGATAATATTTTGGTATAGACCCAGGCGAGGGTATCAAGTTTTTCATAGCATTCGAGCCTGACGGTCATGTTTCTCTCGAACAAGCCTTTCTTGACGATGACGCCATCTTCATTGTGTTCAAGCACATAAGCCATGTTCTTTTCGAGAAAACCTCTCCTGGCTATGAGCTCTGTAAATTCCTTGAAATTATGAAACACTTGCTTGTTTGTTGAATTCGCATAAGCAGGTAGGTTAATCTCCTTGATCACACTCGCGTCAGACTTGAGCCAGATCTCAGCAGGGAAAATGATTCTGGGTGTTCCAGGCAATTCAAAATCGAACTGCAATATATAGGCGGGGACATTGCTCTCGTCATTTTTGGAGTGTGCGTCTAACAACTGAGCACCGGAAAATTTCAAATGAGCGTATTGTGTTTCTCCAAGGCGTTTTTTAAGATGTACGTCAAGTCGTGCTACTACGGCTTGTGGGATATCTGCCAGGGATTTTGTTTGTTTCGTCTGGTAGCCACCGAACGAAACCAGGCCATGCCCAACTGACTCTGGAACAATTTCTGCAAATGCAGGGCAAGTTGGAGGAGTCAAAGCAGCGAGGAAAAGTAACCGTGCTATGTGAATATGTATCATCGTGAAGAGTTTTTAGTGTCTTTAATGTAGCAGATGATTGGTCAGATGGTAGCTACTTTGCTCTTCCAAAAGCATTATTCCAAAGTGAATCTCAGGTCCCGATTATCTTTCGCCACATTCCCCGCAAAGTCCGCCGCATGGATACGCAAGACATAGTTGCCAGGTGCTAACCTACTGACGTCCCAGCTACCTTTTTTAGCAATCCCATCCTTGACCGAATTGCTGGCCAAGTACAAAAAGCGGGTTTTCTTCGCTCCGTGTACCGTGATTCCGCTTTCTTCTGCATACAATAATTTGACCATTTCGCGGTCAGGTGGCAGGGCATTGAATTCCATGGTCATGCGCGGGTTTTCATAGCCCGGCACTGGGCTGCCATCGGTGTACAAGAGCTGATAACCCAATTGGTACAAGCCCAGACGGCGGCGTTTGGCATTACCGTCCACCTGGTCATAGGCATCAACGACAAGGCCGTAATCCTTGACCTGGCTGGACAATAGCAGGCGGCCTTGCTGTTTGTCCTTGATCTCTTTGCCGCTGCCATCGATGATCGTGATGTCTTCTATCTCAGGTGCGACGGTATCTACCAGGCCGGGGAAGTTCAGTTGCAGCGGATTGATTTTGAGGCCCGCGTGATTATGTTCCAGATGCACATGGAACATGCGGTTGATACTGCCCAGTGCTTCGCCTGTCTTGAAGCGGGTGCCGCGCCTGACACGCACTGCATAGGGTTTGCCATCTGCCAGCGTCTGCAGCTGGAATTTATCGTCATCGATCAGCGTATCTTTAGCTGTGCGCCCCACCTTCATGTGGATGTAAGCCATGCTGTCGAGCTTGATGCCTTCGCTGAGGCCACCGTAGCCCCAGCTACCGCTGGTGCCGCGCACTTTTTCACTGGCGATGGCGTACACAGTCGTGCCCATATTTGCCTGCACATCCAGACCGCCATGGAAATGATCGCGACTTTCGCCCTCATAATTGCCGCGCACTTCACCCATGGTGCCGACGACTTCATGTGGTGACTGTTGTGGCTTGATGGGCCAGGGGTAGGATTTGATTTCATCGTCCAGGCGGGTGTTCTTGATTTTGTGCACGGGTGCTGGTGCTGGAGGTTTCGTGTCAGTTGCGGTATCAGCAGCGCCGCGGGCGCGTATCCTCAGCAATTGCAGGCGTACTGAGTCGCTGACAAACAAAGCGCCTTTGTTGTTCAGCGCTATGCCTGTAGGGTGCTGGAAGCGTGGGGTTGTCTCATCTCCAGGTTCAAAATTAATACCGACACCTGTTACGCCACGCATTTCACCTGTGGGCGAAATTTGTATAATGCGGCCCTTGCCAGCCTCGCCTATATAAAGGTGATCATCATGGGTGGCGACTATACTCAGAGGACGGCGCATCAGGGGTTTTTCTTCGTCATCCAGGGCACGCGCCACGGTTGTGACTTGCCCATCCATGCCCAGTCTGCGTACGGCGTCATTCTTGCTGTCGGCGATGAGTAGCTCCCCCTTGCTATTGATTGCCACACCTGTAGGGGTATCAAATAGGGCAGTCGCTGCCGGGCCATCCTGATAACCCGACCCATTGCCACCAGCAAGCGTGCTGACCTGGCCATCCGTGCTGATCTTGCGTATGCGGTCGTTGTAGGTATCCGCCACATAGACATTGCCCGCTACATCAACTGCAATTCCTATCGGGCCATTGAATTGTGTTTGCGTACCTATGCCATCGTGGTAACCGGGTTTGCCATTGCCTGCCAGGGTAGTCACCATGCCTTCAGGACTGATACTGCGTATGGCATGATTGCCAGTATCTGCTACCAACAAATTGCCCTTGCCATCCAGCGCAATGCCAGACGGCGTATTGAACGCTGCCTGATCTGTCATGCCATCAGCAAAACCTTCGACAGAACCGGCATAGGGTGTAACCGCCCCATCATTGCCGATCTTTTTGATCTGGTTATGTTCGCCCGCATCGCTGACAAAAATATTGCCCTGCTTGTCTATCGCCACTGCATAGGGGTCAGAAAAATAGCTGGCATCGACATCCGGCAGGCCAGCATACACATCCAGTTCGGCTTGCCATTCAAACGAAGTGCCGGATGGCTTTTTAATCACACCGACTTTAGCCAGCAAGTTTTCAGGCATGGTGGCTGGCATATCCTTGGGCAGATAGCGCAATAGCCCCAGTATGATGGCGAGCATGGCAATGACAAACAGCAGGCGGATGACGAGGGTTCGGTGCATGAGAAAAATTGGACCAAGCAAAATACAAGTCGTGCAGCTTAGCCCAAATAACAGAGACTTGCCATCGTGCGCAGAAATTTCCTAAATAGATTAGCATCACTATTTTATGCCCAAGGGCAAGTACACATCAGGAAGGAAATACCATGTCCAGCACCGCATTAAGCAATTTTCCCATCAATCAAAAATGGCCAGCACAACATCCTGAACGCCTGCAACTGTATTCACTGCCCACTCCAAATGGCGTGAAAGTTTCCATCATGCTCGAAGAAATTGGCCTGCCGTATGAACCACATCTGGTCAATTTTGAGACCAATGACCAGACCTCGCCAGAATTCTTGTCACTGAACCCAAACAATAAAATCCCCGCCATCATCGATCCGCAAGGCCCAGGTGATAAACCGCTGGCCTTGTTTGAATCCGGTGCCATCCTGCTGTATCTGGCAGACAAGACCGGGAAATGTATCCCCACCGATGCGGCAGAGCGTTATGAATGCATACAATGGCTGATGTTCCAGATGGGTGGCATAGGCCCCATGTTTGGCCAGCTTGGCTTCTTCAATAAGTTCGCTGGCAAAACCTATGAAGACAAACGCCCGCGTGACCGTTATGTGGCAGAATCCAAACGCCTGCTGGGCGTAGTCAACCAGCGCCTGGCAGACCGGAAATGGATCATGGGCGATACCTATACCATTGCCGATATCGCGATTTTTCCATGGATACGTAACCTGATCGGTTTTTACGAAGCCGGTGACCTGGTAGGTATCAATGACTTTCCGCATGTACAACGCGCCCTGGCCGAGTTTGTGAGGCGTCCGGCAGTGCAAAGGGGCTTGTTGATACCAGGGCGCTGATAGCATGTTCGCTAAAAATATCAGCCTGCTCAGCGGTGCCTTGTTATTGTCTGGCACTTGCCTGGGCGCTACTTTCAGCGATAAACCTGTCAAGTATGCGAGCAAGAACCACATGGGGGAGAAGGTAGAGCTCACTATCCCTTTTATCTCAACTGAGAATCAGCAAGTGGCAGATCGTATCAATAACTTTCTGCATATACAGCTACTGAATACTTTGCCACCTGGAAAAGAAGACGCTGCCACAAAGACAGCACTTATAGAGCTGGAACTTCCTCTGGAGTCCATGGAGCCAGCATCTTCTGGCCTGGTGAATGGCAAGCGACAATATGCCATCGTTGTCAGTACTGAGGGTTGTGGTGCATATTGCAGCCTAGGCGAAATTCGCTTCGACTTTGATACGAGAACGGGGCGTGCCATCACTCCTTTGGAGTTATTAAGTGAGTCTGGTAAAAAGGCCCTGGCTGCACTGGCACAGAAGACCAATGCCAGGCGCCTGCGTACTGAAATAGCCCGTCTGGAAAAATTGCGTAACAAGGGCACGAAAGAACGCGACAAAGAAACGATAGCTGAGCAGATAGAGCTATATGAGCGCTGCCTGGAAGAGCGTTACACCAAATCTGGCAGCCTCTATGATTTGTATCTGAAGTATCCCGGGCAGATAAATATACTTGATGGTGCCCTCAGTTTTGATAGCGGCACATGTTCAGCGCATGTCAACCGTGCCATTGATGACCTGGGTAATCTGATAGTGACACTTAAAGCACCACAGTTGAATGCTTACCTTAGCAATTATGGAAAATATATTTTGCTGGGAGAGGGGGATGGAGCAATCGCTGACATCAATCCCTATGCACAGGTTTTTCGTGGCAAGATCAATGGCAACACGCCCATTACATTGATGCTGACAAGCAATGCTGAAGGAGTCTATTACCCAAGTTCGCGCTATTTTTATGACAAACATCGTAAGGCCATAGAACTCAAGGTTGAGCACAAGCAAGACCTCACTGAACTGACTGAATTTGACAGCAAGGGCAAACCAAGCGCAACCATCAGTTATCGAAGGGATGGTAATAAGTTACTGGGGCACTGGCGCGGCGCAGGCAAGACACTGACTTTCGAGGCCGCACCTTGAGTTCTGTGCAGTTACTGATATTAATGAAAAACACACAATGAAGATGTTGAAAACGGCACTGTTATTGCTTGCACTTACTTTCAATGCTGCTGCCAGTGCTGAAAGCATGAACAGGTCTGCCGAAATTGACAAGATTTATGAGCAAGATCAGAAAACCCGTACACTATTTAAGCGCGGTGATGTCTATGACAGACCGACTGAGTTGAAGTCTGACGCTGCCAACCGCATGCGCCTGTTTGAAATGATGGCCGATGATCTGCCCTGGACAGCCAGGGATTTTGCTTTGGTCTCGCGTGTTTTCCAACATACCAATACGGGGGCTGAATCAGAAGAAAATGAGAATTGGCGTTCGCAGGAAAATCATCTGCTGGGTTTCTTTCTTTCGCGCAAGGCAGCCAGGCTGGGTAAATTGGAGGAGGCCGGGAGTATGGTTAGTCGTATTGAACGCTATCTGAAGGCCAGAGGCATACCCAGAGATTATGGACTGGAACTGGTATCAAGAACACCTTTTAAGGCTTGTGTTATCAACCCCCAAATAACAGATGAGCAAAGACTGGATGCCGGTCTTCCTTTGAGGCTGAATGAAATAATGAAGGAATTCTGCCACTGACTTTTCAATTATGCTTCCAGAAGACACAGGTATTTGATATATGCTGAAAAGCAACGGAGCAATTCCAGAGTAAAAATATTCTTCGCCACTTTGTCGATTTGCCTGTATCCCAAACGTCATTGTCATGACGGCGCATCCTGCCCGTTACAATTGAAAAGGAGAAAAATCATGCAATACATGTTATTGATCGCTGCAAATGAAGCCGAAGAGCAACAAATTCCGGATGCAGAGATGATGCAAGTTATAGCTGCCTACGGTGCCTATTCCGAAGCGTTAATGCAGGCTGGTGTGTTGGTATCTGGCGAGCGTTTGCGTGAGTCGACCAGCGCAACCACGGTGCGCGTGCGCGAAGGAAAGACGATGGTGCTGGATGGCCCTTATGCCGAAGCCAAGGAGCAACTCGGTGGTTTCTACATTATCGATGTGGCCGACCTTGATGCCGCCATGCACTGGGCAGCACGTTGCCCCGGTGCAGCCTATGGCTCTATCGAAGTCAGACCTGTCTGGCCTTCAGAAAATATGCCTGGTGACGAATGCACGGCAGCAGCCTAGTTGCAAGTTCCGAAGCAGCGAGGGTAGCAGAGGCCGCCGTCCGTAATAGCTATGGGCGGCTGCTTGCCATTTTGTCGGCACGTTCGCATGACGTGGCCTGGGCAGAAGATGCTTTGTCCACGGCTTTTGAAAGTGCCTTGCAGCACTGGCCGCAGACTGGCATACCGGCAAAGCCTGAAGCCTGGTTATTGACCGTGGCCAGGCGCGTCATGATCGATGTCGTACGCCAGCGGCAAACTCAGGCGGCGGCTCTGCCTGATTTGCTCTTGCTCAGCGATGAATTGATGGAGGAGGTAGACAGCGCTGCAATCCCGGACCAGCGTCTGGCGCTGATGTTTGCCTGCGCCCATCCTGCCATAGATGCCAGCATGCGGGCGCCGTTGATTTTGCAAACTATCCTTGGCCTGGATGCGGCAGCAATTGCCTCGGCCTTTCTGGTTTCTCCAGCCACCATGGCGCAAAGGCTGGTACGGGCCAAGGCCAAGATACGTGATTCCGGCATTCCTTTGTTAGTGCCGGACCAGAGCGTCATCGGTGAAAGGCTGGATGCCATCACCGACGCCATCTATGCCATTTATACCGCAGGCTGGGCTGATGTTACTGGTGCAGAAGGGCAAGCTAATCTGACTGATGAAGCCATCTGGCTGGCAGATTTGTTGGCTGCCTTGAAACCTGATGAAGCAGAGTCGCTGGGTTTGCTGGCACTCATGCTGTACACAGAATCGCGCCGGCCAGCGCGCCGAGATGTTAGCGGTGAGTATGTGCCGCTGGCACAGCAAGACACCAGTTTGTGGGATGGTCAGCTTATCCATGCTGCTGAAAAAATCCTCAGACGCGCTAGTGCATTGCAACAAACCGGGCGTTATCAACTGGAAGCGGCCATACAATCTGCCCATGTAGCAAGGCGCATCAGCGGCCAGACTGACTGGCCAGCCATAGCGCAACTGTATGCGCAGTTGATGCACATTACCGATTCCCCCGTAGTCGCCATCAACCATGCTATTGCAGTGGCAGAAACCGCAGGCCCACAAGTGGCTTTGCATATGCTGCCTACTGTACAGGCACAGCCGCGCCTGCAAAATTACCAGGCTTACTGGGCAGCGCGGGCGCACTTATTGAGAAGTGCCGGTGAGTTGGTACTAGCACGCCAGGCTTATGATGTTGCCATAGGGCTGGAGCCGGATATAACCGTGCGGCGTTTCTTGCAAAAGCAGCGCGTCAGTCTGGATTAATAATTTTTGAGTAACAAGATTTCCAGCTTGTTTGCCAGGGCAGCATGTTTTGTATGCACATAGTGGTAGAGCTGAGTGGTGCTGATTGCAGGTTTCAACATATGCACGGTGCCTTCCAGTCCCATTTCTCTCACCAGTTGCAAGCCAGCCTGTTCATCAATGATGATCAGTTCTACCCGCCGGTGCAGCATTTGCCGGAAGGCTGCCTTGATATTTTGTTCGGCATGGCCGGTACTGAAACCCAGGGTATTTTGTTCTATGAGCTTGGTGCCCATTTCATATGAAAAAGTGTGCTTGCGCAAACTGTCCCAGCCTTTATCAACATCTATGTTTTTATCCAGGGCAAAAGCTACGGTATTGGTGCTTGCCAGAGGCACTGAAATTTGCAGGAGATTAGGATATTCCATACTCAGGCCTGCCTTACGCATGAGTTCACCGTCCAGGCGACCGCTATTGGATTCTTGCAGGGCGCGATTGCCAGGCAGGTTGACAAACTCAATCTGCACGCCCAGCTTTTTATAATGCTCAGTCAGATAGGCAGCAGCATTTTTTCCATGGGACCACCCTGGCCGAACGTGGCAATGCGCAAGTTTTCTTGCTGCGCCTGGGCCGGCCCAGTGGTGCTGAGGAAAAAAAAGCCGAATGCATAAAGCCAAGTCGCTATTGTCTTGCCATACTTGCCTGAGATCATGTCTGAACTCCATCTCCATCACTGGATGCGTGTTTTCCTCAAGAATTGCCAAGGCAGATACGCCTGGCAATTTTTTTGCTCATGTCAAATAGATCATGTCAGATGGACCATGGTAGATTAGCATGCCAGGATATATTATGCAGCCAAACGCCAATGCGGTTAGAATCTCGCCTGTCTAAAATAAATGGGCGAGAGCATGAACGCAACAAGCAACACTGGATTGACTCCACAGCAATTATTTGAAAACAACCGCAATTGGGCTGCTGCGATCACGGCAAAAGATGCTGATTTTTTTAAGAAGCTGGCAGCACAACAAAGCCCTGAATACTTATGGATAGGCTGCTCTGACAGCCGCGTTCCAGCGAATGAATTGCTGGGTCTTTTGCCTGGCGAATTATTCGTCCACCGCAATATTGCCAACGTCGTCGTCCATTCTGATTTGAATTGCCTGTCGGTACTGCAATTCGCGATTGACGTGCTTGGCGTCAAACACATTATCATCTGCGGTCACTATGGTTGCTCAGGCGTGCATGCCGCGTTGACCAAACGCCGTGTTGGGCTGGCAGACAACTGGCTGCGTCACGTACAGGATGTGCATCAAAAGCATGAAAAATACCTGGGCGAGGCATTGTCCTTGCAACAGCAAAGCGAACGACTGTGCGAATTGAATGTCATCGAACAAGTCGTCAACCTGTGTCAGACCACCATCGTGCAAGATGCATGGGACCGTGGACAGCCATTAACCGTGCATGGTTGGGTGTACGGCTTGCGTGATGGCTTGCTCAGTGAGTTGGGCATGACCGTCAGCTCAGCCGATGAACTGGCCCCGCACCTCGAAGCCAGTTTGGCGCGTTATGATGAAGTGGCGAAATAAGTGGCTAAATCAGTGACAATTAAGTTGTAGACTGGATAGATGGCTGCATTAAGCAGCCATCGCTACATTTGCAACGACTATGCATCTTCGCAATGGAATTATCCAAATGAAAATGCGAAAAAAATCAGATTTGCCCAGCAAACTTTGCCAGACTTGCGGTTTGCCATTTAACTGGCGCAAGAAATGGGAAAAAAACTGGGACGAAGCCAAATATTGTTCCCAGCGCTGTCGCAACAACAATCACGGCAATAGCAGTGGCAAGTCACAGGCTTGAGAGCCGTTATCAAATCGGAAAGCGCCATGCAAACTGCTGCACCCGCAACCACATTGCGCCTTATTCTGGGTGACCAGATCAATCCTGTGCATAGCTGGTTTAGCCAAACTTCCGACGATGTCGTTTATGTCATGATGGAAATCCGGCAAGAAACGGATTACGTCCTGCACCACGCCCAAAAAATCATCGCCATCTTTGCTGCCATGCGCGATCTGGCTACGCAACTGCAAGCTGCCGGACATCGCCTGCACTATCTGACTATCGATGATGCAGACAATACACAATCACTGACAGCCAATCTTGACTGGCTGCAGGCGCATTATCAGTGCAGCCAGTTTGAATACCAGGAGCCTGATGAATTCAGGCTCGATGCGCAACTTGCTGCCTACAGCGACGCCAGCGAGATCAATTGCCGCATGTGCAGTAGCGAACATTTTTTTACCCGCCGTGATGAAGCCGCCATCCTGTTTGAAGGTCGCAAGAAATGGCTGATGGAAAATTTCTATCGCCACATGCGCGTCAAGCACCAGGTCTTGCTGGAAGAGGCGAACAAGCCAGTAGGCGGTCAGTGGAATTATGATCACGACAATCGCAAAGCCTGGCCAGGCATACCCTGGGAGCCGGCAGATTTCCGGCCACGGCATGATCATTCAGCTTTATGGGCAACCATACAGCAGGCAGGGATCAATAGCTTTGGCGACGCAAACGCAAGCAACTTCGCATGGCCACTGAACCGCGCAGAAGCACTGGCGCAACTCGACGCTTTTATCCAGCATGCCCTGCCGCATTTTGGTGAGTTTCAGGATGCCATGAGCAGCAAGTCATGGCGATTGTTCCATTCGCTGATTTCCTTTGCCCTGAATGTCAACATGCTGCATCCACAAGAAGTGGTCAGCAAGGTCGAAGCTGCTTTGTGGTCAGGTCATGCCGCCTTGCCTGCGGTAGAGGGGTATATACGACAGATACTGGGCTGGCGCGAATATGTGCGTGGTATCTACTGGGCGCAAATGCCCGGCTATGATGAGCATAATTTCTTTGCCCATGAAGCAGAATTACCATCATGGTTCTGGACTGGAAAAACAAAAATGCGTTGTCTCTCCAGCGCCATCAGCCAGTCGCTGGAACATGCCCACGCCCACCATATACAAAGACTGATGGTCATTGGTAATTTTGCCTTGCTGGCGGGCTTGCAGCCACAGCAGGTACATCGCTGGTATCTCGGTATTTATATTGATGCGTTTGAGTGGGTGGAATTACCCAATACTCTGGGCATGAGCCAGTTTGCTGATGGTGGTATGCTTGCTACCAAACCCTATGTGTCAGCCGCAGCCTATATTGACAAAATGAGTGATTATTGCAAGGGCTGTCATTATGATAAAAAGCAACGCACTGGTGAAAGTGCCTGCCCCTACAATGCCCTCTACTGGGATTTTTTTGCGCGTAACGAAGACAAGTTATCCAGCTACCCGCGCATAGGCATGGTGTACCCGCAACTCAGGAAAATGGATAAAGAAGTCTTGCAGGGGCTACGCGACAGGGCAACAGATATACGCGCCAGCCTCGACGATCTTTGAGTACATTGTTTGCAGCACCTCGCATTTGAAAGCCAGAGAATGAACCCCATACAGCCAAACAAGCTCATGCTCTCCAAATGGACTGCGGTAGAAGTCGTTGCCAAACAAAAGCACTTTCTGGTCAGTAAAGTCTATTTGCCTGAGCAACAAGAAGGGCAGCTTGTCATGAATGCCCAGGTAGAATTTGTTGAGCTTGAAGCTGTCTATACCAAGGCCAAGCGTAAGATCGCCTGGCGGGAACTGACTGACACGACCATGTGGAAACAAGGATGGGTATGATGGCGGATAGTTTACTAAGCTCCTTCCCGCAGGGCTTCAGGGCGTTAGTCATCGGTGCATCTGGCGGCATAGGCGCGGCATTTGTAGAATTATTGGGTGCGCAAGAACATTGCGGCCAGGTTGTATGCCTGCATCGCCAAAGCCAGCCGCCACTGGACTTCGCCCTTGAAGACAGCATCGCCCAAGCAGCTGAAGTGATGAAAGAACTCGGCCCTTTTCATCTCATCATCAATGCGACTGGTGTATTGCATACTGCTGACTTCATGCCTGAGAAAAAACTGGCCGATTTGCAGTATGCACAAATGCAGGCGACCTTCCTCGTCAATACCTTTGGCCCCGCCTTGCTCCTGCGTCACTTCGCACCTCTGCTCGACAAGCAAAGAGGCGTCATGGCCATGTTGTCCGCCAAGGTCGGCAGCATAGAAGATAACCGGCTTGGCGGCTGGTATAGCTATCGCGCCTCCAAGGCCGCATTGAACATGATGATCAAGACCGCAGCCATAGAACTCAAACGCACCCAGCCAAACGCAGTTTTATTTGCCTTGCACCCCGGCACGGTCAACACTGCATTGTCACAACCCTTTCGCGGTGCCAGCATAGGCCGCCCTGTCACACAGGCAGCCAGTGAAATGCTGGCTGTGATCGACAGCATGCAGCCTGCACAATCGGGCGAGTTTTATACCTATGCTGGAGAGACGCTGCCCTGGTAAATTCTCAAAGCAGTTGCATAACTTCATGCAACTGCTTGCGTGGTTTTTGCGGCCAGTTGCCTGCCGCCGCATAACCCACAGTGATCAGCATGACCGGGATTTCTGTTTCATGCAAATCAAACTCACGTGTCACCGCATCTGTATCAAAGCCACTCAGGGCGCAAGATGCCAGCCCCTTGCCTTGTGCTGCCAGCATCAGCGTCATGGCCGCCAGTGAAGCTGAGCGCAAGGCCTCATCCCTTTGCAGCACTGCATTATCCGTATGGCTTTGCTCTGCCATGCCTACCCATGTTGCCAACATTTTGTCGTCGATGATCCCTGCATTAACAGCGGGGCGTAAGGCTGGTTCCAGTTGAGTGTGTGCATTCAAGGTGCCGCAGATAATGAAAGTCACTGCAGCATCGCTGACCTTTTGCTGATTAAACGCTGCTGCCTGCAAACGCTGTTTGGCTTCATCACTGACAACCGCCAAAAATTTCCAGTTCTGGAAGTTATAGGCTGAGGGTGCCAGCGTCGCCAGGCGCACCAGTTCGCTGATCTCGGCATGGCTGAGCTTGCGGCTGGGGTCATAATTATTGGCAGAGACGCGGGACTCGATAATTTCTTGTATGGATAGGTGCATTTTTTTCCTTGATGAAGGTGAAGGTGAGGGGGAAGGCGATAAAAAATTCAGGCCTGACTACGCATGCTTTTTTGCACGACGATGACGCTGGCAAGAACGATCAATAAACCTGCCAGTGACATCCCGCGCATGCTTTGATCAAGCACGACCCAACCCAGGATGACGGCTGTGATAGGGCTTAACAAACCCAGTGAAGACACAGCAACCGGTGACAAGCGCGCTATGCCGCGAAACCACAGGCTGTAGGCCAGCAAGGCACCGACGATGGACAAGTAGGCATAACCCAGTATCTGCGTCAGGTTCAGGGCAGGCAGTGGCGCATCCACCAGCAGGCTTAAAGGCAGCAAGATCAAACCACCCAGCAAGAGCTGCCAGCCAGTGAAAGCCAATACCGGCAAACTGCTTTGCCAGCGTCGCGACAAATATGTGCCACCCGCCATGCAAATCGCCCCTGCCGCAGCGGCAGCCAGGCCCACGGCATCCATGGTTGCAGTAGCTGACAACAACAAAGCTGCCATGCCCAGCACAGCACAGACACTGGCCATGATCGCCAGCGCGGCCGGCCTGCGCCTGTCCATTAACCAGACCATGGCCATGATCAGTAAGGGTTGTATGGAGCCAATCACGGCTGCCATACCACCAGGCAAGCGGTAAGCGGCAATGAATAACAGCGCCTGGAAGAAACCTATGTTCAGCGCGGCCAGTATCAGCAAGCGGCCCCATTCGCGCGACAAGGGCAGGCGCTTACAAAACAGCACCAGCAAAATCCCGCTGGGCAGACATCGTAGCAAGGCAGCAGTAAATGGCCGGTCTGGTGGCAAGAATTGTGTCGTGACGATATAAGTCGAACCCCAGATGGCAGGTGCCAGCGCGGTCAGCAAGGTATCGAACCAGAAACCAAGGCGGGCGAGGTTGGGAGTGCTAATTGCAGTTTTCATGATAATGTCTTGAGTTCAAGATAAATAATGGTAGCACAAACTATCTTGATATCAAGATAAATTCCACATGTATTGTGTGGTCTTTGGAAGCATCAACAGGGACCTGGATGTTCCAAAGAGCTGAATCGCATTGGCGGCGCATATAATGGCAAGCACATAAAAGATAAACGGCCAGGGAGCAAAAGATGGGGGAAAAGAAGATGGACGCAGTCGATAAGATCATGGAGCAGTGGCGCAATGCCAGGCCAGACCTTGATTGCAGCCCCATGGAAAACATAGGCCGCCTGCGCCGTTGCAGTGACCTGCTGGGGCGCGAACTGGAAGCCACCTTCAGCAGCTTTGGTATGAGCGCCTGGGAATTCGACATGCTGGCCACGCTTCGACGCTCCAGTGACACGTTCTGCATGAGCCCAACCGACCTGTTCTCCAAACTCATGGTCACCTCCGGCACCATGACCCACAGGCTGCAAAAACTCGAAGCCAGCGGCTGGATACTACGCCTGCAAAACCCCGACGATGCCCGCAGCATGCTGGTGCAATTGACAGATACCGGCAAAGATCTGGTAGACCGTGCATTGGCTGCTCATGTGGAAAATGAGAGGCGCATCATGGCAGGTTTAAGTGCTGCGGATTTGAAGCGTTTGAATGAGGGGTTGAGGGCGATGTTGGCGGTGTTGGAGAAGGCTGAATAGAAGAGTTGGCGTGCGCTGAAAACGATCATTGAAGCAGAAATTGTATTCGGGCAGCACAAACGAACAACGATTTTATTAATCGGGGGGATATGTGAGAGATTGCAAGCGATGACAGTGCAGAGACCGGAAGGATTTATTTGCCGACATAAGCACGTCAAACTCGAAGGCTACTTTTTGGATTTCGTGACTACAGGAAATCCAGTCATCCAAGGTGGATATTGCGCATACGAATTCTCGACGCTGCCAAGACCTGTGGAGATAGTATCTTCGGCACTTTGGCGTGGCTGCATATCACACTATTTACTTGACGAGCACGGCCACCTGTATTTGCAGGGATTTGAATATCCTAATCAGCGAGTCGAGTATTGCGATATCGTCCATGAAAAATTGACAGGAGATTTTTATCTCGTTTTTTCGAAAGGCTTTTATATCGACAGAACTTATGTGCCCTTTAAAAATGGCTTGGTTGTGACTGATGAATCATTGTGGATAATAGAAAATACTGGTCGCACCAGGAACTCATGGACTGAAGAGGCAGAAGCTAAATTCCTTGAAGAGCATAATTGCTTTGTCGTGATCGATTTTGGCTTGGATGCACCGGCAATCCAGAGCCAATATACGGTCTATGTTGATGGCAATATTGCCGCTACTCATAGCAAAGATGTTGCAGATGAAAATACTCTTATGAAGCGTGTCAAGCAAGGCAATCATAGAATCGTGGTGCGCGAATCTGATTGCAAGAAAAAAGACAGGAAGGAATCGGAGACGCTTTATTTTTCAGTTACTCCGGAACAGCAGATGCATTTCCGTTTTGATGCAAATAATGGCGAATTACATTTATTAAGAATGTAATTCAAAAATACGTTACGCGCATGCCTTAAGCAATTCATGACCTCAGCGCGCAGTTCTTTGATCTTTAACAATTTTTGATGTTTCTCTACCAGAAGCAGAATGACTATATGTATTGCGACGTTCTCGAATTCATGTTGAAAGAAAAAATCGGGAAGCAAGACATCATTGAGTTTCTTGCCTCTCATTTTGAGATTTCTCGTATTCATGTTATTGAAAAAGATAATTTCTTCGACAAAGAAAAAATCAAGTCGGAAATTTTTATCGGCCTGACAGTCCACACTCTGGATGATGGGTTTCAAACATTGGTGCAATGCTTGGTCAATGCACGTTTGAAAGATATTCAGTTACTTCAATTGGCTGCTCACGCTGCAATTTTCTTCAAAACAGAAATTGTGATCGGCGATTTCAGAGCAGAAGCGGCTGGTCAACAAGATGCATGTTTGCTCTTTTATGCCGATGGAAGTGTCGCCGAATGCGTTGACAACTCGTATGGTGGAATAAATAATGTAGATTTTCACGCTTTCTTCCAGCCAGTAGATACGATTAGCAGAGCTTAATCGTACGCATGTTGTGCATCAAAATAGGCATCTCAAATCATCATGCTAAAGCTGTCAGAGAAATGAATTTTTTTGAATGATGTGCAGTATTTATGTTTATCGGAGTTGTTAGCAGTGAATTACATGCGTCCGATTACGCAGGCTAATCGAACCTACTTGGCTTATCTTACCTATGGCTATTCACGTAGCACTCCAAAGTTCTGTCAATCCCTTTTACTACGGCCTTGGTTTATTGCATCAATACGCCCTGGTACCGATAGCTTTGGCACGTTGCCCGCTAAATTGCCCTTTTCCAAAACCTGTCAAATTCCAGTGACCAGACACTGCGTCTGTTGCAAGGTTGATCTTGCCATTGAAGTTGGCTGAACCGGCAAGGCCTTTTCCTGTCATTTGTACGATACCCTCGGTCGATACCTTGCCAGTAATTGTAAAACTGCTGCGGGCAGTGCGCGAGTCGGCAGAGCCTAGGATATTGCCTTTATGGTCAACGTGGATATAAAACGTACCTGTATCGGCGCCTTGATAACTACCGTAATAATCGCCAAGTATGCCCTGGGTACCAGATTCACTGGACCCGCTCTGTGCCGATTCTCTGGCTAGCAAAGTTGCTTGTGAACGCAGTTGCGCAAGATTGATAGTATTCTTTGCAGATGCATCTGCTTCGATACCAGTAGTGATATCAGTCCTTGATTTTTCTGTTGCCTGGGGCGCAGGCAATTCATCAAATGATGTAGGATTTGTTGCTGCTGATTTCTTTGCTGGATGCGGAGTTTCTCTTTGAGGATTAAGCGGCGGCTTTTGATGCGCAGGTTTTTCTTGTTCAGTTTTTGGTATCAATGGATAGGTTTGCGTCGTCACAGACGTCAAGAAAGTCACGTCTGTTCCTTGAGTGGCATTATCTGTCTGGCGAGGTTTGTGTTGAGAGAACATCAGGAGTAGCAGGATGTGCATCACCAGGATGGCAATCAGAGGCCATATACGGATAGCTGTAGCTCCATGTGATGATTGCTGTATTGATATCACTCAAGCATCCTCTCACTTAACATGACCCTGCATTGAGCGCCCAAGGCATAATATTACAAATCAGTTTGATATGTTTCTGTCATCTTCTGAGGTTTGGCATGCGTCCGATTTCGCAGGGATTAATCGGACCTACAGGCAGATACTGCCCACATCAACCTACCCCGTAATACCCCAAAAACATCCCCGCCGTCAGTTCTATCAAGACCTTTTGCTGCAGCTCTTCCAGCATGGGCTGTCCCATTGCCACCTGCGGCCAGAAGGCCAGGGACTTGAGCTGGCCTTGCAGCATGTCGCCCATGAAGTAGGGGTCGCCAGCTTTCAGCTTGCCATCGGCCTGCGCTGCCCTGATCCAGGCGACGATGCCTTCTTCGCGTTTGCTCATGCGCTCTACCATGTCGCGGGCGCGGTCCGGGGTGTGGATGGTGGCGGCGACGGCGACGCGTACCAGGTCGATGAAGTTGGTGTCGCTCATCAGGCGCATCTTGTTACCAAGGAAAGTTTCCAGCTGTTCTCGCAGGTTTTTATCAGCCTGATAGCTAAAATCATCCTGAGAAACAGCGCTTTGCCACAATTTTAACAATATTGCGGCGAACAAATCGTCTTTACTAGGGAAGTGGTTGTACACCGTGCGTTTTGAGACGACGGCCGTGGCGGCGATCTTGTCCATGCTGGTTGCATCGAAACCATGGAGGCGAAATTCATGAATCGCTGCCTGCAAGATGGCTTCGCGTTTGCGGTCGGTCTGGCGTACGGGTGCGGACATGTTGTGTTAAGCAATCTTGACTGGTTTGCAGCGAGAGGCTGCGAATATAAAGAATTTTACACTAAGTAGTTTACTTCTCTAAATTTAGAAACTACACTGTGTAGTGTAATAATTCGATGCAGTAATTAATTTGTGAGCCAGTTTTTCATTTTATGCCCAAATTTTCGCGATTTGTATTCAGTCTCTTTATGACAGGAGTGTTGATCACCATGGCCTATGTTTCTTCTCCCAGTAATGCCCAGCAGTTACCCACTGTGCCACCGCAGCCTGCCAGTGCAGGTTTTGTCAACCAGGCACCTACCCGTGAACCCAGTTTGTTGGGCAACATGAAAATTATGTGGAAATTTTTCTTCGACAAACCCAAGGATACGGTGCCAGGTGGCAGTATCCCTGTGTTTGAATTGACGAAAGAACAGTTATTGGCTGCACCAGACTATAGTTTGTACCGTCTAGGTCATTCGACCATGCTGATGAAATTGCAGGGTGAATTCTGGCTGACTGACCCGGTGTTTTCTGAGCGGGCCTCACCTTTCCAGTGGATGGGGCCAAAGCGTTTTCACCAGCCACCGATCAGTATTGCTGACCTGCCACCCATCAAGGGCATCATCTTGTCGCATGATCATTATGATCACCTGGATTATGCCGCTATCCTGCAACTGGCGAAAAAAACTGAGCACATCCTGACACCGACTGGTGTGGGTGATCGCCTCATCAAATGGGGTATAGATGCAAGCAAAGTGCAGCAACTGGGCTGGTGGCAAAGCACCTGGATCAATGGCACGCAGTTTGTCGCGACACCTGCCCAGCACTTTTCTGGCCGTGGCTTGCATGACCGTGACCAGACCCTGTGGTCATCCTGGAGCATACTCACGCCTGAGCTGAAAATTTTCTTTAGCGGTGACACTGGTTACTTCAAAGGCTTTAAAGAGATAGGCGACAAATACGGCCCCTTCGATCTGACCCTGATAGAAACCGGTGCCTATAACAAGATGTGGCCTGACGTGCACATGCAGCCAGAGCAATCGCTGCAAGCGCATATTGATTTGCGTGGCAAAACCATGCTGCCTATTCATAATGGTACTTTTGATTTATCCATGCATAGCTGGTTCGAACCTTTTGAGCGCATTGTCGCGCTGGCCAAGCAACAGGGTGCAAGGATAAGCACACCGCAAATGGGGGAGGAAGTTGATATCGCCGAACCGCAAACCGGTAAGCGCTGGTGGCTGTTCCCGCTGGCGCAAGCTGGCAAGTCTGTATCTTTACAATCCGCTTTGGCGGAATAAAATCAGATAATGATGAGGACAGAAATTTCTTTGCTTGGCTTCTTGCGGGATGGCAGCCTGGGTGCTTTCATTCCGCGTAAACATTGTAGCCCGGTTGATGTGTTTGCCTGCCTGGGATCAGCGGATGAAGTATATACGCCAGATGACCTGGACTTGCCTTACCAGCCGGGTAGTGCGGCCTGCTTTCCCCTCGTAGTCGCCTATGGTGATCTGGAGTTTCATTTTGCTGGCGAAAATGAATTGGCTACAGTGTTCGTCGATACATTTTCTGGTGTAGCGCAACAAGCTGATGGCGGGCCTCTGCTTTTGCAAGACCGGAAATTTTTGCGCCAAGGTTTGCCTTTGTCAGAATTTTTAAAAATGGCAAGGCAAGCCGGGTTGGAAATTACCGATGTGCGCGAGCACGCACCGCCGTATGCCATGATTGCCACTACTGCGGCGGGCATAGAAGTTGGATTCGAACATGATGATCCTGAATTACCAGATTCGCAGGCGACATTGCGCTGGTTTTGCTGGATGCATGCTTAGTTTTTTTGGGACCTGAGATACTGCGCAGTGGCACTGATCAGAGGGATATTCGTCGACAGAGCAAAGCCATGTCGACGAGTTTACCAACTGATTGCCAACTTTAGAAACTATGTTCCAGCGTCGGGAAAGATTTATCTTTTACTGCTGCCACATAAGCCAAAACCGCAGCATCGATGCTGGTCTGGCCTTCCATGAAGTTTTTCACGAAGCGGGCTTTGCGGCCCGGGAATACACCCAGCAGGTCGTGCATGACGAGTACCTGACCTGAGCAATCAACGCCTGCACCTATGCCTATGGTGGGGATGTGCAAAGAGTCAGTGACTTCCTTGCCCAGGCTGGCGGGGATGGCTTCGAGCACCAGCAGGGTAGCACCGGCCTCCTGCACGGCCAGCGCTTCGGCTTTCAGCAGGTTGGCGGATGCATTTGTTTTGCCTTGCACCTTGTAGCCACCCAACTGATGCACGGATTGCGGTGTCAGACCCAGATGGGCGCAGACGGGGATGGCGCGTTCAGTCAGGAACTTGATAGTGGGCAGCAGCCAGGTACCACCTTCGAGTTTGACCATTTGCGCACCAGCTTGCACTAGTTGCACAGCATTGTTGAAAGCCGCTTCTGGTGTGGCATAGCTGCCAAAAGGCATGTCGGCAATAACCAGGGCTTTTTGATTTCCACGGGCGACAGCAGCGGTGTGGTAAGCCACGTCTTGCAGTGTTACTGGCAGGGTGGAATCATGTCCCTGGCATACCATGCCGAGGGAATCACCGATGAGCAAAATTTCTACGCCGCAACGGTCCATCAGGGATGCAAAGCTGGAATCATAGCAGGTGAGCATGGTGATTTTTTCACCTTTTTCACGCAGTGCGATCAAGCCAGGAATGCTTACTGCTTTACGGTCTTGCAAATATTCAGCCATTCTTTTTCTCCAAAGGTGATGCTGTCATTGGTTTTTTGTTTGACAGCGATTTTGTCTCCACCTACATCCTCAACTTTATTTTTATATTCTTTATCTTTATTTTTCTTGTTCCTTGAATTCTATTGCTGTTGATCGACCAGGCCAGGTTTCGGCCCGGCGGCCGAAATACTTTCCTTGCTTCGCCAAAGAAAGTATTCAAAGAAAGGCGACCGCAGACTCGCTCCCTACGGGAGTGCCCGTTTGTGCGAAGCAAAAAATGGGAAGTGTCCGCAACTCGCTACCCTTGCAGGGCGCACAATCGCTTGCAAGCGATTGCTGTTACGCAGGCGAGGTGCTTGCACCTCGAAACCCCTGCTACACCTCAAACAACGGACACTTCTTGATCCATTTTCTGCAGCACACAAACGGCTTCGTCCCAAGCGGATGAAGGTCAAAAGCAACCGCAACGTCAAAATCAACTACAAATTCAAAAGCAACATCAAAATCAGAACATTGATTGATTTATCTTTTGTCCAGTTTTGATCTATCTATTCTTTCAGTTCCTGAAAATAAAATAAACTGCGCCAACAAGACATAATCCTGCCCACACATAATCCAGCTTGAACGGCTGCCCCATGTAAAACATGGCGAAGGGCACGAAGACGATCAGGGTCAGGGCTTCTTGTAATATCTTTAGCTGAGCCAGGCTGTAGGCAGTGTAGCCTATTCTGTTGGCGGGCACCTGCAACAGGTATTCGAACAGGGCGATGCCCCAACTGATGAAGGCGGCCACCCACCAGGCTTTGCTGGACAGGCTTTTCAGATGACCGTACCATGCGACCGTCATGAAGACGTTGGAGAGTATCAGCAAGCCTGTGGTTTGCAAAATGATAGGGATTTGCATGGTGCTTCGCTTATTGCCTTGTCTGGCTATCTGGTAGTGGGTAATTCTTGTATGCGCTGATCAGCCACGGAGGCGACATAGTCTTGCGCGCGGCCTTTGCCAGGGATGCTGATATTTGCTGCGAGTTGCAGTAGTGGCAGCAAGACGAAAGCGCGTTCTGTCATGCGTGGATGGGGGACTTGCAGGTCAATGGTACTGATTTCTTCTATACCGTACATGAGCAAATCCAGGTCCAGGGTACGTGGGGCATTGCGGTAGGGGCGTTCGCGGCCATGCGCCAGTTCTATGGCTTGCAGGTGTTGCAGAATGTCGGTGGCGCTCAGGCTGCTTGCCAGTTCAGCCACTGCATTGACATAATCATCACCAGTCGAATCTATGGGCGCGCTGCCAAACATGGCGGACTGCGCCACGAGGGTAGTGTCCGGCAATTGCGCCAGCGCGTCTATGGCTTTGCCTACAGTGACTTTAGCGTCACCGAGGTTGGCACCTATGCCTACAAAAATTCGCATGCTCATTCTGCTGCAGCGGCTGCCTTGCGTGGGGCGCGGCGGCGGGGTTTGCGTTTTTTGGGGCCGGCTTCGGTTGCCTTGGGTTTGGTGTTGATGAGGCGGTCACGCTCTACACTGTCGCCTTCCATGAAGTCAGTCCACCATTCGCCGATTTCTTCATCGATTTCACCGGAGGCGCAACGCAGCAGCAAGAAGTCATAACCGGCACGCAGGCGTGGGTGCTCCAATACTTTGTACGGGGTTTTGCCTACGCGTTTTTCAAAGCGTGGCTGCATGGCCCAGATGTCGCGCATGTCCGAGCCGATCTTGCGCTGGATTGCCAGGGCGTCGGTTTGGGTATTTAAGACATCATCTGCAGCCAGGTGCAGGGCAGGTATGGGGAATTCGCCAGCGGCCTTATAGGCCTCCCATTTTTCCACAACCTGGTGCCACAGCAGGGAGGCAAACAAAAAGCCTGGTGAGACTGGTTTGCCTTGTTGTACGCGTTCATCAGTATTGGCCAGCGCCAGAGTGACGAATTTTTCACCCAGGGGTTGCTCCAGAACCACGTCCAGCAATGGCATCAGGCCGTGATGCAAGCCTTCTTTGCGCAGTTGCTGCAGGCAGGCCATGGCATGGCCGCTGGTTAGTAGCTTCAGGGTTTCATCAAAGACGCGGGCGGCGGGTACATTGTTGATCAGTGGAGCCATCACGGCGATAGGTGCACGGGTGGATGCATCGATCGTAAAGCCCAGTTTTGCAGCAAAGCGCACCACGCGCAGCATGCGTACCGGGTCTTCGCGGTAACGGGCTTCTGGCACGCCGATGATGCGCAGGGTTTTCTTTTTAATGTCTTTCATGCCGCCGTGATAGTCGAGCACGATCTGGGATGCCGGGTCGTAGTACATGGCATTCACGGTGAAGTCTCGGCGGGCGGCATCTTCATATTGTTCGCCAAAGGTATTGTCGCGCAGCACGCGGCCATGTTCATCCTTGGGCGCGCCATCGGTGGCAGCGCCACGGAAGGTGGTCACTTCAAGCAGATCCTGCCCAAACATGACGTGCACTATCTGGAAGCGGCGTCCTATGATAAAGGCGCGGCGGAACAGGCGTTTGACCTGCTCAGGCGTGGCATTGGTGGCAATGTCAAAGTCCTTGGGTTTGACACCGGTCAGCAAGTCGCGCACTGCACCACCAACAACAAAGGCCTTGAAGCCATTTTCTTGCAGGGTCTGGGTGATGCGTATGGCATTCGCAGACACCAGTTGCGGGTCTATACCGTGGTCTTTATGACTCAGCACGGTTGGCTTTTTGTTGGCGCTGGCGTCATCGCTCTTATTTTTTACGCCCAGTATTTTGCGAATAAATTTCTTGATCATTGCTTGTCAAACAGGTGAAGTTGAGGCCAACCTTTTGCCTGTGCATGGGCACTTAATTTGGCATTGGGATTGGTTGCGACAGGATGGCTGACGCGTTCCAGCAGCGGTATATCGTTTTGCGAATCGCTGTAAAAATAACTATGGTGAAAGTCGCTGAGTTGCCTCAGCGGCGTCACTTTTTGCTTTGCCAGCCAGTCTTGCAAATGCACAACCTTGCCCGTGCCTGAACTTGGCACGCCCAGCAGTTTGCCAGTGATATTGCCATTGGCATCAAGCTCAGGTTCTGCTGCCATCAAGTGTTGCACACCCAGTGCAGTAGCGATGGGTGCAGTCACAAAACGGTTGGTGGCCGTGATGATGGCGATCAGGTCATCCTGGTCTTGATGCTTCTTGATCAGGTCATAGGCAGCAGGCAACAGGGCTGGCTGTATGACTTCCTGCATGAATTGACCATGCATTTCATCCAGTCTGGCGCGTGGGAATTGCGCCAGTGTGCCCAGTGCAAATTCCAGATATTCCACCGGGTCCAGTGTGCCGGCCTGGTATTGCGCGAAAAACTCTGCATTGCTGCGGGCAAATTCATCAGCATCGACAGCACCGACGCGGCACAGGAACTGGCCCCATTCAAAATCAGAATCGATGGGGATCAGGGTGTGGTCAAGATCAAAGAGGGCGATATTGCGCATGCTAGGTCTGCTAATCGTTCGTAGTGTCGAGGCCCGGCTGTTGCTGCAACATTAGTTCGCGCAACAATGGCAGGGTGATGGGACGTTTGGTTTCTAGTGAATAATGGTCAAGTTGATCCAGAACATCGGTCAGCGAACTCATGTCACGGCGGTAATGGGTTATCAGATAGGGTAACACGCCGGGTGAAAGTTGTATGCCCCGCGCATGGGCGGCACGCTCTAAGGCATCGATCTTCTCTTCATCGGTCAGGCCATGTACCTGATAAATCAGGCCCCAGCCAAAACGGGTGCGCAAGTCGTCACGCACATTTAGAATCATGGGCGGGCGATTACCCGCACCGATCAAGAAACCGCCACGAGCGCGTGCCTCGTTAAACAGATTAAAGGCAGCGATCTGGTTCAACGGCGGCAACTGGTCGCAATCGTCCAGCAGGTAGAGGCTGACACCTTCGGTAAAGTCAAAGGCGCTTTCCGGCGCATCTGCCGGGATATAGCGGGCCGTAGCATCAGCCGCCAGGGCATGCAGCAAATGGGTCTTGCCAGCACCCGGCTCACCCCAAATATAGACCGAGCGTTCGCCATATTGGCTAGTGATACGCTGGTCAAACATGCCCAGCAATTGTGCCAGCTCAGCATTTTGCCCCACCACAAAGGTGGCAAGGGACGGCAGCTTTTGCGCGTCCAGGTCGAGTAATAATTGCCTCATGTCTGACTATAAAATGGACTGTTCAAGTAAGACACACGCAAATGCTTGACGGCAACCGAGATCACGGCAGAGGCTGGCAAGGCAATCAGAATGCCGATAAAGCCAAACAATTGTCCGAATGCCATCAAGGCAAAAATCACGGTCAAAGGATGCAGGCCTATGCGCTCACCCACCAGGCGTGGTGTCAGGTAAAACGATTCTACAACCTGGCCTATGCCATAGATGGCAGCTACCCACACAAGGCCACTAAAGCCATCAAATTGCAGGATAGCACCAATCACCGCCAATACCAGCCCCAGGCCATAGCCCAAGTAGGGAATGAACACCAGGAAGCCAGTGATAATGCCCACCGGCAAAGCCAGGTCAAAACGGGCAATGCTGAGCGCCACAGAGTAATACACTGCCAGCACGATCATGACAAGAATTTGCCCACGCAGGTATTGCGCCAGAATATCATCCACTTCCAGCACAGCGTTCGCGGTGACGCTGACATAGCGGCGCGGGATGAAATGACTCAGACGCCTGATCAGGGAATGCCAGTCCATCAACAGATAGAACAGCACGATAGGGATCAGCAGCAAGTTAGCCACCATGCCCAGCACAGCAGTGCCGCCAACCCGGATCGAATTCAGGACGGCCTTACCGATGACATCACCACTATTTGCCATTTGCTCAGTCAGTAAAGCCTTAATGCCAGTACTATCCAGACGCACCTTGATACCAAATTCAGACAGCATGGGTGCCAGCATTTCATCGAGCTTGTCAAAGAAGCGCGGGATCTGATCTTGCAATTGTGGTATTTCTTTTTGCAGAATGGGGATCATGACCAGCACCATGGCCAGCACTGCAGCAATCAAAATCACGATGACCAGGGTAGCCGCCACAGAGCGTGGCAAACCTATCTTGCGCACGCGCAGGGCGCACAGCTTGTCTACCCATGGCGTCAGTACGTAGGACAATATGCTGGCGACGATGAAGGGCATCAGCACTGGACCCAGCAAAGACAGCAGTAGCAACAAGGCAAATGCCAGGGCCAGCCACAGCATGGATTGTTTTTGCTCCGACGTAAAAGAAAATGGCATTTTTAGAGTTGGTTAGTAGTCATTTGTCATCAAAATTACCGTCTGTCCCAAAAATACGGGGTTTTCGCGGTCAATTTGTTAAAATAGCGCTTTTGCCGGACTTTTCTGGCAATTTCTCTATTTTACCGCCTCCTGCCCCTATTGCCGAATATCATGAGCACTTCTACCCCTGTTTCTCTCTCTTACGCCGACGCTGGTGTCGATATGGTTGCCGGCGACGCGCTGGTTGATGCCATCAAACCCTTTGCAAAACGCACCATGCGCGAAGGTGTCATGGCTGGCATAGGCGGTTTTGGCGCCATGTTTGAAGTCAGCAAAAAATACAAGGAACCTGTCCTGGTCTCCGGTACTGACGGCGTGGGCACCAAGCTGAAACTGGCTTTCCACCTCAACAAGCATGACACCGTTGGTATCGACCTGGTGGCCATGAGTGTCAATGACATCCTGGTACAAGGCGCCGAGCCACTGTTCTTCCTCGACTATTTTGCCTGCGGCAAGCTCGATGTGGCAACTGCCACCGACGTCATCAAGGGCGTGGCCTTTGGTTGCGAACAAGCTGGTTGCGCCCTGATCGGTGGTGAAACAGCTGAAATGCCATCCATGTACCCAAATGGCGAATACGATCTGGCTGGCTTTGCAGTTGGCGCTGTCGAAAAATCCAAGATCATCGATGGCAGCAAGATACAACCAGGCGACGTCATTCTGGGCCTGGCATCTTCCGGCATCCATTCAAACGGTTTCTCACTGGTGCGCAAGATCATTGAAGTCGCCAAGCCAGATCTGAATGCCGATTTTCATGGCCGCAGCCTCGGTGACGCCTTGATGGCACCAACCCGCATCTACGTCAAACCTTTGCTGGCATTGATGGAATCCCTGGAAGTCAAAGGCATGGCCCACATCACCGGTGGCGGCCTAGTAGAAAACGTCCCACGCGTACTGGGCGACAAACTGACGGCTGTTCTGCATAAAGACGCCTGGACACTGCCACCCCTGTTCACCTGGCTGCAACAACACGGCGGCGTGGCTGACGCAGAAATGCACCGCGTCTTCAACTGCGGCATAGGCATGGTCGTTATTGTTGCTGCTGAACTGGCTGATGCAGCCCTGGCACAACTGACCGCGGCTGGTGAATCCGTCTACAAGATCGGTGAAATCCGCGCACGTGAAGGTGATGAGCATCAGACGATTGTGGTGTGATGGCTTGATAGACCATCTGAATTGTCAACGGGGCCGTGAAGGCCCCGTTTTTGTTTTAATCAAACTAACATTTAGATCTAAATATCTGTGAGCAGGGTGCGCCGTGCGCACCAGTTTTTTTAACCGTAATCCTGCCTCACACTGCATGGAAAGCAGGTGCGCAAGGCGTACCCTACAAAACTGTCTTAGTAGTATTGCAGCAGTGCATGCACACTTACCTTTGCATCCGATAACCAGTACCTGGCTTTATGGACTTGCCTGAATTTGAAAACTGCATCCATCCCATTCATCAATCGACAATAATAAATAGTAATCATTTATCTTTATTGTCAAATAATAATCCTGTATATTCAATAGCACATTCCCCGTATGACTCCCCTCCAGAAAGGATACATGTATGCACCATGCATTGCGTAGTTCTTTGTTTCTGCTGGCTTTGACTGGTGGCGAGGCTGCTGCCTCGACGAGTCATTCCCTGGGTATAGAGCGCAAGCAATATGGCGAGTCGATTGCCTATGACATGAATGCTGCGGGGCAGGTAGCAGCCGTCATTAAGGAAAAGGACGGTACGCCACATGCCGTGTTTGTTCAGAACGGCAAGCTGATCAAGCTGGAAATGCCTGGCGAAACTGAAAGCGAAGCCAAGCGCATCAATGACAAGGGCGACATCGTCGGGTCTTCCAAGAAGGGCGATATCTGGAGGGCATTCATCCGCAATCGCGATCGTGAAGTAAAAGATCTCGGCACCCTGGGTGGCCCGCATAGCTATGGTGCTGCCATCAACAATGCCGGCATGGTCGCAGGGTTTTCTGACACCCCTGATCGTGACTGGCATGCCTTTCTGTATCAGCCCGGCGAAGCACTGCAAGACCTGGGCACACTGGGCGGCAGGGTCAGTTATGCCAGCGGCATTAATAATGCTGGCGAGGTGACGGGTACCTCCATGATTACCGACGGTTCACGCCATGCTTTCCTGTACAAGAAAGACACCGGCATGGTCGATCTTGGCACGCTGGGTGGCCGCTATAGCGCTGGCACGGCCATCAATGACCAGGGCGCTGTGGTCGGTACTTCAGAGATGAAAGACCGTCGCTGGCATGCCTTTGTCCATGATGGCAAACAGATGGTAGACCTCGGTGCCAAGATAGGTTTTGGCGACAGCTTCGCGACGGGCATCAATAACGACGGCCACGTCGTCGGCGTAATTGATACCCAGGACCTGCGTTTATCCTTCGTCTGGCGCGACAATAAAATGACCTTGCATCCGGCTGGCAAAAGTTTGTACCTGACCAATGCCATCAATAACGTAGGCCAGGTCATAGGCGCAAGCTACGACCGCGGCCTGAACGCCGCCACCATGCCTTCCAATGCCATCCCCTTTGTTGATGTAGGGGGCGACAAGATACTTGGTTTTAATATTGTCACCGTATTGATTGCTGCTGCCATCGCCATTTTCCGCAAACGTATCAAGGGCTTGTTTTTCGAGAGCAGGCTGTTTTTCAGGACTTGATGCACTTTAATTGCTGAACCCAGGCAAGATATGCAAGACACTTATTGCAAGTATTTGTATTACCGCCTGGGCGATGCATAGCGGCAAAGAAATCGCAGCAAAGAAGTGTAAAAAGCCCGGCAAATTTTACGAACATCCTATCTATCCATAAACCATGCAAGCCAGATACAAACTCATCTTTATCTTGACCGCAGCTCTGAGCACTACCCTTTCATTACCCGCATATGGCAAGGCTGAACCAGCGCGCAGTGCCGAATATAACAAGTGCATGGACAAATCAGAGGGGGTTGACCCGGTCATGCTTGATTGCATTTCAGCTGAATACACCCGTGTCGACAAACGCCTGAATAATGCCTATAAAAAACTGATGGCTAAACTCAGTGCAGAGCGGAAAAAGGAATTGCAGGAAGCGCAGCGTCTATGGCTGAAATTTACAGATGCCAATTGTCAATTTTATTATGATCCCGACGGCGGCACATCTGCCAGATTGAACGCGAATGAATGCAGCGTAACAGTCAGAATATTGAGAGCAGAAGAGCTTGAGTCTCTCACTCCACGCCAGTGAATTCAGTGAATTATTACATCCTGCCAGTGACGGACTAGCACAGACTGCAGAGTAAGCACAACAGACCGCCTGCTCTGATCATTATGGCGCGGATAGCATGTCAGATGACAGGCTTATTCCGCACCATGTCGATGTTTTTATTTGTCGATTGCCGGTTTAAAGGCTGCAACCTGTTTAAGCAGGCTCTCCAGCCCGCCATAGACACTGATCTTATCGATCTTCTCAGTCATTTTTTCCAGTGTCTCCAGTTCTTTGAGACGCAAGGCAACCGGATTATCTTCCATCACTCTTGAGGTATTCATGAGTGATCTGGTGGCTGCGGTTTCTTCGCGACGCCGTATCACATTCGCTTGCGCGGCTTTTTCTGCTTCCACTACTTTGCCCAGCATGGTTTTTATCTCACCCGGCAAGATCAGATCCTTGATACCCAGGCTGACTATTTCTATGCCCTGGACCTGCGCTTTTTGAGCAACATAGTGCAATATCTGTTCATCGGTTTCATTCTTGTTTTCCAGCAGACCATCGAGGGTCTTACCACCAACGGCGGCCCTTAGTGCAAACTGGATTTCCTTGTAGATGAAGTCCTTGTAATCATTCAGGCTGGCCAGCATCAGGGGCGCGTCTGTGATTTTATATCCTGCCGTGACATTGACGCGTAAAGGCACCTTGTCTTGTGTCAGCATTTCCTGGCCGGTAATTTCCAGCGTTGTGAGACGCGTATCAATGACTGTCAGGCTCAAACGGTTTCCACCGTGCCAGTAGGCATAAAAACCTGGTTTTAAGCTGGCATGGAAAACGCCGTCAATGTACAACATGCCCACATGTTCTGAAGGCACTTCGTAACTTGTGTTGTGTGGTGCCAGTAATTTCGCATTATTGGCATTGCTGCGCATAGCCAGTACGATGTGGTCTTCAATGGCACGTGGTGCCTGTGCCAGTGAAATCAATTCCAGCTTCAGGTCGCTACTGGCGAGCGCAGGTGTCGCCTGGCCGGTGACATGCACCAACTCATTCTTGTCCCACCAGACCGCCAGTTGCTGGTCACTGGTTTCTATCTTGTTCAGTTGCGTCGACAAGACCGGATGCGCGCTGGCGACGATGGCATGCACGACATCTTTGGCATCTATCACTTGCGACTGCCGGCAAATCGTCAACTTTGTCTTGGGCAAAACATCAAAATAAGCATGTCTGCCAGGCAGTAGAAAATCGCTGAAGCTTTCTTCTGCAAACAACAAACCATACGCTCCTGCCGGTATGGTCACCTGCTTGACGCAGCCAACTGACACGCCGATGGGAATTTGCTTTAGCCACTCGACAGGTACCTTCAAGTCAGGCGTTATATTTGCCCTGAATACTTTGATGCCCAGACCCTGCTTCCAGAAAGCGCGCAGGGAATTTGGTGTCACGCACAGAAATTGCTGGCCACTGCATACCAGCGCCACTTCATCATGGCCCGTGCGGACAATTTCCAGATCTGTTGCCAGTGCAGCCCCATGATGTGAGCTGATCCACTCAAGGTCAGCAATGTTTGCCGGGAAATCAGTCAGATTGCCAAGCTCTACACGCTTGGATCTGGGTAAGAAATAACTGCCCTTGGCAAGAATTTTTTCAAAACCGCTACGGCCATATAAAAGACCAATCTGGTGGTCTTGAATTATTTTTCGGAGGAACATAGACATTCTCAATGAAGATAAATATTTCGTCGGACGAACTCAAGAAGCCGGGGCAAGAAAAAACTATGTAAGTCAGTCAGGCGAAAACACACTGACGCACATCAGCTTTGAGCAGAACAGCCTCAAGAGAACTATCCCCGCAGCATGGCGGATGACCGTGCATGTAAGGTGCCGCAATCTTGCTTCTCGTACGCTCGCCAGAGAAACGGCAGCAAAAGCACTGCTTCCATTTTCCTGGCCTTGATAGTTTGAATTAAGAACCGGGACACATACATGGTAACAATCATGCGAAGCGATGCCGCGTTGTCCAGGCGCATACAAACTGAATACTTGAGTTTGCATGTTCAAGAACAGGAAAGCAGTTCCCTTGAGGATTACTACTGATGTATTACACATTTTTACTTCAATCAGATTATGAGTCTGAGGCTCATCTTTGAGCTTGGTTGCGTAGTATAGGAATCGAACCTATTAACAGTTGCCTGGTGCGGTACACAAACGCATAAAATACGCTGTGCCAGCCTGAACCCATGAGTCAGAACCTCTGCAATCAGACAACTTAGTTCCCACCGAGGAAACGCAAAGTGAGTATAGCCTGAGTTGATTGCTCTGAGATTTGAAAAATGAAAAAATTTATGCCTGATACACGTCAGGGTTTTATATATTTTTTCCTTTCCATTTAAGCAGACACCGCAAGGATTTATATTGAATACGCGATCAGGCTTACTTTATCAATAAAGACCGTGACTATGCTGAACGAAATCTGGGGAAAACGGCTGGCAGCCTTATGGACAGCACTCTATGATATGGAAGCGCAAGACTTCATCGCCCGCATTGATGCAATGGCTGCCGAACTACCGCAAGGTGCTGCACTGGCCTGTTTGAGTGTGGCGCTGCGCGAGACTCTTGCGACTTCCCCCAGCTTGCCATTCACCTGCACGAGACAGCACTCACAACTGGTGTGTCGGGTTTGCGGCGTCGAAGGGCAAACATACAGATGACCAGTTCAATCCGTTACCTGGGCGAGCCGCAAACTGCAGCTGATTTGCTGTTTGCAGAAATGCAAATGGGCGGTGATGAGCTTGATGCGGCAGTACGCGGCTTTCTTGCCCTGGCACTGGCTGACCTTGGACGCGAACGCGAGGCCCTTGCAATCAGCCTGACCTCCTTGTCGACCTGCTTGCCACGCTACAACCGTTCGCTGGCGAGGTATGCGCAGGGACTGGTAAAGGAAGTGCATTGGCGGACAGGCGCGTGCGATGTTCGCGGGTAGGTGTGATAAGCTAGTCTGACTTTACACCGGAAACATCTGCTCAGCAACCCGTTCCCAAGTGTCACGCTGCCCGATGGCAGGCACTTGCTGCATGCAAAACATGACATCAGAATCCGGCCTGATCAGCATATAAGCGGTCAACTGGCGTTGCAAATCTGTTGCGTTGATATCTCCAATCTCACCGTAAGCCTGTAACAGGGACTTGAGCAGCAAATGGTTACCTTGCGCCATGAATATCATGGGCGTCAAGATTTCCAGTCTGTCGCTATTGCCGACGATGGCATCACCAAAGTCGAGCAAGCCGCTTAACTTCCAAACGTCTTGTTCCTGCTTCGCCATTAAATTCCAGGGGTGTATGTCCATGTGGATAAAGCGCGGATCACCTGCGCTGGCAAAGTCTCCGGCAGTTTCTAGATACGGCATGACTTGTGCAAGCAAGCCTTCAGGCATTTTCCTGCGCTGATGCCGGGTCATGCATGCGGCGATTAGCTCTTGTATATACGCTGGCCAGTCCACCCGGATGGCGATGTCTGCATCAAACTGTACGTGACGCAATTCACGCAAGAGCTGGCCAGTCTGTACCATGATGGCTTGCTTTTGTTCCAGATCCAGTGCCGGCCATATGTCGGCCAGCAAAGTACCCTGCAAACGGCTGAAGATGACGAATACCCAGTGATCAATTTCACCGCTGGCGATCAGGCTCGGTGTCTGCACTGAGAGTTTGCCGTCAAGCAGCGGCGCAACCAGGATTTCCTTATCCCCCTGACGCCGCCAGTTGGGCGGCACGAGCTTGACGATCACTTCATCACCCAGCCCGAACAAGGCATTCGCCCCCAGCGGGATTTTTTCCCAGGTGCCGGGTGGCAGATCGAATGCCTGTTGGAGATGTTCCAGTACCGGCATCCAGTCTTCCAAAGGCGTGTTGGCGATGTAGTCATTGCAGGCTGGATTGCTGAGATTTTGTGGCAGGCAGTTGAGGATTGTTGTCATTGAACTTCATGTGAAGGAAGATTGAACGGTAGAGATGCTGATGTGAAACGTATGTGTCGTTGAAGATCATGCTTTCACCTTTCAGCAATATAACCTGCTTGCATATCTTATGCAATTTCATGAATTCCTTTATGATGATTTCTTAAAAGCGTTGGCCGCGTTGTCTAAGATTTTGGAGCATGTTTATGCAAGCAGAAACACAACTTGATTTCTACTCGAAGACTATAACCGGGGTAGTAAAGAGGAGAGAATATTCAGAGCTTTTAGGTCTGATGCGGGACATTTTTGAGCAAGAAAACAAGATAGTGCTTTTGGCTGAATTGTCTGATCGTTTGACTAGTACTGTTTTTGAAGCATTTTTTCTATGCGGCTTGCCGTATTTACTCAAAATGCCGCTTGATGAGTACAGACATTTATATCAATTGTCACAGAGGCGGGGCATCGCAATTTATCAAGTAACGCGATTTTTGATCATTCATGCTGGAGCGCGGAAACAAGTGTTGCAAAGCTTATCTTCAGATTACAGCGAGATACGAGATATAGATCAATTTAGCCCTTATCTTGAAGAAGCTAAGCCATTGCCACCGAATGAAAAGAAGATGTGTGAATTAACTTACCGAGACTATAAAATCACA
This sequence comes from Undibacterium sp., assembly GCF_030683615.1. NCBI lineage: Bacteria > Pseudomonadati > Pseudomonadota > Betaproteobacteria > Burkholderiales > Oxalobacteraceae > Undibacterium > Undibacterium sp. Next base: position 224,904 of record NZ_JAUXQE010000030.1, read on the forward strand.
GCAGAAAATATTTTAAAGCTCAAGGAAAAATTTTCGGCATTAAAGGATGGCACATAGGTGTTTATTGTGAATTTTAAGAATAGCGGGACCACCAAGGACCCGCACATAATCAAATTAAAAGTCAGCAAGCCTTTTCAAGGCAAACGCGCATTATCCTGCTTGAGTTTGAAGACCTCCGCCCCTATCGCATAGCCGACAAAGCCCTTGTCCGTTGGTAGCAGGCGTATCTTGTTGACAGCGCGGCCCATGGGGACGTGTTTCCAGCTTTGGCCGCCATCGGTGGTTTGATAGCCACCGTCGATGGCACCTACCCAGCCGGTGTTGGCATCAATGAAGCCGACGCCAAATTCTCTTACCTTGAGGTCGTTGACCAGGGGAATTTCTTTCCAGCTCAGGCCACCATCTACCGTCTTGGCAACATAGCGCTGGCTGGTGGCTGGGTCAGGGTTGTAGCTTTGTATGGTTACATAGCCGGTATCGCGGGTCGGGAAGCTGGCTTTCCAGGTTAGTTCATACGGGCGGGTGGATTCGTAGACTGTCTTCCAGCTTACGCCACCATCTCTGGTCATGATGATGCGGGCACGGGATTTTTCCGTGTCGCTGCTGGATGCGCCAAATACAAAACCTGTCATCGCATCAAAGAATTTGACATCGAGTATCATGCCCGTATAAGGCGTCATGTCTATGCTTTTCCAACTGGAGCCGCCATCGAGTGAGCGCAGCAAAGTCGCCGGGCCACCGACGCGGCCACCGGCATGGATGATGGTCCGGTTGTCGAGGACGCCAGAATTGATGAATTTATTGTGCAGTATATCGATGGCGCACAGGCCCTTGATCTGTATACCTTCCAGGCCCCTGGCAACTTGCCAGCTGATGCCGCCGTCACGGGTTTCATACAGCGGCGTGGTATCGGTAACACCAGGAAAATAATCCGTACCGATGTTGCCAGCATAGCCGTGCCTGGCATCGACGAATCCTACTGTGCGAAAGAAGGTGCCAGGTTTGGATAACTGTTCTTGCCAGCCCTGGCCACCATCCGTGGTTTTGTAAATCTTGCCTGCACCATTCACATACCAGCCCAAGTCAGGCTGGACAAAGAAAATATCATCCTGCTTGCCCTTATAGGCAACAGTATTGAGTTTGCTCCAGGCCGCATCAGCGCTCAGTTGATAACGCGGTGTGGTGGCCTGTGGTGCCGTGCTGCATGCCGCCAGGCCCATGCACAACAAGCCAATGACTATTGTCGCCGTCCAGATCTTTTGTGGTTTGGTTTTCATTTTTATTCTTGATGGAAGTGATGGAAGTGATGGAAACGCTTGGACATGTCGGGATGGCGGAAGTTTCTTGAACTGTTTAGTGCCTGGGGAAATGTTTGATGGGGTATTGCGTATGTGACGATGCAGCTTAAACAGCCTTTTGTCAGAGATGCGTCAATCAAAAATATAGTCTTGGGCTGTGCCTAACCTTACGAGGCATTGCCCAATTTTGATCTATCAGTTGTACCTTAGCTCAACCGCCTGTGCCTGACCAACACCTGCTCCTGCGCCTTGAAATGCGCAGCGAGTTTTTCCACCATGTAGACAGAGCGGTGCTGGCCGCCAGTGCAGCCTATCGCGACAGTGAGGTAGCTGCGGTTGTCGCGTTTGAAGGCGGGTAGCCATTTGCTGATGAACTGGCTGATGTCGCTATACATCTCGTCCACCATGGCTTGTTCCTTGAGGTACTGGATGACGGGCTCATCGCGGCCGGTCAGCGGGCGCAGCACGGGGTCGTAATGCGGGTTGGGCAGCATGCGGACGTCGAATACAAAGTCGGCATCCAGCGGCACACCTATCTTGAAAGCGAAGGATTCAAACATCAGGGTCAGTGGGGTATAGCCTACCTGTATGACATCCTTAACCCAGGCGCGCAGCTTGTTGGCGGACAGGTCGCTGGTGTCGATGACATGGGCCACGACTTGTATGCCTGAGAGTATCTCGCGTTCTTCCTGTATGCATTCAGTCAGGCTGAGCCTGTCGCCGGGTTCTTTGTCGAGGCCAAGGCGGTGCGACAGCGGGTGGCTGCGGCGGGTTTCTGAAAAACGGGCGACCAGGGATTCTGTGCTGGCCGTCAGGAACAGGACTTTGACATGATGGCCTTGGTCACGCAGGGTGTTGATGGAGTCAGGCAAACCCGTCAATAAGTTTGCGCTCCGGGTATCAATGGCAATGGCGGCGGCGGGTATGCCTTCGCGCGTCAGGGTATTGATCAGGTCTGCCAGCAGGCTGGGCGGCAGATTATCGACGCAATAATAACCTGCATCTTCAACTACATTCAGGGCTACCGATTTACCGGAGCCGGAGATACCGGAGATAAGCAGGATGTCCATAGCAGATGCCGTAGGGGTTAGTCACCGTTTTCCATGGCGCGTCGTTGCCGTTCCATGAAATCTTCCAGAGTATTAATACCACGTAATTGTAATATGGTATTGCGCACCGCTGCTTCCAGCAAGACCGCGATATTGCGGCCAGCAGCCACCGGGATGACGACTTTTCTGATCTGCAGGCCCAGCACTTCTTCGGTTTGCGAATCAATGGGCAGGCGTTCGTAATTTTCTTCCAGGGTACTGCGGCGTACCAGATGCACAATGAGTTTCAAACGCATCTTGCGGCGCACTGCGGTTTCACCAAAGATGGTCTTGATATCGAGCAAGCCCAGGCCGCGCACTTCCAGCAGGTTTTGCAGCAGCTCGTGGCAACGGCCTTCTATCATGTTCGGGGCGATGCGTGAAAATTCGACGGCATCATCGGCCACCAGGCCATGGCTGCGTGAAATCAGTTCCAGCCCCAGTTCGCTCTTGCCCAGGCCGGATTCACCGGTGATCAAGACACCCACGCCCAGCACATCCATGAAAACGCCATGCATGGTGATTTTTTGTGCGAGTTTTTTCGACAGATACACGCGCAGATAATCGATGACTTGCGCCGATGGATAAGGGGTAGAAAACAGCGGGATATTATTGTCGTCGCAAGTCGTCAAAAATGCCGGTGGCGATTCCAGGCCCTGTGCCACGATGAGGGCAGGCGGCGCACCGGCGACCAGTTCACGCATGAGATTATTGCGCGAAGCATTCGACAGACGGTTGTAATACGAGAGTTCCTGATGGCCCAGCACTTGTATGCGGCCAGGGTGGATCAGGTTCAAATGGCCGACCTGGTCGGCAGAAGAAGCTGCATCGCCTGTGATTTGCTTGTCTGCACCAGCAAAACCGGCAAACCAGCCCAGTTGCATGGTGTCGCGGTTATCGTCGTAGATTTTTTGTACCGTGAGTTCTGTCAATGATGGCATGGCTAGTTGGGCTGAATCTGACGATATGCTACAGGGTGGCTGGAAGGAACTGCTGGTTGTGTCCAGGAGCCATGCTTTGACATGGCTGCACCGGACCGGTCATCAGGCATGACCCGGCAAATTGGGACGCCATGCCATGATTTTTTCATAAATCGCAGCGGCACTGGCTTCAGTGTTGAGGCTGTCGCGGAAAGTTTCATTCGACAGCATCTCGGCCACTTCAGACAGGATTTCCAGATGCTGTTGCGTGACATTGTCAGGCATGAGCAAGAAAATCAGCAGGCTGACAGGCTGGCTGTCTGGCGATTCAAAAGGGATAGCCTCTTTTAACCGGACCAGGGCAGCAATCGGAGCCTTCAAACCCTTGATGCGGCCATGCGGGATGGCGACGCCATGGCCAAGGCCAGTAGAGCCAAGGCGCTCACGGGCAAACAGGTTATCGGAGACAACTGAGCGCGCTATGCTGCAATTATTTTCGAATAACAGCCCGGCCTGTTCAAATGCTCTTTTTTTGCTGGAGACTTCCAGATCCAGAAGTACGTTGTTAAGAGGCAGGATTTTTGCAATATTCGTCATGGTGCAAGATCGTTTTACAGCGAAATGGTGCGATGCACAAAATTAGGTTTTGACAAATTATAGGCTTCTTTTGACTGATATGCGCAAAACTTGACAACACTTTTAGCGAACGTTGTCTCTCAGTAATTTTTCAAATTTTTCTACAGGTAGTGGCTGGCTGAAATAAAAGCCCTGCATCTCCTGACAACCAGAGTCGGCCAGGAAGAACATTTGGTCGGCTTTTTCTACACCTTCGGCTGTGACGCTCATGCCCAGCGCCTTTGCCATGGCAATAATGGCGTGCGTCAGGACCACGGAATCCGGGTTGCCCGGTATATCCCGAATGAAAGAGCGGTCTATCTTTAGATTGTCGATAGGAAAACGTTGTAAATACGACAAAGATGAAAAGCCTGTGCCGAAATCGTCCAGTGAAATACTGATGCCCAATTTCTTGATGGCATCAAAAACCGGTAACAGCAAGTCGGCGTCGCCCATCAACAAGCCTTCGGTAATCTCCAGTTGCAGGGCAGATGCCGGTAATCCGACTTCATGCAAGACTTGTTCTATGTACTTGGGCAAGCCGGGGTCCTGGAATTGCTTGGGCGAGATATTCACGCTGATGACCAGGTCGGGCGAATACTGTTCACGCCATAAATGGGTTTGCAGGCAGGCCTGGCGCAAAATCCAGCGGCCCAATGGCAGGATGAGGCCGATTTCTTCCGAGATAGGGATGAATTCATTGGGGGGCACCAGGCCCACATCCGGCATTTGCCACCGTATCAGGGCTTCGGCACCGACGATACGTGAGGTGCTGAGGCAAATCTTGGGCTGGTAATACACCAGGAATTCATTGTCGGTCAGGGCGCGGCGCAGATTGGTTTCCAGCGCATAACGGTGCTGGGCGCGGACATTTAGTTCAGTCGTAAAGAACTGGTAATTATTGCGGCCAGATTCCTTGGCATGGTACATGGCAGAATCGGCACAGCGCATGAGCGTGGGGCCATCTTCACCATCATGCGGGTAGACGCTGATACCAATGGACGTGCCGAGGTGATATTCATTGCCATCAATCACGAAAGGATCGCGCATACGTGCCAGCACGCGTTCCGCCAGGTCCTTGAGTTGCATGGCGTCTTCAAAGGCTTCGGCCACGATGACGAACTCATCACCTCCCAGGCGTGCCAGCATGTCGGTAGTACGTATGCAAGAGCTCAGGCGCGAAGACACATCCCGCAAGAGCGTATCACCAGCCGCATGGCCAGCCGTATCATTGACGTTCTTGAACCTGTCCAGGTCAAGGAACAGCAAGGCCAGGCGGTGCTGGGTGCGCTTGGCACCCGCCAGGGCTTTGGTCAGGCGCTGATTGAGCTGGTGGCGGTTAGGCAAGCCAGTCAGGGCATCATAAGATGCCATGAAATGCAATTGCCTTTGTGTTTCGCGTACTTCCGTCGTATCCGTAAATGAAATCAACACGGCAGATACAGAGGCGCTGCTTTTCTTGTTGATGGGCAGTACATTCACCAGCAACCAGACGATGGAGCCATCACGTAATTCCACACCCATGGATAAATTCAAAATCGGGGTCTTGCTGCGGAACACGACTGATGCCGGGTCATCGCCCATGCGTATGCATTGTCCTTCATCGCCGAGTATGTTCTTGAAATAGCGATGGCGTCTGCCGACAGCACTGATATCGTCGATTTTGAGGATGCGCTGGGCGCTGGGATTGCACGTCAGGATCTGGCCGCTGGGGCCTATCACCATGATGCCTTCGCTAAGATTGGTGACCACGGAGCGATAGCGTTCTTCGCTTTCCTCCAGGCTTTGCTCCATGTTCTTTTTGTCGATAGCCAGGCCGATGAGGTCACAGGCATCCATCATCATGGCTTGCTCGTCTTCATTCGGGCTGTGCACCATCTGGTGATACACATCAACCGTACCCAGCAGGGTATTGAAGGCCGTCGTGATAGGCAGTGACCAGCAAGAACGCAAGCCATAGCGCAAGGCCGGTTCACGCAGGTTTTTCCACAGCGGGCTGACGGCAATGTCCTGGACTATCGTGGTGCGCTGGTAATAGATCGCGGCCGAGGCAGAGCCTGAGCTGGTATCTACCGGCATGTTGCCCAGCAGAGCGCAAAAGCCATCGGGCAGCGAAGGGCCTGCACCAAAACTCAGCTGCTGGGTGCTGGCATCATACAGAGTGATGGCACACAGGGCACCATTGTCGAGCAGCCTTTCCATGCGGTCACAAACGTCTTCCAGGATATCGCTCAAGGGTTTGTCGAGCGCTATCATCTCGAGAATTTCTTTCTCGTGATGCAGGGCTTCATGGACGCGGCTGGATTTGTAACGGACTTGATCGATGAGGGGCAGTGCGGTGACAGTAGCGCTGGAACGTGAACTGCTGCGGGGAGTGATTTCGCGCGCCGTCAGCAAAATGGCGGCTTGTTCATTAAAAGTGAATTGCGTGCCCCGCACCTCTATGTCAAGCAATTGCCCATCAAGCCGTATGCACTGACAGGTATGTTTGCTTTGGGCACCATCCAGCCGCAGTTTTTGCAGTATGGTCCTGGCGCCTTCATGATGCCTGCCATGCAAAAAGGCTTCAGGTTTCAAGCCTATTAATTGCTTGGCGTCCCCGGCGTGCATCAGTTCTACACCAGCTGGATTGGCATAGATCAGGTTGTCGTCGATCAGCACGTACATCGCGTCCGGGTTATGCTCCAGCAAGGCCATATGCCAGTCTTGACTGGCGACAGGCTCGTGTGTGCTAGTGCTTGAAAACGGGACCGGAATTATCACGACGACAATCTATAAAACGAATAAGTCTGTCTACTTTACATCATGCAAGTTCTTAGGACAATGATGGTAATTAGCTAGCATACTAAAAACATATGAATACAGTGCGGGGCAAATTTGCCTGAATTTTAAGGACAGACAACGGGCAAATAAGGTCATCAGACACTGATCTGCCCCGGGTTTTATTTCAGATCAAAACGCACGAACAGAAACAATACATCGCCATTGCCCTTGTTCTTGGAAAAACGTGGGACATAAGTTGCCATCAGTTTGCTATTGCGTGTGCCTATCGAGGCAATTGGCAATACGGCAGGGAAGGGGAAACCGCCAAAGTAGTCAGTACGGCTGATCATCACAGCAGTCAAACCACCACCAACTTCGACTTTCTCGCCCAGGGTTTTTGTCCATTGATACGCATAGCCCACCATGGGTTGCGGGCGGAAGTGCGAATCCGAGATCACCATGGAGTACAGGGATTCTTCATTATCGTCCTTGGTGCGTATGGCTTTACTAAAGCCCATGCCCCAGGTGTGCTCATTCAGTTCGGCAATTCTTTCCTTGGTGTAAGTATTGCGGCCATGGTGAGTGTGGCCGGCAACCATCAGTGACAAATCGCCTTCATCAAGGATTTTATTGGCCTTGGCTTTGGCACTATCCCACCAGCCTATTTCTTGAGCCGGGGGAGTCGTGGTCTGCGCCCGGGACACGGTGCACAGCATGAAACTGGAGATGCACAAGGCAGCGCGCAGGGATAAATGAATGAACGTCGACATAATATTGGTTACAAATGGATACAAAAAATAGGAATAATTGGGATGCTGCCTGTCCTACTGGCGTGCGTTCCGGCGGTTGTCCGGGCCCTGGCCCGTACTGAAATTGCTGCGCCAGGGGTTGATGTCCAGCCCGCCGCGACGGGTATACCGTGCATAGACTGACAATTTCTGCGGTTTGCAGTGGCGCATGATATCGACAAAAATGCGTTCCACACATTGCTCGTGGAATTCATTGTGGTCGCGGAAGCCTATCAAATACTGCAACAGGCTTTCCTGGTTGATTTGTGGGCCTACATAGTGGATTTGTACGCTACCCCAGTCTGGCTGGCCAGTGACCAGGCAATTGGATTTCAGCAAATGCGAGATCAGGGTTTCTTCTACTGGCGACTCATCAAAGTTGGCAGTCAGCAGTGCAGGATTAGGGGTGTAGCTATCGACTTCTATGTCCAGCCTGTCGAGCAACTGGCCTTGCAACTCATGCATGGCCAGTTTGTCGAACTGGTCTGGCGTAGTCAGCTTTACCTGTACAGGAGCACCAAAACCGGCAGACAAATCTGCCTGCAACAGGCTGATCAGGGCATCTGCCCCTGCCAGACGGGTTTGATTAAACGAGTTCAGATAAAGCTTGAAAGACTTGGATTCAATGATATTGGGTGAATCTGCCGGTACTGTAATGGCAGCAATTGCCACCTGCGGTTTGCCGCGCATGTTCAGCCAGGAGATCTCATAGGCATTCCAGATATCCACACCAAAGAAGGGCAGGCTGCTGCCCAGGCCAATCTCTTCCCTTTTACCGCTACGGGAAATGGGGAACAGCAGGCTGGCATCGTATTCGGACTTGTAGGTCGCCGGTTTGCCCAGTAAGGAATGCTCAGGCGTATTTGGTGCGGAATCTGTCATGTTATTTGTATTGCTTAATGTTTGTATTACTTAAGTCGATGGGCTGTATCAGCCCAAAAATAATTGATAAACGGGATTCTTGCTTTCATCCCAGTAACGGTAACCCAGGGTCGCCAAGAATTCGCGGAAAGCCTTCATTTCCTTCTTTGGAACCTGCAAACCAACTAAAGTTCTGCCGTAATCGGCTCCATGGTTACGATAGTGGAACAAACTGATGTTCCAGTTCGGTGCCATGCTGTTCAGGAAACGTCCCAATGCACCGGGGCGCTCAGGGAATTCAAAACGGTACAGCAATTCATCCTTGGCCAGGCTGCTCTTGCCGCCGACCAGATGACGGATATGCAATTTCGCCAGCTCATCATGCGTCAGGTCCAGCGTGGCAAAACCATGCTTTTCAAAATTCTTGGCAATTTTGCCAGATTCCAGCTTATCGTGTACTTGTATGCCCACAAAAATATGCGCCGCCTTTTCATCGCTGATGCGGTAATTGAATTCTGTGACATTGCGCGCGCCTATCAGTTCACAGAAACGGCGGAAGCTGCCGCGCTCTTCTGGTATGGTCACGGCGAAAACCGCCTCACGCGCCTCACCCACTTCGGCACGTTCGGCCACAAAGCGCAGACGGTCAAAATTCATGTTGGCACCGCAGGCGATCGTCACCAGAGCTTCATTCTTCAGCGGTTTCTTGTCGGCCTTGGCGCGTTCAATGTAGGCTTTGCAACCAGCTACGGCCAATGCCCCGGCGGGTTCCAGGATGCTGCGGGTGTCTTGAAAGACATCCTTGATGGCGGCACAGACAGCGTCGGTATCAACGGTAATCACTTCATCCACATACAGCTTGGCCAGGCGGAAGGTTTCTTCACCCACCAGCTTGACGGCTGTGCCATCCGAGAACAGGCCAACATCAGTCAGGGTAACGCGCTTGCCAGCCTTGAGGCTGCGCGCCATGGCATCAGAATCAGTAGTTTGGACGCCGATGATCTTGATATCAGGGCGCACCGCCTTGACATAAGCTGCCACGCCAGAGATCAGGCCACCGCCACCTATGGCAACGAAAATCGCATGTATAGGTTCAGAATGCTGGCGCAATATCTCCATGCCCACCGTACCCTGGCCTGCGATAACATCAGGGTCATCAAAGGGATGGACAAAGGTCAGCTTGCGTTTCTTTTCCAGTTCCAGCGCATGGCCATAGGCATCGGTATAGGAATCGCCGAACAGGATGATTTCAACCAGGTCGCCACCATGGGCGCGCACTGCATCGATTTTGACGGGCGGCGTTGTCGTTGGCATGACGATGACGGCCTTGCAACCCTTCTTGCGGGCGCTCAGGGCCACGCCCTGGGCATGGTTGCCTGCGGAGGCGCAGATAACACCACGCTTGAGTTGCGCAGGCGTCAGGTGTGCAATCTTGTTATAAGCACCGCGCAGCTTGAAGCTGAACACGCTTTGCATGTCTTCGCGTTTGAAATAAATTCGGTTATCCATGCGAGCCGACAGGCTGGTGGCGTATTCCAGCGGGGTTTCAAATGCGACGTCATAGACGCGCGCTGTCAGGATCTTTTTCAGATAATCGGTGCTCATGGATGTCTTATTGTTAGTTAAAAATGGCTGATCTACTAGTGATCTAGAGCTAATTTAGCCCTAAGTCACTGCATACTGATTTGAAATTGCAGGCGCCATTATAATGTATGCTTTTTACAGCCATATCAAACCACGATGATAGAAGCCGCAGTCCATTGGATATTAAGCATGCTGGCCCTGCCTGAAATTGGTCTCAGTTCAGTCTTTATCATCAGTTTTATCTCCGCCACCTTATTGCCCATGGGCTCAGAACCGGCAGTGTTTGCCGTCATCAAGAGCAATCCGGCAATCTTCTGGCAAGTCATCATGATCGCCACCGTAGGCAATACCCTGGGTGGCATGCTCAACTACGGTATGGGTTATGCCGCCAAGCAGGCTTTTGACCGTGAACGGGAAAGCTATTGGTACCGCTGGCTACAGCATTTTGGTGCCAAGACCATGCTGATGGCCTGGCTACCTGGCATCGGTGACCCCATCTGTACTCTTGCGGGCTGGTTACGCCTGCCGTTCTGGCCCAGCGTGTTCTACATGGCGATCGGTAAATTTTTACGCTATGTCCTCATTACCTGGTTATTGCTCAAAGTGCCAGAAGGTTTCTGGGCCAGGCTGGCCAACCTCATATTCTAGGCCATGGGCAGAGGCAAGTATTACGGTAAGTGGCGACAAGCCGGCGAGGGGCTGGAAGCTGCTTTCTATCAAGAAAACTGGGCGGCGCGCATCGCCTATGCCATGCGACTGCAAGGCCAGCTCCATCAGGACAGGCGCGACCTTTATCTGCCTGTGCCCAAGGGCTACCAATGCAAGCTGGCGTTTATCTCAGACTTGCATGCAGGCCCGCTGACCGATTCACGCTTGCTGGAACAGGCATTTGCCGCCATTGCTGTTTTTGAGCCGGATGTCATCCTGTTTGGTGGAGATTATGTCTCCCTGCATGCCAGGCATATGCAGCATCTGATTAAACCGCTGCGCTTGCTTGATCCCGCTACGCCCAAGTTTGCCGTCATGGGGAATCATGACCTGTGGCTGGACGACGAGCACATTAGCAAATGCCTGCAGGATGCCGGGGTGCAAGTCCTGGTTAATCAAAACAGGCGCTTGCCCGCCCCCTTTGATGCCATTTCCATCTGCGGCATGGATGAACCTGGGGTTGGCATGCCGGATGCAGAGCAGACCTTTGCCGGGGCCGGGGAGTTACGCTTGCTACTCATGCATTCGCCATTGGGCCTCAAGCATGTGGCAGGGCATGATTTCCAGCTTGCTTTTTGCGGCCATACCCACGGCGGGCAAATTGCTACGCCTGGCGGCACGCCCCTGGTCTTGCCGCCCGGTTCGGGTGAGCGCCGTTATGCACGGGGTTTATTTGCCTTGCCAGGCGGTCGCACTTTGCTGACCAGTCGCGGCATAGGCATGAGTGATTTACCCATACGCCTGTTTGCCACATCAGAAGTGCATTTATGCCATTTGCATTCTGCTCTTGATATAGTAGAGCATGAGGGGCAGCATGTTGACGCTGGAATTAAGCCAGCTTAAAGGTATATACAAATCCCCCTGAATTTTTTATGCTTTATGCAGACATGCCAGAATGTTTGACTATAATGCTTGCTTACAAGCAGGTATGGCACTTATGGCACGTATAGCACAGTTATCCAGATAGCAGGATCAGCAAGAGTGGTACGAACAGCACTAACAATGCTTGGTTTTTACGTATTTTTTTGACCAGAATACCCGCCCTCGCATGCGGCTCAGGCATGCGTATTACAAGGAAATCAAATGCAAGATAGCAAATCAACAAATAAACAACCACGTCGTGGATTTTTGCAAGGCCTGGTGGCCACTGCAGCTGGTGTCACTCTGGCCGCGCCAGCAATGGCAAAACCGGCAACAAGTGCAGCGACTGTGCATCTGGATGCTGCCAAATGGTCGCCACGCAACCGCGAGATGGTCGCTGCAATGATCGCCCGCAATGGTAGCGCCAGCAAAAATTATTCAGCCAAGCGCAAGCCTTACGCCGTGTTTGACTGGGACAACACCAGCATCATGAATGATTGCGAAGAAGCCTTGTTGATCTATCAAATCAACCACCTGGCGTTCAAACTGACCCCTGCAGAATTCTCTGCGGTTATCCGTCAAAACGTACCGGTTGGTAACTTCACTGCTGACTACAAAAATGCAGCTGGCAAGGTATTGGATCTGGAAAGCGTTTGTACCGACCTCGACAGCGATTATGCCTATCTGCACGCCAATTACAAAGGCCTGGCCGGTAGCCGCAGCCTGGAAGAAATCATGGAAACGCCACAGTTCCAGGACTTCCGCGCCAAGCTCTACTTCCTGTACGAAGCCGTCAATGACACGCATGGCGTGAATGTCGGTTACCCATGGGTCATCTACTTCTTCGCCAACATGACCGTTGCTGAAGTCAGCGCACTGGCAGAAGCATCGAATGATGCCAACCTGGGCATGGGCCTGAGCAAGATCAAATTCACCAGCCCGACATCCCTGCCTGGCGTGGCTGGCGTGATCACGACTTCCCACTTCCAGGGCATACGCCTGTGTACAGAAGTGGCGACACTGATGGACACTTTCCGCCAAAACGGTATCGACGTTTATGTCAGCACCGCTTCGCTGGAAGATGTGGTTGCCGTATTCGCGACCAATCCTAAATACGGTTACCACGTCAAACGTGAAAACGTTCTGGGCCTGCGCCTGGAACAAAACGGCGATGTTTACAAAAACGCCTACCGCAAAGACTGGCCTTTGAACTGGGGCCCAGGCAAAACTGTCGTCATCAAACGCGAACTGGTTGCCAAAAAAGGCTACGGCCCGGTATTTGTTGCTGGTGACAGCGATGGTGACTACGACATGCTGCGCGATTTCAAAGAAACAGAAATCGGCCTGGTCGTGAACCGCCTGAAAAAAGGCAAGATCGGTGAATTGTCCAAAGCCGCTTCTGATGCCGCCAAAGAAGCCAACCCACGCTTCTTGCTGCAAGGCCGCCAGGAATCCACAGGTAACTGGTTGCCAGTGGAAACTACCCTGAAACTGGGCAAAACTGCGCCTGCTTTGCTGGGTTGATTTTTTCTGCATGAAGAACGGGCGGCGGAGGCTGCCCGTTTTTTTATACTATTTGTTGCAATAAATTTAATGGTTTATTGGGTCGTAAGAGGCTATAAATATTGGCTTGCATAGCATTCGTTTTATTTCGTGTCCAAACGATCGCAGCTCAGCTTGCAGTCAGGTGTAAAATACGACAAACGATGTAAATCAAATTTGCCTGCCTGACTTTTGTGCAGCCGTAATTGTGATGAATTTGCAAAGCCAGCCACTTTTGCGTCATTTTTGACGACTTTCGCCAAATTCCATTTGGAAAATTGCCACAATCACCATTCATTACCGTATAAACTTCAAGGCTGTTGGCGCGTGGTGCATCGCAATAAGTTAGAATGGACTTTTATATATCCGTCCAACCAAGTCACTGATGAATGCTCCAGCCCAGATCCAGGCCTTGCTCGCAGATGCACCCCAAGGCGCAACACCGACCCGCGTGCGGGAAATTCCCTATAACTATACGTCGTTCTCTGACCGCGAAATCGTCATCCGTCTGTTAGGTGAAGATGCATGGCAATTGCTTGATCAATTGCGCGGCAAACGCCAGACCGGGCGATCTGCGCGCATGCTGTATGAAGTGCTGGGTGATATCTGGGTCGTGCAGCGCAATCCCTATCTGCAAGACGACATGCTGGACAATCCGCGCCGTCGCCAGGATTTGATCGATGCGCTGAACCACAGGCTGGCTGAAGTCGAGAAGCGCCGCCTGAGCACGGTCAACGATGATGCCGAACGCAGCAATAGCGTGGAGACGCTGGTGCAGGCCGCCCGCAAGGCGGTGGCGGCATTTTCCAAGGATTTTCGTGACACCTATGATTTGCGCAAGAAAGCCAACAGGCTGCTGGCGCGTTTCACGGCAAAAGACAATATCAAGTTCGATGGCCTGAGCCGTGTATCGCATGTCACTGACGCGACTGACTGGCGCGTGGAATACCCCTTCGTCGTGCTGACGCCAGACACTGAAGATGAAATGGCTGGCCTCGTCAAAAGCTGTATAGAGCTGGGCTTGACTATCATCCCGCGCGGCGGTGGCACGGGTTATACCGGTGGCGCTATCCCGCTGACGCCTTTGTCGGCGGTCATCAATACAGAAAAACTCGAACAATTGGGCGAGGTCGAAATGACACGCCTGCCTGGCGTTGATCGCGATTATGCGGTCATCTACTCAGGCGCAGGTGTTGTCACCAAACGCGTCTCGGATGCGGCTGAAAAAGCCGGTTTTGTATTTGCCGTGGACCCAACCTCTGCCGAAGCCTCATGCATAGGCGGCAATGTCGCCATGAATGCAGGTGGCAAGAAGGCGGTATTGTGGGGCACGGCACTGGACAATCTGGCTTCGTGGCGCATGGTAGACCCGAATGGTGACTGGCTGGAAGTGACAAGGCTTGAGCATAATCTTGGCAAAATCCATGATGTGGAAGTGGCCAAGTTCAAGCTTGAGTGGACACACCCAAGCGAGAAGCAGCCATTCAAGACCGAGCAACTTGATATCAAGGGCCGCGTATTTCGCAAAGAAGGTTTGGGCAAGGATGTGACCGACAAATTCCTGGCGGGTTTGCCTGGTGTGCAAAAAGAAGGTTGCGATGGCCTGATCACCTCGGCCCGCTGGATCTTACACAAGATGCCGAAGTTTGCCCGCACCGTTTGCCTGGAATTTTTTGGCCAGGCACGTGATGCCATACCTAGCATTGTTGAAATCAAGGATTACCTCGATAACGAAACCCGCAAGGGCGGCGCGATATTGGCTGGTCTCGAACATCTGGATGAACGCTATCTGCGCGCTGTCGGTTATACAACCAAATCCAAGCGTGGCGTCTTGCCCAAGATGGCACTATTCGGTGATATTGTCGGCGATGATGAAAACGCCGTGGCCCAGGCCGCGTCTGAAGTCATACGCATTGCCAATACCCGCGTCGGTGAAGGCTTTGTTGCCGTCAGCCCTGAAGCACGCAAGAAATTCTGGCTGGATCGCGCCAAGACGGCAGCGATTTCCAAACATACCAATGCCTTCAAGATCAATGAAGACGTGGTAATTCCGCTTAACCGCATGGGTGAATATACCGATGGCATAGAGCGTATCAACATAGAATTATCGATACAAAACAAGCTGGCCTTGCTGGATGGCCTGAAGGGCTTTTTCGCCAAGCGCAATCTGCCGCTGGGCAAAAGTGAAGATGCCGCTGGCGATGATATCCCTGCATCTGAATTGCTTGAGGACCGCGTCAATGAAGCCAATGCCTTGTTGCAGGCAGCAGAAGCACGCTGGACTTATTTGCTGAATAATCTCGACAAACCACTGAGTGAAGCAAAAACAGAATTGCTGGAACTGGGTCTGGACAAGCTGGAATTTGTCTTCGACGAGAGATTAAAAATACAGCCTGATGTGACGGTATTTTCCATCGTCCAGGACCGGACAGTACGGGTATCCTGGAAGACAGAAATCCGTGCGCAACTGCGCCAGATTTTCAATGGCTCTGCCTTCAAGCTGATACTCGATGAATGCGTGGCCATACATAAAAAAGTCTTGCGCAGCCGCGTCTTCGTGGCCCTGCACATGCATGCCGGTGACGGCAATGTGCATACCAACTTGCCTGTCAATTCTGACGATTATGAAATGCTGCAAGTGGCGCACCATGCTGTTGCCCGCATCATGGTGCTGGCCCGTTCACTGAATGGCGTCATCTCTGGCGAGCATGGCATAGGTATCACCAAGCTGGAGTTTTTGACTGAAGATGAAATCAAGGATTTCCGCTCGTATAAATTACGCATAGATCCAGAAGGCCGCTTCAACAAGGGCAAGCTGCTGAACCTGCCAGACTTTGCTGCCGACCTGCGCAATGCCTACACGCCTTCATTTGGCCTGATGGGGCATGAGTCGCTGATCATGCAGCAAAGCGATATCGGTGCGATTGCGAACAGCGTCAAGGACTGCCTGCGTTGCGGCAAGTGCAAACCTGTCTGCGCGACCCATGTGCCACGCGCCAATTTGCTGTATTCGCCACGTAACAAGATACTGGCAACCTCGCTGCTGGTCGAAGCCTTTTTGTATGAAGAACAAACGCGTCGTGGTATCTCCATCAAGCACTGGGAAGAATTCGAGGATGTGGCCGACCACTGTACGGTCTGCCATAAATGCGTGACGCCCTGTCCGGTCGATATCGACTTTGGTGATGTGTCGATGAACATGCGCAATCTCTTGCGCAAGATGGACAAGAAGTCGTTCAACCCTGGCACCGCATCCGCCATGTTCTTCTTGAATGCCAAAGACCCGGCCACCATCAAGGCCGCACGTCAGGTCATATTTGGCTGGGGTGTGGCGGCACAGCGCCTCGGTAATACCGTATTGAAAAAGCTCGCCAAGAAGCAGACCAAGGCACCACCGGCCAGCCTGGGCAAGCCTGTCATACGTGAGCAGGTGATTCACTTCATCAACAAGAAAATGCCAGGCAATCTGCCCAAGAAAACCGCGCGTGCCTTGCTCGATATTGAAGATGACAAGATGGTCCCCATCATCCGCAACCCGCAAACCACGACAGCTGATACTGAAGCCGTGTTTTACTTCCCCGGCTGCGGTTCAGAAAGGCTGTTCTCACAAGTTGGTCTGGCAACCCAGGCGATGCTGTGGAATGTCGGCGTGCAAACCGTGCTGCCACCAGGTTATCTGTGCTGCGGTTACCCGCAACGCAGTGCCGGTCAGTTCGACAAGGCCGAGAAAATGATCACCGATAACCGCGTGCTGTTCCATCGCATGGCGAATACCCTGAACTATCTGGATATCAAGACCGTCGTGGTTTCTTGCGGCACCTGCTACGACCAGATACAGGGCTATGAATTCGACAAGATTTTCCCAGGCTGCCGCATCATCGATATCCATGAGTTCCTGCTCGAAAAAGATGTCAAGCTGGCGGCAGTGAATGGCACGCGTTATATGTATCATGACCCCTGCCATACACCGATGAAATTGCAAGACCCGCTGAAAACGGTCAATGCACTGATCACTACGGTCGATGATGTAAAAATCGAAAAGAATGACCGCTGCTGTGGTGAAGCAGGCACGCTGGCGGTATCGCGGCCTGATATCTCCACCCAGATACGTTTCCGCAAGGAGCAGGAAATGAACAAGGGCGCAGACAAACTGCGCGCTGATGGGTTTACCGGCAACGTCAAAATCCTGACATCCTGCCCGGCCTGTCTGCAAGGTTTGACGCGTTACGATGAAGATTCTGGCACGACTGCAGACTACATCGTCGTCGAAATGGCCAAGCATATCCTGGGACCAGACTGGATGCCGGAGTATGTTGCCAAAGCCAATAACGGTGGTATAGAAAGGGTACTGGTGTAATGTCAGTTACTTGTGAATTATGTGATGCCAATGCTGGTGATGTCATCGTCAGCACTGAGCAGTTACGCGTCATCCTTGTTGATGATGCAAATTACCCCGGCTTTTGCCGCGTCATCTGGAATGCGCACGTGAAGGAAATGACTGATCTGTCTGATTCAGACAAGAATACTTTCATGCAAGCCGTCTGGAAGGTGGAAGCCGCGATACGTGCAGTCATGCAGCCGCACAAGATGAATGTCGCCAGCCTGGGTAATATGGTGCCGCATTTGCACTGGCATTTGATACCGCGTTACACCGATGACGCGCATTTCCCCAATCCCATCTGGGCTGCTGCGCGTAGCGATAAGCAAGACCAGTTTGGTCTGGACATACGCCGCGCCCGCATTCCGCAATTACAGCAAACCATTATTTCGAATTTTTCATCATGAGCATAGGCAAACCACAACCAACTTCTCTGAATGCCCGCACCCAATCGCGTGTGCTGGAAGTGGCTTTTGATGATGGCAAGGAGTTTTCTCTGCCCTTTGAATTACTGCGCGTGTATTCGCCATCTGCCGAAGTACGTGGACATGGGCCAGGTCAGGAGACGCTGCAAACTGGCAAACGCGATGTTGGTATTGTTGGCATAGAGCCGGTTGGTAATTATGCGATCAAACCTATTTTTTCTGATCAGCATAGCTCGGGGATTTTTACATGGGATTATTTGTATTGGCTAGGTGAAAACCAGGCCCAGGTCTGGCAGGAATATTTGGGGAAATTGCAGGCGGCAGGGTTTGCGGGGGATACTGGGCGGGATGCGCCCATGCTGCCCAAGTCTGGCGGCAGTTGCGGCACCAAGCATTAATACATAGTCGCTCCTGCAAGTTGTGCAGCATGCTTTGTCCTTCGTTGAAAAAATGCATGTTTACCGCCGCAGTTGATACCACTGATGTGTGCTCATGCTGTCTGCGTCAGGCACAAGGCAGGAGCTTCGCTTTTCACTATTACAGTGAACTAACGTTCGAGATGAAAATTTACTCTTTCAAGTATGATGCCGCAACCCCCTACTGACGCCGCCCTGCGGGCATTGCTTGACGACTGTCCGGTACTAAAACTTATCTTGCTGGACAGAGACTATGGAAAGCCTTGCCCTGCAGATCGCTGGGCGGTCAAAGCAGCAATTGATCATCTGCTAAAGCCAGCGCATGAAGGCATGGTGCTCGACCTGGACGTGCTGGAGCGTGAAGACGGGGCCGCTGATGATGTTTTGTTGATCGGGGTTGTTGAACTTGAAAAGTCACTCCCCAAGCTCATTGAACTGCTCAAGAGTTTGAGTGTACCCGCCGGTGCCATCCTGGTCCATGATGGCAGTACGGAAAACCTTATGCCAGACTTGCCAGCCAGGGAAACCTTGGTGCGGCAAATGACAGATGACATGATACAAATGCTCTTGTCGGAATGCATGGCATGTGCGCCTTCAGACTGGCAGGCAGGAAAACTGACGATACAGTGTGACGGCAACTGGCTTGGTTATCAATTAAAGAATGCCCTGTCTCCGAATGCTGCGATTATCTCTGGTCCTCTCAGAGATTTGTGCGAAGAAATTGCCGTGCTCATGTGGAAAAATGGAAATCAATGGCGTGAAGCTGTCTTGCAATACGAAGGCAAAGACTTCACCATCAAATTCAGTTATGGTGAGCCATTGCATCCAATTCCGCGCACTCCTGTTGCGGCACAGGCAAAGCCCTGGTGGAAGTTCTGGTGATGCATTGAAATGCTGAGTGTATCTACACCTTTGGCAGCAGTTGTGACACCGGGGACTACGCCATAGCCGTATCTTTGTAGGGGCTGCCTCTGCCGCGAACAGCCGTCCAGCAAGAATTTCATCTGTAACCAAGCCATATCGCCGAATGTAGGTTGGGCTATGCTTCACCAGCCCAACACTCGGCCTACGATCAACGTATTCTGAAAAAACGACGCGATATTTCTGAGTTCGTTTTTTAACTACGTGCATACGTTATTTAAAATTGCAGGCCGGTGGTAGACCGGCGGCTACATACCTTTTTGCTTCGCCAAAAAGGTATGCCAAAAAGGCGACCCAGGCGTCGTCGCCCCCTGACGGGGGTTCCCGTTTGTGCAGTACAAAAAATGGGAAATGCCCGAAACTCGCTGCGCTCAAACACGGGCATTTCTTAATCCATTTTCTGTACAGCACAAACGGCGTCGACACATGGGAACTGCTGAAAGTCAAAAGCAACCCAACTTCAAAACCGACGCTAATATGTGCGCTGGTGAGTGACGCGTGTCCAGCTTGTCAGCTTACTCCAAATCCGCCCGATCAAGATAAATCCTCCCCTTAACACCAGCCCGTTTATCCACCTGACCCTGCAACACCCGCAAAAACTCCGCATCAGTCGCAGCCTGCAATCCCGTCTTCTTCACCATCACATCAGCCATCGCCGCAGCCGCAGGCACAGTGATCGCCAGCACATGATCAAAGTCGGGCCTGCTATCAATTTCCTTCAGCAGGAAACGATGCGAACCACTGCCTATCTGATGATAAACGGCCTGCTTGCTCTCGCGCATTTGTGGCGATAGCTGACGGAAGATCAGGGTTTTTTCCACGAATACAATCACATCCCTGTATTCGACTTTGCCACCCTGTTCAAAATGGCCGAGTACGATATTGGCCTTGAATTGTTTCAAGGGCAGCTTGCTGTCTGCTGCCAACCTGGCGATCTCGAATTGTTCTGGTTCCATGGTCCACAAGACCAGTTTTTGTTCCAGCCTGGTTTTGATTGTTGCATCCAGTTGTTGATCGAGGCAGCGTATTTGCAAGACGACCTGGTAATCATGCGGCGCATGGAACATGGGCAGGTGCGAGACATACATGCCTTCGCTATTGCCAAACAGGAGCATGCCGTGTACGCCCCCGGTGGGGCCGTGTTTGATTTCGGCGTTGACGTTGAAGATGAAACAAAAGCTGAGCAGGAATAAAGTTAATAAGCGTTTCATGTCTTCACACCTTCACCAGCAATTTACCGCGATGCTCGCCGGTGAATAAAGAATTCAAGGCGCTCGGCAATTGTTCAAAGCCATCAATGATGGTCTCTTCAAACACCAGCTCACCAGCCTTGACCCAGGGCGAGACGATGGCCAGCATTTCATCCATGCGGTGGAGGTAATCGCGGGCCAGTATGCCCTGTATGGTGGCGCGCTGGTAGAGCATGTGCTGCAGCAGACGGGGGCCCATTTCTGGCACATCAAGGCCGCCGTTGTACTGGCTGATCTGGCCGCAGATGATGATGCGGGCGCGGCGCTTGATGATGGGGATGATGGCGTCGGTGACCATGCCGCCTACATTGTCGAAATACACATCGACACCGCCTGTGAGCTTGAGTATCTCCTGGCTCAATGTTTCGTCATTGCTGTATGCCTTGTAATCAAGTGCCCAGTCTGCTCCCAGTTTGTCCTTCAGCCAGGCACATTTTTCTGCGCCACCGGCGATGCCCAGAACTTTTGCGCCATGGCGTTTTGCGAATTGCACCACCAGTGAGCCAACTGCTCCTGCTGCTCCAGATATCACGACTACTTCACCGGCATGTGGCTTGCCTGCCTCCGTCAAACCAAACCAGGCGGTGCGGCCCGGCATGCCGAGTACGCCCAGCGCAGTGGAGACGGGGGCAATCGTCGGGTCGATTTTGCTCAATGCGCTGACATGCACGCGCGCATGGCTTTGCCAGCCTGTCATGCCAAATACCCAGTCACCGGCCTTGAGGCTGGTGGCATTCGAGTCCAGCACCTGGCCGACCACGCCCGCCGCCTGCACGGTATTGAGCGGGTGTGGTTCCGGGTTATAGGTAGGCTTGGCAGACTGGTTGATGCGCATGTAGGGGTCTACGCTGATATAGCGGGCGGCAATCAATACCTCGTCGCGGTCGAGGGAGGTATCCAGGGGCTGGCTGTGCAATTCATAGTGTTCATTGCTGACGATGCCAGTTGGATGGCGGCTGTATATCCATTGCTGGTGTACGACGTTTTCAGTGCTGGTCATGGCGGGATCAAGTTGAGTAAGAGATGGTGACATGGTAGGTCTGTTAAAATGTCTCGTAAAGCAATATAAATTCACTTTTAAAGTCCAAATTGGAAATTTAGACGGAGATCAAGCAAAATGAACTTGATAGACCTGAAAATCTTTGCCTGCGTGGCAAGACATCCATCACAGGGGGCAGCGGCGCAGGAGTTGCATTTGACACCGTCGGCAGTGTCGAAAGCCTTGCGCAGACTGGAAGGGGACCTGGATACGGTGCTGTTTGATCGTTCTGCCAAGCAACTCAGCCTGAATGCCAGTGGCCGGCGCATGCTGGAATTTGCCCGTAATATGCTGGCCATGGCTGAGCAGGCCAGAGCTGATGTGGGCGGTGAACAAGCCACCTTCAGTTGTCGCGTGGCTGGCCCGGCGATTTTGCTGTGGCGGCATGCCGGGCAACTAGCCGGGGCCATGGCGGACTACCCGGCTGCTGACTTGCATATGAGCAGCATGTATGAAGAAGATGCCCTGGCTGCACTGTCCCGTGGCGAGGCCAATACGGCATTGGTCACGGCAGAAGTGCTGGATGGTCGGGCGGCTTACTGGTCGCCAGAATGGCAAAGCCTGCCGCTGGGGGCAATGAACTTGCAGTTACTGGCTGGTTTGCAACATCCGTTGGTGCTGTCTACGCCTGAGCAGGCTGGTGCATTGCAAGTCAGCAGTAGCCAGGTGCTGGCACATGACTTTGTCAGTCCCACCCGCTCATTGTTTTGTGGCAAGCAGCGCGGCAAGCGTTCAGATGGCTGGCGGGATGACCAGTTGCCGCGCAAGATTGCTTACTGGATGGATGATTTGCAGTTACTGCTTTCCATGCTCAAATCAGGCAAGGCGCTGGCCTATCTGCCCGATTTTGCTCTGGCTGATACTGAACTGGTCCGGCTGGAAGTGGTAGATTGCGGTTTTAGCTGTAGCGAAGAAGTGCATCTGGTCTGGAATACCAGGACGGCTGCGCAATGGCAACTGGAGCTGGTGGCCGCTCTCAAAGATCAGTCCAGCAAGGCCTGATTTTGGCGATAAGGCAAGGCTTTGGCCTGGGGATAGGCTACAATTCTCCCTGATGATACCAATAGCTATGCATGCATGAGGTTAAGAAAATGAGCAATACCACCCATTTTGGTTATACCACCGTAGAAGAAGATCAAAAAGTCCACAAGGTTGCGGAAGTTTTTCACTCCGTCGCCGCCAAATATGATGTCATGAATGACATGATGTCGGCTGGCTTGCACAGGGTATGGAAGATATTCACCGTCGCCCAGGCTGGCGTGCGCCCTGGCTTCAAGGTGCTCGATATTGCTGGTGGTACGGGTGACCTGACCAAGGAATTTGTGCGTCAGGCGGGCAAGACTGGTGAAGTCTGGCATACCGATATCAACGAATCCATGCTCAGGGTAGGGCGTGACCGCCTCTTGAATAAGGGCCTGATCACCCCCACTTTACTGTGCGACGCAGAAAAATTACCTTTTCAGGATAATTACTTTGACAGGGTCACTGTGGCATTTGGTTTGCGGAATATGACACACAAGGATCAGGCACTGGCAGAAATGCAGCGTGTCTTGAAGCCGGGTGGCAAATTGCTGGTGCTGGAATTCTCCAAAGTACCGGAAATTCTGCAAAAACCTTATGACCTGTATTCTTTCAAGGTCTTGCCCTGGATGGGGCAAAAGATCGCTGGCGATGCTGACAGCTATAAGTACCTTGCTGAATCGATACGCATGCATCCCGATCAGGAAACCCTGAAAACGATGATGGAAACAGCAGGTTTGGAAAGTGTGCAATATTTTAATTTGACGGCAGGTGTGGCTGCATTGCACACAGGTATCAAGTATTGAAGTAATAGATTTGAAGCAAATACGCTTTGAAATAATCTGGAAACAAACAGGAGTCGAATGATGAAAAAATTTCTGATCGCCATGCTGGTCGTTGCAAGCACGATGACTATGTCATCCTTTGACGCAGAAGCCAAGCGACTTGGTAGCGGCAGCTCGATAGGCAAGCAATCGAATAATGTGTCACGCCAGGCAACGCCGGCAGCGGCACCTACACATAATGCCGCTGCGCCAGCGGCAACACCTGCTGCTACGCCTGCTGTAGCACCGCCCAAGCCTGGCATCCCATGGAAGGGTATTGCCGGTGGTTTGATCGGAGGCGCCTTGCTGGCTGCAGCCTTGTCTCATTTGGGTCTGGGTGGTGCGCTCGCCAGCATGCTGGGTAGTTTTCTGACTTTCGCCCTGATTGGTCTGGCAATATTCTTTGTCGTGCGTTTCTTCCGCAATCGGAACCGCCAGGGTGCGGGTAATGCCTTTAACCAGCCAGCTTTTGCCGGAGCCCCATCTATGCCGTCAGCGGCACCTGAACCTATGGCATTCCAAAACAACGCGCCAGGTTCTTCAGGCAGCAATCTGAGTGGTAATGTTAGTAACGCTAACTGGACTATCCCGGCAGACTTTGATGTGCCTGGCTTCCTGCGTAATGCCAAGACTTATTTCATCCGCCTGCAAGCGGCATGGGATAAGGCTGACATCAATGATTTGCGCGAGTTCACCACGGCAGAAATGTATGCAGAACTGAAATTGCAAATCCAGGAACGTGGTGCATCTTCCAATGTGACCGATGTCGTCACCCTGAATGCAGATATGCTGGGCGTGGAAACCACGGCTACAGAGTATCTGGCCAGCGTCAAGTTCAGCGGCATGATCAAGGAATCAGCAAGCGCACCATCAGAGGCCTTTACTGAAGTCTGGAATTTGTCCAAATCGGTCAATGGCCAGGGTGGTTGGGTATTAGCCGGTATTCAGCAAATGTAAGCAAGGACTCACGCAAAACCACCCCAGCGGCGTTCAGCGCCTAGCCGTACTTATCGTACTTTCGTCGTCGCTGCAGTCTTGCTGGAATAATTTTGCGAGAGTCCTTGAAAGAGTTTGATGCTACGCAGCGATGCTCGCTGCGATTAGCTGTTAAACTGGAAGCCGCCCCGCAAATTGCCGGGCGGTTTTTTATTTGCACGATTTTTTTTGCATGATATTTCCGGCTGAGCATTCCATGCTGGCCAGGTATTTTGTAATTGCCCTGATTTGAACATGATCTCCATTGCACCCTTTATCAATCATCTTTTGGCACAAGAAAGCTGGGCCAGGAACAAGCTCTTGCCACACGCTGGCAAGATTGCCTGCATAGACATGCAAACCATGCAATTACGCCTCAAAGTCGCGCCAGATGGCCTGCTGGAAAGCGCCGCTGCCGGTGATCAGGTGCAAGTGACCATCTACGTCAAACTAAGTGACTTGCCGCTGATAGCGCAAAACCGTGAGCGTGCTTTTTCTTATGTCAAAATTGAAGGTGATGCGGACTTTGCCAACACTATTTCCAATCTCAGCCAGAATTTGCGCTGGGAAGCGGAAGAAGATCTGAGCAAACTGTTTGGTGACGTGGCAGCAGTCCGCATGGTGGGCTTGGCCAAATCCCTGCACCAGACTGCGCTGGAAACCCATCAGAAAATCCAGGAGAATTTGGCAGAATATTTTTTGGAAGAAAACCCCATGCTGGTGCGGCCCAAGGCCGTGCAGGGCTTTAGTACCGAAGTCAACAAGACGCGGGATGATGTCGAGCGTCTTATCAAGCGCATCGAAAAACTGGAAAGGTTGCGCGGATGATATTGAAGTTTCTGAGGCTGGCAAAAATTATACGTATCGCCATCAAATATGGCATAGATGAAATCGCAATTTCCGGTTTATCGGTGCCACGCACCGCGCGCCTGATAGACATATTGATATTTTGGCGGGACATCTCGGCCCCGCGTGGCGAGCGCCTGCGCAAGGCTCTGGAAGAACTCGGCCCCATCTTCGTCAAATTTGGCCAGGTATTGTCAACCCGGCGTGACCTCATGCCATTTGATATTGCCGAAGAGCTGGCACACTTGCAAGACCGCGTACCCTCCTTTGACCCTGATCTGGCGATAGCGCAAATCAAAAAATCTTTGGGCGCGCATCCTGATCAGTTGTTCGCCAGTTTTGAGCGCGTTCCAGTGGCTTCGGCATCCATTGCCCAGGTGCATTTCGCGACATTGAAAGATGGCCGCGAAGTTGCCGTCAAGGTACTGCGGCCAGGCATGAAAGAGGTTATTGATGATGACGTCGCCCTCATGCAAATTGCTGCCGGCTGGCTGGAAGCTTTATGGGCCGATGGCAAGCGTCTGAAAGCCAAAGAAGTGGTCGGCGAGTTTGACAAATACCTGCACGATGAACTCGATCTCATGCGAGAGGCGGCCAATGGCAGCCAGTTGCGCCGCAATTTTGCCGACTCGGATTTGCTGATGGTACCAGAGATGCACTGGGATTATTGTTCGTCTTCCGTCATCGTCATGGAGCGCATGCAGGGCATACCGATTTCACAACTGGATAAATTGCGCGAAGCTGGCGTTGATCTGGGCAAACTCTCGCGTGATGGCGTCACCATCTTCTTTACCCAGGTGTTTCGCGATGGTTTTTTTCATGCAGATATGCATCCCGGTAATATCCTGGTATCGACGGCACCTGCTACCCTGGGCCGTTATATTGCCCTGGATTTTGGCATCGTTGGCACTCTCAATGATTTCGACAAGGATTATCTGTCGCAAAACTTTCTGGCCTTCTTCCGCCGCGATTACAAGCGCGTGGCAGAAGCACATATAGAGTCAGGCTGGGCGCCCAAGGATACCCGGGTAGATGAACTTGAAGCGGCAGTGCGCGCCTGTTGCGAACCTATTTTTGACCGCCCTTTGAAAGACATTTCTTTTGGCCAGGTCTTGCTGCGTCTGTTCCAGACTTCACGCCGTTTCAATGTAGAAGTGCAACCGCAACTGGTGCTGCTGCAAAAAACCCTGCTCAATATCGAGGGCCTGGGGCGTCAGCTCGACCCTGACCTGGATTTATGGAAAACCGCCAAACCTTATCTGGAACGCTGGATGAGCGAACAGGTAGGCTGGCGCGGCCTGATAGAAAAACTCAAGGACGAAGCACCGCGCTATAGCCACATCTTTCCGCAATTGCCACGCCTGGCACACCAGGCTCTGACACGTGCTGCCGAACCTGGGCATAGCGATGAAATGCTGATGGCTTTGTTGACAGAGCAAAGACGCACCAATCGCCTGTTGCGCACTATCGTGTATTTCGGTGCGGGCCTGTTTTCTGGCGTTGTGGTGGCACAATTGCTGCTGCATTTCTATTTCAAAATTGGATAGATGCAGCATGGCTGAATTCCTGAACCGCGATCCGCGTAACCCGCAATTCTGGGATGAACGTTTTGAAAAAAACTTCACGCCCTGGGACAAGGGTAATGTTCCGGCGGATTTACAAGCCTTCATGCAGACTGCTGCCGGGCCAATGAATGTTCTGATCCCCGGTTGCGGCAATGGTTACGAAGCGGCTTTTCTGGCACAGGCAGGCTGGCCGGTGGTGGCTATCGATTTTTCCCCTGCTGCCGTGCGCAGCGCGCAAGCGGCGATAGGTGAGTGGGGCAAGCATGTCATCGAGGCAGATTTTTTTGCCTACACTCCCGCACAACCGCTGGACTTGATTTATGAACGCGCCTTCTTTTGCGCACTACCTCCTGCGATGCGGGCAGATATCGTCAAGCGCTGGGCGACACTTTTGCCCTCAGGTGCCTTGCTGGCAGGGTATTTCTTTTTTGATGATGCTGAAGATGCGTCGCTGAAAGGGCCTCCGTTCATCATACACAGCGCAGCATTTACGGGATTGATGTCGCCGTATTTTGCCTTGCTTGAAGAGCGGGCTGTCAGTGACTCCATACCCGTGTTTGCGGGCAGGGAGTGGTGGCAGGTGTGGAAACGCTTGTAACATCGAAGCTTGGGTTAGGTTAATTAGGCCTGGCCCAATCTACCATCCCCCACAGGCACATCACTTGCTTGCCATTCCCTCACACTGACCAGGTCATAAGCCGGTCACCTCCATGATTCACTCTCCCTCATGGCATACGCCTCTTGAAAGGGAATAGAATGAATAAGGCAGTCACACTGGCATTGCAAGGCGGCGGATCACATGGCGCACTGACTTGGGGCGTTCTGGACCGTTTGCTCGAAGATGGGCGCATCAGCATAGAGGCGATCAGCGGTTCCAGTGCGGGGGCCATGAATGCGGTGGCGCTGGCACATGGTTATCTGCAGGGCGGGGCAGATGGTGCCAGAGAGTCACTGAAAAATTTCTGGGATAGCGTCGCCAGCAGTTCCCCCTTTAGCTCAGTCATGGATGAACATGCGTTGACGGCTGATATTGCGACACAATCTGAATTGCCAGCCGCCATCAAGCATTTGTTTTCCTGGGCGCGTTTCTTTTCACCTAGCCAGCTCAATCCCTTCGACATCAACCCCTTGCGAGATATCCTGGCGGCGCAGATAGACTTTGAACGCTTGCGTCAGCAACCTGGCATTGAGCTCTTCATCGCCACGACACAGGTCAGTACTGGTAGCTTGAAACTGTTTCGCAACCGCCAGATGAGCCTGGATGTCTTGCTGGCTTCAGCCTGCCTGCCCATGATACACAGGGCGGTCGAGATAGACGGCGAGGCACACTGGGACGGCGGCCTGACTGCCAACCCTCCATTATTCCCGCTAGTACATAAATGCAAGGCGCCCGACATTATCGCTATTCTCCTACATGCCCAGCCCAGGGGGGAGGTGCCTTCCACAGTCAACGAAATCTGGCAGCGGCTGACTGAGATGAGTTTCAGTTCTACCTTTCACACTGAATTGCAGGGTTTGTTACTGGCAAAGCGCGAAGCAGATCGTGGCTGGCTGACCTGGGGCAGGCTGGAACGTCGTCTGCGCAAATTGAACCTGCATGTGATTGCTGCACCTGAACTCATGAGCCAGTTAAGCAGCCACAGCAAAATGAATGCACAGGCGGCTTTTTTGCACAGCCTGCACGCAGAGGGCAGGGCAAGGGCGCAAGTCTGGCTGGATCAGCATTTCCAGCAACTGGGGCAATATTCCAGCTTCAGGATGGCGCATCTGTTTCGCTAGCACCTGAGGCCGCGCTGGTGTTACCATCATCAGGTTTTCACTGGTATCCATAGATAGACATGCGCCTCTTCAAGTCCGCTTCCGACCTTACGCATTTAAACGGCATCCCGTTACAGGCAGATACCGTCCAGACGCTGCTTAGTGCAGCAGACTACCGCAACACTTTGCTGGCAAAAATTGCCGCTGCCAGGCACAGGATATATTTATGCAGCCTGTACCTGCAAAATGATGAAGCAGGCGCTGAGATCTTGCAGGCACTATATGCCGCCAAGGCTGCCCGCCCTGAGCTCGATATTGATGTCCTGGTCGACTGGCACCGGGCGCAACGGGGTTTGATTGGTGCTGCAAAAAGTGGCGGCAATGCAGCCTGGTATCAAGAGACCAGCAAGGCAAATGCCTATGCTGTGCCGCTGTATGGAATACCGGTACAAACCCGCGAATTATTTGGTGTGCTGCATTTGAAAGGCTTCGTCATTGATGATGAAGTCATCTATAGCGGTGCCAGCCTGAACAATGTGTATCTGCACAAACAAGACAAATACCGTCATGACCGTTACCTGCTGATCCATAACAAAGTGCTGGCCAACTGCATGGTGCAATTCATCCGTGAACACTTGTTATCTGCCGCTGCCGTGCACAGGCTGGATATGCCTGAGATACCCGCTACGCGTAGCATACGCCGCGAAATCAAGCAGTTCAGGAGTAAGCTGAAAAGCGCCCGTTATGACTGCAGCATGGCCGAACAAGAATACGACAGACATCGCCTGAGTGTGACGCCGCTGGTGGGCGTCGGCAAAAATAATCCGCTCAACAAAGTCATTTGCCAGTTGCTGTCTGCCAGCAAGACGCAGATCACCATCTGCACGCCTTACTTCAATTTCCCGCTGGCGGTCACCCGTGAAATCAACCGCGCCCTGAAGCGCGGAGTGCGCATTTGCGTCATCGTTGGCGACAAGACAGCCAATGACTTCTTCATCCCGCCAGAGCAGCCTTTCAAGGTCATTGCGGCCTTGCCGTATCTGTATGAGGTCAATCTGCGTCGCTTTGCCAAATCCCATCAGGCAGACATCAGCAGCGGGCAATTGCAACTGCGCCTGTGGAAGGATGATGATAATACCTACCATCTCAAAGGCATGTGGATAGACCAGGATTATGCCCTCATGACCGGCAATAACCTCAACCCGCGCGCCTTTCGCCTCGACCTGGAAAACGCCTTGCTGATCCATGATCCGCAGCATGAATTGCGGCAGCAAAGACAAGATGAGTTGAACAGCATCATGGAAAAAACGGCGGTCATCACACACTATCGTGAGCTGGAAAAAAACACTGATTACCCTGATCCTGTACGCAAATTGCTGGGGCGGCTTAGTGGCACGCGGCTGGACCGACTGGCGTATCGGGTGTTGTAGCCTGAATTTTGCAATTTTCCTGCTAAAGTTAAATAGTCTCTAAGTTACTAAATATTCACCGCATCGCTGGCCCGAGGTTGTACTATCCTGTTGATACACTTCTTGGTATTTTCATAATTGTACAAGGGGGCTGGCATGAAGCGCATCTTACTGACGGGATTTGATCCCTTTGGCGGCGAGCAAAGCAATCCCTCGTGGGAAGTCGTGCGCAGGCTGGATGGTTTGCTGATAGGCGACAGCCACCAGATCGTCAGCGCCCGCCTGCCTTGTGAATTCGTGAATTCATTGTTGATACTGGATGTTGCGCTCAGGCAGCATCAGCCAGCTATCGTGATTTGCCTGGGTCAGGCTGGGGGGCGGGCGGATATCAGCCTGGAGCGCATCGCCATCAATGTCGATGACGCCCGCATGTCTGACAATGCCGGTGCACAACCTGTCGATGTGCCGGTGGTGTCAGGTGGCCCGGCTGCCTATTTCAGCAGCTTGCCCATCAAGGCAATAGCACAGGAATTGCATCTGAGCGGGATACCGGCCTCCATATCACAAACCGCAGGCACTTTTGTCTGCAACCATGTGTTCTATGGCCTGATGCACATGGCAAGCAGCATGGATTGCATACAAAGGGCAGGTTTTATCCACATCCCTTATTTGCCGGAACAGGCGGTTGCTCATACTGGTGCGGCCAGCATGCCGCTGGAGATGCTGAAGACAGCGATCTTGAAAGTATTGGAAAGTGTATTAAAAACCGACAAAGACTTGCGCATTGCCGGTGGGGCTACTCACTAAAGTGCTGGATACTGGCTGATGCCGCTTGAATCTTTAGCGCAGCTTGGTCATGCCAGACTGCCTGCCTTGAAAACCTTCGGCGTCTAGATTTTTATTTGCCTCAGTGTCTTCGCAAATCTGGGTGTCATTCACCGCTTTGCTTTTCTCTGCAGCCTTGGCTGCTGCTTCGATTTTTTCGGCAGGCAGGTTCTTTTCCACTTTTTTAACCAGCACTTCTGCCGCAGGGGCATAAGGGCGGAAGTAGGAAATCAGCTGGGCATCCAGATTGGATACTGCCAAAGGCGCAGCATTGCCAACCAGCATGGCACCCAGCAGGGTGCTTGCAAGTCCCAGCTTCACCAGTAAATTCAGTCTCGTTTTCATTTTTATATTCCTTATTGTCTACCGCAGGGCTTTTGCAGAATGGCAGTCTTGCTATGATAAATGCAAAGAGCGTGCCAGACATGAAACTGAGCAAAAGCACATACTTAAGTATGTAGGCTGCTGCAAATTCAGCGGCAGACTGTCCGCTTATGCACATCTTTAGCGGACACTGCGGACAGGCCGGACACTTTTTAGTACCAGCATCTACTTGTCAGGATTTTACTCAGCAATACTATTTTGACACATAATTGAACTTCATGAGTAAACCTTTGGGACCAACTGCCCAGCCAGTTTGTGGATTGGTGAAAGCCACCGTATTCACAGGTGTTTTATCCAGCACTTGCCAGGTCTTGCCTGCATCATGCGAAATGCCGGAACCGGCCAGGCCCGCCGCCACATAAGTGCTGCTGGCACCAGGTACGGTAGCGATGACGGACATAAAGCCCTGCGGCGATACCGGTGCTGGCAACCAGGTCTTGCCGCCATCTTCCGTACGCGCCCCATTCAGTCTATCGAGTTGCGGGAGTTTGTAGTCACCACCGACTACCATGCCATGTTTTTCATCCAGGAAAGCTACCGAGAATGCACCCTTGCTGGCGACTGCAGCAGCCAGAGGCAGGGTCGCGACTGACCAGCTCATGCCTGCATCGGTACTGGCAAACACACGTGCCTGTTCAGCACTGCCGCTGACCAGCCAGGCATGCTTGCTGCCATAAGTGGCCAGGCAAGTGCCACTGGCGGCAAAAGCACCTTCGTTGGCCAGGGCAGTCAAGCCGACATGGCGGCGTTCTTGCCAGTTCTGGCCACCGTCAGACGTCAACAAGACCTGGAACTGGCCATCGACAGCATCACCAAATATCATCCCTTGCTTGCCATCAACAAAAGAGATCGCATCCCAGAACCCTGTACTGGCTTCATTGGTCTTCAGCAATTTCCAGCTGGCACCACCATCGCTGGTTTCGTAGAGACGTGACAAAGCGCCTGGCCCGGCACTCATGGCGATGGCATGCTGGGCATTAAAGCCATGGATGTCACGAAAATCCAGGCCATCTGCACCTGCTACCTGCATGCTCTGCCAGTGTTCACCATCAATGGTACGCAAGATGGTGGCCCTGGCACCGCTGGCCCAGGCGACTTTGTTGCTAACCACGGACAAGCCGCGCAACTCAACTTCGGTGCCGCTGTTTTGTGTTATCCAGGCTTCTGCGGCTGACGCAGAATACATCGTGCTGGACAAGGCTGCAAAAGCGATGACGGCGAGTTTCATGGGCTGATGGACTGGAAATAATCGTGGCGCTATTAGACCCCTTTATTTGGGTGCCAGCAAGCGCAAAAAATTCGCATTCATGGTGTTCAGGGTTTCTTGCAATAGAGACCGCAAGCCCGAAGACGCATTGCCGGAGCTGATACTGGAACTAAAATTGGCTTGCTGCTCCAGTTGCTGCATTTGCCGTATGGTGGCGAGCGCTGCGGCGCTGATGCCATCGTCCGCTTGCAAGGCAGCGTGCTCGCCCTTGAGGGCAGTCAGTTCGCGTAATTGCGCGACTTCAATTTGCGCCTGGCGCACGCGGCTGTTGCTGGCTATGCCCAGTTTCAGCAGGTATTCGTCGGCATTCAACCTGGCATCGACATCAGTGTGGCTGGTGAACTTGACGATGATGGCGACCAGTTCTATCGTTAAAAACCACAACAGCCACCAGATGAATTGCAGGCGTCTGTGTACATCGTTTTGCAGCATGTCCCAGGTGGCGGCAAAGTCGGCGGCGAAACCGGCGTGCGATGCGGCCTGTATATGTGCTGACTGGGTTTTTTCCAGTGCCTGTGCATCGGACCTGGCTTTGTTGACTATCGTATTGGCTTGATGACGCTCTTCTGCCAGTTGCGCTTTCTCAGCCAGTTTTTCTTTGCGCCAGGCGATCAGGGTCTGGTTGATGTCCTGTTCTTGTCGCAGGCATCTGACCCTGGCGGCGGTGATGCGATTTTGTGCGGCGCTGATTTTTTGTTCCAGCAAGACAGCTTCTGCAGGCAAGGCTACCGTCATGGCTTTGCGCCAGTTGGCGATCTGGCCATTGCTGCGGCGCTCTTCGGTTTTTGCCAGCTCACGCAGGGTCTGTAACTGCTGGCGCATTTCTGCCATTTGTGGCGGTTCGCCATACAGTTTTTCTTCTGCCTTTTTCAGCTTGTCATCCATTGCTACTACATCTTGCTGCAGGGCTGGCAAGCCCGTTGCCTGTTGCGCACTTTGCAGGTTGTGTATCAGGCGGCTACGTTCCAGTTCGCCGGTTTTTACCGTGATTTCAGCGCGGTTGCTGTCGACATAAAAAGGGTAGACCATGGTAATCGCCGACAGCAGGGCCAGCAGACTGCGCCAGAACAGGCCCATGCTCTTCGCACCCCAACTGGCATCTGACTGTATCGACATGATCATCTGTCGCTCCAGGCACCACTGGAATACTGCCCACAGGCAACCGGCAATGATGGCACCCGTGCTGCTGACATTGACCATGGTCGCCAGCATATGCGCCATGCCATAACCGGCAAACACGGCAAAGAAAATCACCAGTGCGCCTATGCCAAAATACTTGTGGCGGCCACGTGCATACAGGTAATTACCATCGCTGTCCTGGGCGTCCAGTACCTTGAGGCTGACCGCCGCCGACAGGGCCAGCAGGGACTTGCTGGCGTGAATCAGGGCCTGCATAAAAGCGTGATGATTGTAATAGCGCATGCTTTACATATTCCTGAACAAGACCATGAAGGGCTGGCTGACACTCAGCGTCTCTGGCCGTGTCTTTAGTTTGACCAGGCCTTTACCCGTATCGTCGCGGCTGACGGAGGCAATCGCGCGCAGGTTGACGATAGTCGATCTGTGTATCTGTTTGAACATGCTGTTATCCAGCACCTGCAACAAATCACGTACGGGTTTGCGCAACAGGGATTCACCCTCGGCGGTCATGACCACGGTGTATTTGCTGTCAGCCTGGAAGTAGGCAATATCATCAACCATGATGAGCCGGGTCTCAGCGCCTACGCTGGCGGTGATCCACACCAGCGGTGCCGGTTTGGGCACATCTGCCGGGCCGCCGCTAAGCTGGCGCACCAGGGCGCTGACAGCCTGCAAATCTATCGCGCCAGTCAGCGCACGCATTTGCAGGCGCTTGACGGTGGCCAGCAACCTGTCTTGGGTAATCGGTTTCAACAGATAATCGACGGCACCTTTTTCAAAGGCATCGATGGCATACTGGTTATAGGCAGTGACGAACACGATCTGGCTGCGCGGGCTGACTTCAGTCATGGCGGCTGCTACTTCCAGGCCACTCAAACCTGGCATGCGGATATCGAGGAACACCACATCTGGCTGATGCATGGCGATGGCTTCCAGCGCGCTGCCACCATCATCACAGGCCGCTGCAATTTCCAGCTCTGGCCAGGCCAGGCTGAGTTGCTGCAACAAGGCTTCACGCAACAGGCTTTCATCTTCGGCGATGACACATCTAGGCATGTTGCTCTCCCTTCGCTTTAATGACGGGGACTGTGATAGTGGCAGCAACACCGCTGGGGAAGTTACCAACCAGCACGAAACCAGCTGCATTGCCATGCGCCAGACGCAAGCGTTCACGCACATTCTTCAAGCCTATGCCAGTGCCGCCAATTTCGGTGCCCAGGCCGTTTCCATCATCGGCGACAGTGACGGCGACATTGCCTTCATGCTGCCTGGCAATGATCCAGATCGTGCCGCCGTCAGTCTTGGGTTCCAGGCCATGCTTGATGGCATTTTCTACCAGAGTTTGCAACATCATCATGGGGAAGGGCAGGGTTTTCAATTCTGCTGGTACTTGTATTTGTATATTCAGCCGTGCGCCCATGCGTATCTTCATGATGTCCAGATAGGCAATGGAGCGTTCCAGTTCTTCGCCTATGGTGGAAGCTGTATCTTCAGTGCGTGGCAGGGAGTGGCGCAAGTAAGTAATCAGGTTGCCCAGCATCTGGTCAGCCGCGGCCGGATCAGCCCGCGTCAGCAACTGCGCACTGGCCAGGGTGTTGTACAGGAAGTGCGGTTCCACCTGGGCGTGCAACAAATTCAGCTTGGCGACCGTCAATTCTTTTTCAGTGACGGATTGCGCAGCGCTGGCTTTTTCCTTGCGCCTGCGTTCTGCAATGCGGCGGGTAATGGCGCGGGTGATGGCTTCGGCATTTTCCAGGTTTGTCCCATTGTCGACCAGGAAAAAATCAGTCCAGGCCGGGCGCTCCGGTTCGCAAATCAGGGTCAGGCTGCCGATGCCATCGCCGGGTGTGATGGTCGCCAGGATCTGGTTGCGCTTGGTGGCCAAAAAATCGAGGACTTTCAAATCATCAATAAAGTTTGCCTGATAAGGATCTATGCGCTTGATCTTGGCGCGTACTTGCAGGCTGTCCCTGGCACTCTCGGCATCTTCGGCACCTGGCAATTCACGTATCGCAGCATCGACCAGTTCAAAGGCCTCACTGGCTTCCAGCGGGATTTCTATCTGGCGGCGCTGGCGGTTCGCCAGCGTCGAGGCCGTCACATTGCTGGAAATCAGCCTTACCCTGCGCACATGCGAAAAGCTGATACCCATGACCAACACGACCAGGCTTAAAGGGAGGAGGATGAATTCACCCGGCATATGGCTTCCGAATATCCCGTTAGCAATGAATATCGTCATGAACAGGATCAGCGCACTCCAGCCAAAACTGGCACGTAAGATAAACCAGATAGTCGTGAACATTGTTATTTCCTTCTTATTTGCGATTGCTGCCAAGAATAATTGCCTGCACGGCTTTCGTCTCGCATTTTCCGACGAAAGCAAAAAAAATCTGATGAATTAAGGAAATAGGGGAGCAAAGCCAGCCTTGATACAAGCCATTAAAAAAGAACTTGCATCTTTACTGTGTGGCGCATAGTATTATGCTGTGCACGACACAGTATAGGTGAAAAAGAAAGGAATCTAAGACATGTCAGAAGACCGGTTGGACAAAATGCGCCTGGAGCTAAGGCGCGGCGCGCTGGTGCTGGCCGTGCTCGGCTCCTTGCGACAGGCGCAGTATGGCTATTCCCTGCGCAAAGCCTTGCTCGATCATGGACTGGATATCGATGAAGGTACTTTGTATCCCCTGGTCAGGCGGCTGGCTGACCAGGGTTTGCTCGACAGTGAATGGCAACAGGGTGAAGGCCGTGAAAGACGCTATTACACCCTGTCGCAAGAAGGTGTGGAATTACTGGAAAAACTCACGCAGGAATGGCAAGCCTTGAATGGCACGCTGACTACTATTTTGGAGACTGGACGATGAATCTGCTGCAAAAATACATACATGCGGTCAAGCTGGAATTGCCGCAGGCGCAAAGAGAAGACATAGGCCGCGAACTGCAGGCCAACATCCTGGATCAACTCGATGCTATCCATGAACAAACCGGCAGGGAAGCCAGCCAGGATGACGTGGCTGCCGTGTTGGAAAAACTCGGCCATCCGGCCCAGGTAGCTGCCCGCTATGCCCCTGTCACCCCGCTGGTCAGCAGTGAATTGATGCCCGCCTACAAGCTGGTCATGAGCTATGCCCTGGGCATTACCCTGCTGTTACAGACACTGAAAAGTGGCACCGTGTTTTTGGCAGCAACCCATTACAAGGTATGGCAGGCCCTGATGCAATTGCTGGCTGGCTTTATAGAGCAGGGGGCACTGGTGTTTACCTCGGTGACGCTGGTGTTTTATCTGGCGGCGAAAAGCGGGATGTTGCCCAACTGGGCCAGCAACAAGGGCTGGCGGGTGCAAGACTTGCCTGAGCAGGAACATGACTGGCAACAGATACGCGGTAGCGACATCATCACTGATTTGTCTGGCTGCGGTTTTATCCTGCTGCTGATCTGGCATAAGTACTGGATGTCGGAAGCCAGCTTGCAACAATTGCGGGTGGATTTTTCGCCTGCCATCACAGCGTATCTGCCATGGATGAGTTTGTTGCTGATCGCTTCAGTCGTGTTTGGTATCTGGTGTGCCAGCCAGCCGGTCTGGAGCAAGTTGAAGCTGCAATTGAACATCCTGCAAAACAGCTTGTACGTGATCCTGTTTCTCTTCTTCAGCCAGCTGGATGCTCTCATCGTCAGCACGGGTACGCCGACGATACTGGATTTGCAAGGTCTGGATAAGGGCATACAGTTAGGCTGCCTGGCTTATGCACTGTATCTGGTGTACGAGTGCTGGCGCGATGCACGGCGCTACAGGCTGCTCAGTCAGCAACAGGTGGGCAAGAAAATACCAGCCTGAGTTGCTGGTCCTCTATCGTTGATAGTTGAAAATATGTTATCTTTATCGTGCGTCGCCGGACTGACATATGGCATGGATAATATGGCATGGATGTGCAGTCCAAAAGTATTTATTTCATCCACGAAATGAGTCACCCATTATAGAAAGTAAAGGCTGCATATGGATATCAAGCTTAACCTCATCAACCGATCGAATGATAGCAATAACTCCAGCGTAGTGATTTTTCAAAAAAATGCCGCGAGCAATTTCAATGAATTGGCGGTTGCCTGGAAGGTGATACAAAATCTCGGCGTTGGTGATAGTCGCCACTTTAGCTTTCCAGTGGCAACCTTTGTCTCTGCCAGTGATTCCTGGGGTAATTACACGCCTCAACTTGCTGCAAAAAATGGCGCGTTATTGCAGATGGAGCAAACAAACTCGGGTGCGCAACTAACTCAGGCTGGTTGCGCAACAAATCCTACACAGATACATGTCGCCAATGCCTTGTCGCAAGGTGCAGTGAATGCCTCTGTTTTTCGGGATGGCACCCTGCTGGCAACCCTGACTTCGATTGCACCGGGACAAAAAGCGGTGTTCGAGTTCAAGCCCACCATCTGGATAGGTGTGGAAAGCCAGGTAGAACAGGGGCAAGTCATGAACTCGGCTATCCTATCGAATGTTAATACTGAACTTTCTCTGTTGGGCGTAGCCAGTGCAGACATCATCATGACCGGCGGTGGCCCAGGTGCCAACTCCACACCTTTTTCTTTTGTTCTGGATAATATTCAACATGTCTGAAGTCATGCTCGTGGTTTGTCTTTCACGATAACTGATACGTACGCCAAAACCTTACCTTAAATTCAAAGGGCCTGACATGGATGTTCAACTGAACTTCATCAATAATTCGAATGACGTCAATAATTCTGATGTCATCATCTTCCAAAAAAATGAGGCAACAGATTTTGACGAATTGTCCGTTGCCTGGATGGTCATCAAATACTGTGGTTTTGGCGACAACCACCCCTTTACTTTTCCCATGAGCATGACTGTCGGCGCGAGTGATTCCTATGGTAACCCTACCCCGCAATTAGAGGCGGAATTTGGAAAACTGTATAGTATGCAGCTAACGACTTCCGGTGACAGGCTGGTTGCTGCTGGCAATGGCACCAGTGCCAAGGCAGTACAAGTCCGTAATGATTTGATGAAAGGTGTTATCAATGCATCCATTTATAAAAGTGGGAAATTGCTGGCAACCAAAACTTCCATCACTCGGGATCGGCCAGCCGTGTTTGAATTCAAGCCAACAATCTGGATAGGCGTAGCTTCTCAGATCATGCAAGGTGAAGTCATGAACTCGGCCATTACATACAATATCAACACCGAATTGTCACTGCTGGGTATAGCGAGTGCAGATATCGTCATGACCGGTGGTGGCCCTGGCCCTAACTCCACGCCTTTTTCTTTTACTCTGGACAATGTCGTCATGGCCTGAGGCCATATTCAGGGCTTGCCAGGCGGGTCCAGCCTGATCACTGCCATTGGTGGCGGCTCGTTTGGTAGCCATTTTTGATGGATGCGAGCAAAGTGACCTTCTTTCTTCAGCCAGCGCAAGGCTTCTTCCCAGACCTTGATGGTGGCTGGTGGCGTGGAGGTGGAAAAAGCCAGGTACAGTTCCAGGCTGTCGAGGACTTTAACCTTTTCCACATCATCGGCAGAATGACCAATTTCCTTGAGCACAGAAGAAACTACCAGGCTGCCTTCCACCCATAAATCAAAACGTTTGGCCAGCAACATATTGGCAATGATTTGTGGCGTTGGTGCCTGTTCTATATTTTGAAAACCCTTTTTGCGTGCCGTGTCTGCAAAGATGCTGGAACGGTAAGCACCGACCTTGAGTTTTTGTATCTCCTCCCCCATGCTGTGTATGCGAAGGGCATTGCCCTTGCGCGTGTACAGTGAAGTGGTGGAGATGGCGATGGGACCTAGCAAGACCATGAGTTTTTCCCGCTCCTCGGACCTGCCGACGGTGAATAGCAGGGTATTCGGTTCGTCCAGCAAGGCCTTGTAGCCGCGTGCCCAGGGCACGACTTGTATGGGTTGATTGCTACCTATATGTGCCTGCATGGCTTGCACCACTTCGACTGCCATGCCCTCGGCTTTGGTACCGTTGCCAAAACTGATGGGTGGCCAGTCTTCTGTGAAGATTTGCAATTCTTGTGCTTGCGCATGCGCAAGCACAACCAACAGAGTCAATACGCAAACCACAACCCTGGTCAGCAAGTTTCTCAGCAATATATGTATATTGAATAAGAGGGATTTGTACGCGTGCATCTTGAACCACTATCCTGTTGTGCAAAGTGTATTGCCTGGGCGCTGGAAGTTAATGGTGAGGTAATTGCGAGGTATTTGCTTTACTGAAATTTACAATAATTGCCGCAGGAGCGATAGCAGTATACGCAAACTGCGTTGCATATGACGCACGCAGACACAGTTTTCTACAAATGGGAGGACGCAAGTCCTCCCGGGTTTATTTTTCTGCTCGCCTCAATGCCAGCGCCTTTTGGAATTCTTGCAAGCTACCGCTACGGCCATGCACACCTACCAGTTGCTGTACCTGGAGTTGTTGCTGTTTCATCAGGCTATCCAGTTCCAGCCCTCCATCAAAAACCGGCGGGATGGGGCCGACTTCAGGCAGATAAAACAGGTCGCCCTGGAACAGGGTCTGGCTGGCTTTATCATATGCCACCAGCATGTCGGAAGCGTGGCTGCTGGCCAGCGGATAAATGTGTATGCTGCGGTCACCCAGGTCCAGCTCTTGCCGGGCTGTGATTTCCCGCACCTTGCTGGCGACGTCCTGGCCTAGCTGCCTCTCCACCGCCAGTGTGCCATCCTTGCCCGTCAAAATCTGCACTCCATCCTGCACATAGGAAGGTGTACCGGCAATATGATCGCGATGGGTATGTGAGAGCACGATGTAGGCCAGTTTGCGACCAGGCGCAGTTTTTTCTATGAGCGCCCTGACTTTGGCAGCTTCTGCCGGGCTGATGGGGGCATCATAGATCGCCACACTATGCGTACCGACAGAGAAACCGGTGTGATAACCGGATTCGCTGCCATCTACCCTATAGGTGCCAGGGGCGATCAAGGTGGCGCGCAAGATGCCCTTGTC
This sequence comes from Undibacterium sp., assembly GCF_030683615.1. NCBI lineage: Bacteria > Pseudomonadati > Pseudomonadota > Betaproteobacteria > Burkholderiales > Oxalobacteraceae > Undibacterium > Undibacterium sp. The sequence goes on from NZ_JAUXQE010000030.1 coordinate 265,357, forward strand.
TTGTAGTTCAATGTAGCCAGCAGGCAGGTCAAAGCTATGGGCATCGATATGCTCAGCCACTTGTGCCTTGAGATGCCATTGCATTACCTGCTTGCCGCCACTTTTTACGGTGATTTTTCGGGGTTGTAGAAAATCGCCTTGCATGCTGTAATCGGCATATTCATAGGTCGCGCTTGCAGTTTTTGCGCTTTGCACCTGACCGCTGATGCGCTCGATGATCATGCTGGCAGGGCGGCCTGCGGCATCATCGAAACTCACTTCCTGGTATTTATCATTTTCAGTACCTGGCCCATTCAGCGGCGTGCGTTTGCTGGCTTGCTCAAGCAACAGTGCCGGGCTCAAAAATAGAAAATCGGCATAAGCGTTGCGGGCGTCCTTGGCAGGTCGCCTGTCAATTTCCAGTCCTTGTCGCCATTGCAGCAAATCGACAGTGGCAAACCCATCCTTGTTACCAGTGGACAGGAAGTGAAACTTGATATTGCCCGGCCAGACAGATTCACTGACAGAGCGGAACTGTCCATCTTGTTGCAAGATTAATTGCTGCTGGAGTTTGATTTCCTGCACGGCGTTTTGTGGCGTGGCCGCCTGGTGCGATACCAGGCGTATGCCTTGCATCTCAAGTGTGACGGCAAAGACAGGCGGTATGGTCTGCGCCTTTGCATTGCCACCGGCAAGAAAAATACAGATGCTGGCGAGGATAGCTGGCAGTGGTAATCCTGAGCATTGCGGGCTTTGCCTTAGTGGCGGTAAAGCGTCTGATGTAACCATCCTGGTCTTCCTTATCGTTGAGCGAAGTGAACTTGCATGCCGTGAATGGCACGCCTGTTTGGGCAAGGGACTTGTGATGCAGTTCAAAAAATTCAAACCTCTGCAGCATGTATTCGTCACAACGCAAACCGCGATGCATCAGATCATCAAGCTACTGATTGACAGGAGCATGTAGTAAAAGGTAGCGAGGGCAAGGCAGGGAAGATAGAGAGGCCGCTAATGAAAAAGCCAGCCCAAGGGCTGGCTGGCTTTATAAATTTGCGTTCACTTAATTGTGTTCACTTATTTGCGTTCACATTTTAGCGTTCACTCAAGCCACGCATTTTTGCATTGCGTGCATCATCCTTTTCTTTCGATCTTTCTGCGGGCGCTGGTGCAGGCGCAGGTGTCGGTGCCGGCATGGCTCTCGGGACTGGCGCTGCTGCAGGCATGGGCATAGGCGCAGGGGCTGGCATTGCCCGTGGCGCAGGCGCTGGCATCGCCGATGGCATGGGCATGGGTGCCGGCCTGCTTTCCATGCGGGCAGGTTGCTGGATCTGCGGTGCTTGCTGTATAGGTTGCGGCTGAGGTGGAGGTTGTATCAATGGCGCTTGTTGTACGGGTCTTTCCATCTGAGTAATGGAAGGACGGCGTTCTATGGACCTGTCATTGCCACGGTCGACATTGCGCTCTGGCTGTCTTTCCCCACGCAATTCTTGCTGGCCATTATTATTCCAGGTGCTGCCAGGACGGTTTCCCCTGTCATTGTTTTCTACCGGTCTGCCGGGGTTTGGTGTCCCCATGATGGCATTGTTGACTGGCGTATTCGTTGATGGTGTATGCTGCGGCTGCTGGTTCACTGGTGGATTTACATGCTGAGTTGCCGGTTGATTCACAGCTGGCACCACATTGATTGTGGCAGGCTGCGCCGTGCGTGGATTGTAGACATTGGCATTGCCCGGCATGGTATTGCCATTGTTTGGCATGCCATTACCATACTGGCGAGGCTGGTTATTCGCAGGGTTGTTGGCAGGCTCATTGTTCCAGTTGCTGCCTGGGCGTGGTGCTCGATCGCCATTCTCCACAGGCCTGATCTGGTTAGGCGCTGCCGCATTGTTATTTGTTGGCGCATTCACCGCAGGCGCAATATTGATGCTGGCAGCATTGCCTGGCTGTGGCGCGATATTCGCTGGTTGGCGAGGTGCATACACATTATTGCTTTGTACGCCAGTATTCGGCGTGATCAGGCCCGCGCCAACTGGACGCATGCCTTGTGTAGGATTGCTGTTGACTTCCGCCGGACGTGAGACAGGCAGGCCTTCATTTGGACTCAAATTGTTTATCCCATTCAGGCGTTGCTCAGTGCGGGTGGCAGGCAGCACCAGGTTTCTCTGGCGGTACTGGTCACCATCACGCCAGTTTTGCTGTCTTGCCTCACCAAAACGATTATTGCTGCCTGGCGCGATACTCGGTGCCTCAGTCAGCGCAACCGGGGTTTGCCTGCCAGATGTCACCAGCCTGCTGCTCGAGACTGGCATGACATGTTCACCACGCGTGAAGGTGGTAGTTGGCACAACAGTGATGGCATGTTGCACACCCTGATTGACGTAACGGCCGCTGGTCGCGCTATTGTTGACGACCAGGCTTTGGTTCAGGCGTTGTATGTACTGGGTGTTGCGGGTATAGCCTGGCCGGTAGACCTCTCCTGGCCCCAGGGGGAACCAGGCGACCGAAGGCTTGGAGCCGTGTTTGTGAGGGATATAATGAGCGCCACCTACAAAGGCCACCAGGGCAGGTGCATAGACAGGGCGGTGATGGTGATGTCGCGGACCCGGCACCCAGGCCCAGCGAGTACCAACATACGCCCAGCGGCCATAGTGGTAAGGCGCAAAACCCCAGGGCGCACGGTCTACCCAGGTCCATCCCCATGGCGCGACGTAGACCCAGTTGCCATCACGGTAAGGTGCCCAACTGGCACTGACCTGGCGCGGATACCAGACTGCGCCATAATTGGTGCTTGTTTCCCATACTCCGTATTGATCAAGCTGTTCGTAGCCTATCACTTCACGCGAGACATAGCGCACGGTTTCCAGGTTTTCTTCAGCGCGGTCACGGTCAGCCGCCCAAAGATCAAAAGCATCGTGTGGCGAGACTGTGCCTATGGAATTGTGTTGCAGATTGCTACCCATGAAGCGAGTTTGCTCTCCCTGCCTGATGGTGATGGTATCGCGTTCACCGTGAGCAATCGCGGTGCCGCGTCTTACCTGTACCGTGGTGCTGTTGTCAGGGTTGACGGTGATCTTGTATTCGCCAGGTTCTTGCAGCGAGAACACCATGTTTGGTGTACGTATATCAAAATTTTCTTTGCTGCTGAGCTCGCGCACACGTACCACCATGCCGCCCTGATTCAAGTCGATTTGCGTATTGTCATCGTCCAGCAGGTTGAAGCTGATGCGGGTGTTTTCCTGCATGCGCAAGACATTCGGACCCACACGCAATTCTGCCTTGCCAGCATAGGGCACTTGCAAGCTGTCACCAGTAGAAATGGGACGATTGAGCATCAGCGCAGTCCAGTCATTGCTGCCCGCATCGGCAAAGCTGATATTGCCGTGGGAGTAACTGACCCTGGCAACGCGGCCCGGTGGCTCATCCTGGGCATGCACGGGGGTAAGTACAAACAGGCTGGCCACGGCCAGCGCCGCGAATTTCAACAAGGGAGCACGGCGTACTCTGGCGAGCAGGGTGGGGCGATGTAAGACAGGCATGAATTTCTTCCCGGCATTGGGTTAAACAAAATGACTAGTAACATGTCTAGTTCTATCCTTAACGCGCGAGCTGCTCATTTGGATGTCAGGATATTTGACAATGTTTGTATATTTTTGTAGCAACTTGCTTAGCCCGGCGTTACAGATGATGGCATGACTTCATCTTCAACAGATAAATTCAAGCATTGCACCTGTGCCAGCTCGGGCCCGCTTTGCTGCACGAACTCCTGCGCCTGGCTGATGAGCCAGTCGTGCACGCATTTGACTGCGGTGATGTTCAAGCCCTGCCTGGTGGAAAGTAAATAGTAATGCTTCTGGCTATGCAAGCCACTGTCAAAAACTCTTTGCAAATACCCTTGCCTGATCCTGCCACAGACATGGCTGTGACGTTCAAAGGCAATGCCATGGCCATGTTCGGCAGCTTGCAAAACCAGATTGCCATCATCAAAGCTGATACTGCGCAAAACCTGTTGTGCGGGCAAACCCAGGGCCTTGAAATAGGCTGACCAGGACGAACCTACACCTATGGTATTGGCATGCACCAACAAGGGCAAGGTCAGCAAATCTTCGACCAGTGCAGGCTGATGTCTGGCGATGAAGTCTGGTGATGCTACCGGGTAATAATAATCGTCCAGCAGTTTGTGCACCTGCACATTGGCTGCGTTGCCAGCACCAGGATTTTTACCAAGAAAACGCAGGGCCAGGTCAACCCCGTTTTCACCCAGCTCGGCCAGCTCTATGCTAGCCTGTATTTGTAGGGAGATATCGGGATGAGTGAGATAAAAGTCATGTAGCCTGGGGAGCAGCCAGTATGCAGCAAAAGCGGGCAGGCTGGCAATCCGCACCACCTGGCGCGGGCTACGATGATGCTGGCTGATGCGGTCGATTGCCGCGCCCAGTTGATCCAGCGAGAGCGTGACTGCCGCATGCAATTCCCGCCCGGCATCGGTCAGCCTGACACCATTTTGGCGCTCGAATAATTCCAGCCTCAGTTGCTCTTCCAGTGAGCGTATGCGATGGCTGACCGCACTATGCGTGAGACTGAGTTCTTTTCCTGCCAGGCGAAAATTCTGCAGGCGACCCGCAGCTTCAAAAATACGTAAATCATTCAAACCTGGAATTTTTTGCATGACGATGTTTTTTACCTGACTAGTTTTTCTCTATACCCTGGTGCATATTTGTCGCTAGTGGCAAATATGCAGGCACTGGATACTGGCGCTTCTTTGAAAAGGAGTTTGTATGCAAGCGCAATTTACCATCCCCGCCAGCTCAACTGGCAAACAGATACTGGTGATGTTATTGGCCAGCCTGATGCTGTTGATCACTGTATTTCCAATGCGAGCTGATGCTGCCGCCGCAGTAGCACCAGCAACAACCTATCCGCTGGCGGCAGATGTCAGCAGTATCGATGGCATTATGCACGCCTATTATGAGGTTGTCTCCGGTCCGCCCAATACGCCGCGCAATATTGCCAGGGATATCTCATTACATCATCCCCGTGCACAAATTTTTCCCACGGTACATGAAAAGAATGGCGATCCGCGCCTGCTGGTTTTTTCTGTCCAAGAATTCCATGTCTGGAGCAAGCCTGTCTATGACACTGGTTTTTATGAGCGCGAAATCGCACGCGAAGTGAAAAGCTTTGGCAGCTCCACCCACATCTGGAGCACCTATGAAACACGGCAGACACCTGATGGCGAAGTGACGAGTCGCGGCATCAATAATATCCAGTTGTACTTCGATGGCCAGCGCTACTGGATATTGTCAGAAACCTGGGACAGCGAAAGCCCGCGCAATCCCCTGCCAACAAAAAACGGGGTGAGCAAATGAAGATAAACCATATCAGTTTGCTGGTGAGTTCACTGGAAACCAGCATGCCCTATTATGAATGCCTGTTGCCGCAACTGGGTTTTGTCGAGAGCAAGCCGCAGGTCTGGACTGATGGTGAGGGTTTCTTTTTCCAGTTCTTGCAGGCACATCCTGATACCCGCCCCTACGAGCGCTATGGTGCAGGCATGAATCACCTGGGCTTTGGCGCAACATCGGCAGAACAGGTCATGCAAATCCGCCACACGATGCAAACAGCCGGATTTGAAGTGCCAGACCTGAAAAACCTGGGTGGTTCACTGGCCTTGTTCATGAAAGATGCAGACGGCATCCGTTTTGAAATCACTTACTATGCGCCCGGGGCGGCGGTGGTGGATTAGCTAATTTATGTGGCTATCTTATTTGCTTATCTTGTCCAGCCATTGTTTTCCCTGAGTGATCAGTTCAGCATTGAACTCTGGCAGCAAGGAGAAATGCCCCCAGTCAATTTCTACATAAGCTTTCCTACCTGACAGGCGCTGGTAACAATCCAGCGTCAGTTGCGGCTGGACCATCTTGTCGCGCTTCTGGTTGATGACCAGCACAGGCACATCAGTATTGGCTTCCAGCGGTATCGCAAAAGCCGTATCAAGCATGCTGGCAAAATAACGTGCCGTGACCGTACGCAAAGTCAGCGGATCAGCTTGCCATTTGGCATAAAAGCCTAGTGCAAGATCACGCTCATCCATCATGTTTTCAAAACGTGCCAGCGGGCGGTAGGGCAGACGCAGGTGTGGTGCCAGTTTTGCCAGCAAGCCGCTCATGGCCCTGCACGCCCTGGCCAGGCCAGGGATTTTTGCCAGCGCAGCAAAACGGGTAAAGGCCAGGCCGGTGACCGGGTCGCCAAAGTCAAACAGGTTAAGGCAGACAGCGGCAAGGGGCGGTTTGCCCTGGCTCGCCATTGCGGCTGCTGCTGCATAAGTCAGGCCGCCACCTATGCTGCCACCGCACAGATACAAGGGGCCAGCGAATTCCTGCATGGCCCAGGCGGCTACGTCGACGATGTTTTGCACGGCCTCGGCCACCGTAAAATCGCCCATGGCACCGCCAGAGCGACCCTGGCCTTTCTGGTCTGGCACGATGACGGTATAACCCTGTTCATAAAACGCCAGTGCCAGGCCGACAAACAAACCGCCATAGCCACCGCCGCCATGGTTCAGGATCAGTACCGGCGCTGCCGGGTCAGTTTGCTGATACAGGTCTATATGCAATTCCACCCCTGTAGATGGCAGATGGCGGGTTTGCACCACAGCCAGCACGCGTGCCAGCAAGGCAGGGTCATGGTAGCAATGCCAGTAAGTCTGGTCCGAATGTGCTTTGTCTATATTCATGGTGAAGTCCGGTAATCGTGCCGGACTATAATATGAATAATCATTCATATTGTCTATTCGCATTCGGGAGCTGGTTTTTGTCATGGAAAAATCAAGCGGTCAGCCTTTAAAACAGCCATCGCAGCAGCGTTCCAGGATCACGGTACAGGCCATCCTGGAAGCAGCTATTCATATTTTCGACGAATTTGGCTATGCAGCAGGCACGACCTCACGTATCGCCAGCCGGGCTGGAGTCTCGATAGGTTCGCTCTATCAATACTTCCCCAACAAGGACTCGATACTGACGGCGTTGGCAGAACAGCATCTGGCCGAGGGCGTGGCACTCAGCGTGCGCCTGCTGGAAACCCTGCGCACGAGCACTCAAGCGCTTGAACTTGTATTACGTGACATCGTTGGCCATATGATTAGCCTGCATGAGAGTAATCCTGGCTTACACAGATTGCTGTATGAAGAAGGCTTGCTGCCTGCACAGTTGCGGCAAACCGCCAAACAGGCAGAACAGTTTTTGATCGAAGAAGTGGCCCGCTGCCTGAGCCAGCGCCATGACGTTGCCGATGTTGCTGACCGTCAGATGCAGGCTTATTTTGTGGTACACGCGATAGAACATTTCACCCACAGGCTGGTAATAGACCAGGCACCGGTGGAGTTTCAGTTGCGTGGAAAAAATGAATTGGTCAGTATGTTGTTGCGGTATTTGCAGGCATAGACTTGGAAGACGATGTAGGTTGGGCTGGTAAACCGCAGCCTAGCGAGGCCCGGCCCAACCTACAATTCATCTGTGCACTTACATCAACACATTGATAATGGCATTACCAATACCCAGGATAGCCGCACCCGAGATCAAACCAGCACTGATAGCTTCACAACCCTCTACCCAGAAGGTATGGCCTTTCGTGCCTTTTTCAGAATTTTTCTTGCCCATATACCAGAATATCAAGGCACCTATCCACATGGCGAAGCAGGATTCTGGTGGCAAGACTACGCCCAGACCGATGGAGACAGCAGACAGCGGCAAGCGGCCACGAGTGATGACATTGGTCACCTCAATGAACACTGCGCACAGGCCAGCCACTGCCATCGCGATGATGGCGGAAGTTGGCAAGCCGCTCACGCCCTTGGCAATGATCTCAGCCACGCCTTTCCACTGCAAGGCAGACGGGAAGGCGAATTGTTCGCTGACGATAGTCGCCGTGCTGCGCAAGCCGTTGGCATCTGGTGGCAAGAACAACAGGAAGAACAGCGGTACGCAAGCCAGTGCACCAGAGACAATGCCGATGATATGGCCGATAACCTGGTGACGCGGCTTGCCACCCAGCATATAGCCAGGCTTGATATCAGACAGCAATGATGATGCATTGAAGGCGATATCTGCCGTCATGCCGGCTGGCAACAGGTTATTGGCCGGATTGCTGCGGTCTATCGCACCCATGCTGAATTGCGTGATCTTGGCCAGCGCACCGATAGGTGCCCAGGATGTCAGCGCCATCGCATTGATACAGATAATGGTCAATACAAAGATCAGCGGGAAGGCGATCAGCGCCATGATGTAAGGCACACCAAACAGGGTATTGACCAGCCAGGCAGCAATCGCACACAGGATAGGCACGCCAACATAAGAAATCCACAGTGGCACTTCTATGTCTTTCAGCGGGTCCGGGCCTATATCTTTTTCTTTCTTGCTGCCACCCGTCATGGATTTGAAGGCTGCCTTGAACAACTCAGGTTTGGCCAGCAAGCCCACCATGGAGCCAACCACCATCATGGTCACTGCCCACCACAAGCCCCACTGATTGACAATCTCGGTACGGGAAATTGCCACCACCGTGCCATTTGGCAGGGTACGCGCAGCGATATCACCGTTTTGTATCATCCATGGTGCCAGGATAACGAAGTTGATGAAGGCACCCAGCATGACGCTGCTGGCAACCCTTATGCCCATCAGGCCGCCAACACCGAGCATGGCAACGTCGGCAGTCAGACGTAAGCCCAGTTGACGGATATCCGTCCCCATGATCTTGGGTATCCACCAGTTGAGCTTGATTGCAGCGTTATAGTAATAAGTGTCCAGGCGTTCGTGCAGATACCATGGTTCTACCATGCCTGCCCATTTATCCATGCGCAAAATCTTGAACTGGATCAGACGCATCCAGCCATCGCTGACTATCATCTGGTACAAGCCAGCGAACAGACTGGTATAGCCCAACAGCTTGGCCTTGTACATACCGCCGCCAGCGCCATCAGTATACAAAGAATCGAGCACTACGCCGCAGGCGCGGCCCTCGGGGAAAGGGAGCTGGTCTTCATTGACAAAACGGCGTTTCAGTGGGAAAGCCACCAGCACGCCTATCAAGGCGACCACCATGACCCACACCAGCATCTGCCACCAGGGGATAATCTTGCCGGTGATCAGCATATACGCTGCCAGGCTGGAAATCATGGGGTTGATCATATAACCGGCAGCAGTGGCGATGGATTGCGTGCAATTGTTTTCCAGGATGCTGTAGTCGGCTGTGACGCCCAGGCTATGCAAAATCTTGAAAATTGCAAACGACAAAATCACCGAAGTCAGACCAACACCAATACCAATACCCGTCTTGGCACCGATATACAGTGCAGTGGCGGCCAGTATGCCGCCCAGCAAGAAGCCCGTCACCGCCGAGCGCAAGGTCAGTTGCGCCATGTCCTTGCGATAGACATTATCAAACCACCATTGATCCTTTTCTCTTCTGGTCCAGGTGCGTATCTGTTCATCATCCAGCTGTTGTAAAGCCATGTATCCTCCATTTTTATAATGAGGATCTACGCAAAACCGCCCCAATGCATAGCAAGGGCCAGCAATAACAGTTTTGCGTAAGTCCCGATAGTGAGTGCATCCTTGTAGGCTGCAAATTTTCCGCCATATCACGCCCTGCTTCAGTTTTTGTAAATATATGAGCTTGGGCGGTAGCGCAATATAGTGTTAGCTGAACAGCATGTCAATTCTTGTACATGGCACTGAGCGAAGCAGCCTGAACTTGAGCAAGCTCCAGGCGTCCAACAGCAGTAAAATGCAGGCAACAATATTTCTATCAATACATGCGGAGAACGCTGATGACACTGAACCAGATTGCAGAAGCTTATGTAAAACTCGTCCTGGCAACAGGCCAGCATGACCCCGGCTATGTCGACGCCTATTACGGCCCGCCTGAATGGCAGGCAGCATCCCAAAAACTGCCCCTGGCAGACTTGTTGCAGCAAGCGCAAGAATTGACGAAACAGGCACAGTCCCTGCCAGCAGCAGAGACCGGACAAGAACTGCGCCAGGATTTTCTACGCCTGCATGTCGCCGCAGTGCGCACTTACATCGCCCATCTGGCAGGCAATAAACTCTCTTTCGATGATGAGTCAGTCGCCTTGTACGATGCCCGCTCACCCGATTTAAGCCCGGCAGATTTCGACCCCATCCTGGCCGAACTGAGCGAGCTCTTGCCCGGCGCAGGTGATTTGAACACCCGTTTGAGTGCCTATGCCAAACAATTTGAAATCCCGCAAGACAAGCTCGATGTCGTGTTCAAGGCCGCCATCAATGAATCCCGCGCACGCACCAGAAAATATATCAGCCTGCCTGAAGAAGAAAATTTTGAGATTGAATATGTCAAGGACCAGGTCTGGAGTGCCTACAACTGGTACAAGGGCAATAGCTATAGCCTGATACAGGTCAATACCGACTTCCCCATGTTCATCAGCCGCGCCATCGACCTGGCCAGCCATGAAGGCTACCCCGGCCACCATGTCTTCAATCTGCTGATAGAAAAACACTTGGTCAATGAAAATGCCTGGGTAGAATACAGCGTCTATCCCCTGTATTCACCGATGTCTTTCCTGGCCGAGGGCAGTGCCAACTACGGCATAGAAGTCGCCTTCCCGCATGCAGAACGCCTGGCCTTTGAAAAAGAAATCCTGTTCCCGCTGGCTGGCATAGACCCGGCCAAGGTCGAACATTATTACCAGGTGCAGGAAGTACTGCAAAAACTGACTTACGCTGGCAATATGGTCGCCAAGCAGTATCTCGATGGCGACATAGCCACCGAAGCTGCCGTCGCCATGCTGATGAAATACGCCCTGTCTGACGAAGCGCGATCGCGGCAACGTCTGCGCTTCATGGAAAAGCATAGATCCTACGTCATCAACTACAACCTTGGCCAGGATATGACCAAGGCCTATGTAGAAAAACTCGCCAAGCCCGGCGATGAACAAAGCCGGTGGCAAGTCTTCGCTGAACTTTTGTCCAAGCCCAGGACAGCGTCGATGATGAAGATTTAAGACGCTGACAAAGCAGGTATTTGTCGGGCCTTATCGACATCCGGACTACGGTAAGCCTTTTCAGGTATGGTCGATAAGGTCGATGCATGTACTTGCTGATTATCGAGACCATAAAATTTCTGGAAACTCATGATCAGCGGCTTCCATTTGTCCGGGTCTATACGGTCAGGATTGCCATCCTGCAGTAACGATGCATCCACATGCAGGCGTTGTATCCTCAACTCGAATGTCAGTATGCCACCCTTCAGCATGGCTTCATCTTCGGCTATGCCGTGCATGGCAGCGACCGTGCATTCTTGTTGTACCAGGCATTCCTCCACCCGCGCTGCCGCAACGGTTTCTGATTTTTGCGGCGTCAGTCCTGCCAGTTCAAATTTATTTCTCTCCAGCCGGTAGCCGCGTGCGGCCTTCCATGGCGACATGGCATCCGAGCCTGTCGTCAATGCCAGTTTGTTGACGGCTGCTACTTCATTGACTGATGCCAGGTTGAGTACGCACTGGCCGTTTCTTTTCAGGTTGCGGGCGGTTTGTGAACTCGACCCTACACCGATGACGGCGCGCCAGCCTAACCAGAAGATAGAGGAGATAGGGGCCAGGTTAAAACTGCCATCTTCATTGACAGTGCTCACCAGGATGACGGGGGTGCCGAAATAGAGTATGGCGGATTCGCTGCTGATGTGCATGGTGTCCTCGCGTGTTGGTTGAATGATGGAGAGAGTATGCGGGGTGTTGTTGGTTTGGGCTGGCTGGAAACGGACAGGGGATTTTGGTAGGCGTGATTTGAAGGTTTGCAGATTTGAAGACATTAACCAAGCTGACTATTCTTCAATAAACCTCAATCCTAAAGACGTCATTCCACCGGGGTGGCGCTCCAGCGTGGGGTTAGCTGGAATCCAGTGACATTCTTTGCATGCTGCGAATGATATAAATTTTTGATCGGTAGTTGTTTAATCAGTAGGTTGGGCTACGCTTCATCAGCCCAACACTCGCCCTACGATCAACGTATTCTTAAAAAACGAAGCGATATTTCTGAGTTCGTTTTTAACTACCTGCACACGTAATTTAAGATTGCTGGCCGGTGGTAGACCGGCAGCTACCCACCTTTTTGTCTCGCCAAAAAAGGTGGGCCAAAAAGGCGACCCAGGCATAGCCGCCCCTGCGGGGTTCCCGTTTGTGCAGTACAAAAAATGGGAAGATCCGAAACTCGCTACGCTCAGACAGCGGCTCTTCTTGATCCATTTTCTGTACAGCCCAAACGGCGGCTACACATGGGAACTTCGAACGTCAAAAACAACCGGCAACCCCAGAGTCAAACCCAACAGCGACGTCAACACGACCAGTAACCGTCTTGCTATCAGTTCACACCATTCACTTAACCTCCACTGGCATCAAAGCCCGCAAAGGTATAGGCGCCGACATGATGATGGACGTTCGCGTCTCACCATAGTGGTTGATATTCCCGACAAAGCTTTCCAGGTGCCGCAAATCTCTTGTTGCAACGCGTAACAGAAAAGAATCTTGCCCCGTCACATGCAGGCATTCCAGCACTTCAGGCAAGGATTTGAGGTGGGCGATGAGACTGGATTTTTGTGGCTGGGGGACGGTGATGCCGATCACGGCCTGGACTTGCAGACCTATGGCTTCGGCATTTACCTCTGCCCGGTAGCCCTTGATGACACCGGCTTCTTCCAGGCGTTTGACTCTTTCGGATGTGGCAGGCAGTGACAGGCCGGTTTCGTCGGCGAGTGCTTTCAATGAGATGCGGGCGTCGCGTTGCAGGGCTGCCAGGATTTTCCAGGCTTTGGTGTCGATATCCATGATATTAAGTTTACAGGTAGATGCACAAGAATAGTGAAGGCAATGTAGCAGTTTTACCTTAATTTTTCCATGTTAATGCCTGCTGCAACTCTTCATACTGGATGCATGTTCTTTTTGATGTGGGTGTATTCATGGAAGCAGGTCTATTTTTCAAAGCCATGCTGATCGGTCTGTCGATAGCCGCACCGGTCGGCCCCATAGGTTTGTTGTGCATACAGCGCACCCTGGCGCATGGCATGCGTACTGGTTTTGTCAGCGGCATGGGGGCAGCCTGTGCTGATGCTGTGTACGGTGCGATTGGGGCATTTGGCATGTTGGCAGTGACGGATTATTTTGTGTCCTTGAGTACACCACTGGCAATAGGCGGGGCCTTGTTCCTCGGCTGGATGGGCGTGAAGCTGCTGCTGGAAAGCGGCGAAGCAGGGCAGGCGGCCAGCGTGAGTCAGCAACGCTCAGGCAAGGTATTTGTCTCAGTGTTTGCACTGACCCTGGCCAACCCCATGACCATCATCTCGTTCATCGCCGTGTTTGCCACTATCGCCGGGCCCAAGGTACTTGATACCGCAGCGGCAGGCCTGATGGTGCTGGGTGTATTCCTGGGGTCGGCAATCTGGTGGTTCATGCTCAGTGCCGGTGTTGCCTTGCTGAGCAGGCAAGTCGGGCCGGGTTTGCTGGGCACCATCAATCGGGTTGGCGGCTTGCTGCTTTTTGGTTTCGCACTCTGGCAGTTATGGCAAGTCTTTTGAGCCAGGCGCAAGAAGGCAGCACTTTCGGTTAGAATTCTGCCTTCACTTCATTAATATATTAAGTTTCATGCGCCCATTTCCACGTCTATTGTCCGTCCTGGCTGTTGCCAGTGTGCTTGGCATGAGCACGCCTGCTTTTGCCGACGCCCCAGCACCCGCGCCCGCCAGTTTCAGCCAGGATTTTGAAATCTTTTGGCAGTACGTCGATGAAAACTATGCCTATTTTGACGCCAGGAAAACCGACTGGAAAGCCGTGCATGAAAAATATGGCAAGCAAGTCAAATCCATCACCAGCAAGCGGGATTTTGTCGCCATGATGGAAGCGGCGGTGGCTGAGTTATACGATTCCCACGCGCACCTGGCCACCAGCCTGCCAGCCACGCCGCGCCTGGTGCCGACTGGCACAGACCTGTGGGCAGAATGGCAGGGCAAGGATGCCGTCATCACCGATGTCAGGGCAAATTCGGCAGCAGAGCGTGCGGGCGTGCGGGTGGGTATGAAAGTGCTGGAAGTGCACGGGCAGCCGGTGGCACAAGCCGTCACCCAATTTGGCCCGTCCAGTCTGGCAACTGCCGACCCGGTAGCGCGTGACTGGGCCTTGCGCGTAGCACTCGCAGGTCCGCGTAACCAGGCTGTGAAAATCAAGGTTGCCAGCGCGCAGGGGCAGGTACAGGAAATGACATTCACCCCAGGCGTAGAACGCCCGGCTACAACATTATCGAGCCGCAGCCTGGGTGAGATAGGCTATATCCGCATCAATAACAGTCTTGGCGATAGCGCCCTGATTGCCGCCTTTGATGAAGCAATGGACAAGCTGGAAAACAGCAAGGCACTGATACTGGATTTGCGCGACACGCCCAGTGGTGGCAACACCACAGTCGCACGTGGCATGATGGGCCGCCTGATCAGCCAGGACCAGGCTTATCAAAAGCATGAGCTGGTGGCAGAGATGCGCGAATCAGGCATCAGGCGTAGCTGGGCTGAATACGTCAGCCCGCGTGGCAAATTCATCTACAAACAACCTGTTGTCGTACTGGCAGGTCACTGGACTGGCAGCATGGGTGAGGGCATGACCATCGCTCTGGATGGCATGCAAAGAGCCAAAATTGTCGGCACCCGCATGGCCGGATTGCTGGGGGCCTTGGGTGAAGTGAAGTTGCCACACGCGGGTTTCATCGTCCGCATCCCGAATGAAAAATTATTCCATCTGAACGGAACACCGCGTGAGAACTTTGTCCCCGGTATAGTCGTGGACCCCGGCAAGCAAGAGCCTGGCAATGATGCGGCTCTGGATGTCGCTGTTGATTTACTGCACAAGCAATTGGCAGTAAAGAAAAAATAGGCGCGTTCGATATGCAATATACACATCAGTGAGCAGAAAAAGAATGTGGCAGGCATCTGCTTGTCTTATTCTTTGTTACACCATTACTGGCTATCTTGTTCTGGTGACTAATCAACAATTAACGATAGCTGTGCGAGCTTGGTTCGCGTAGCGAGAAAATTTCAGGGCAGCATATTGTGCGCCTCACGCGCCCCTACATATTTGCGGTAGATTTTGAGTAGAGTGCCGTCCAACTGTATTGCCTTGATCAGCATGCCCCATTCATGCGCTTCGGCCTCGCTGAAGCGCGCCTTGCTGATCCCGAAATTTCCCAGGACTTGCAAATTACCCTTGTCCCAATCCACCATGCGTACAGAGTTAGGATTGACTTTGGCATTAATGTAAAACTGAAAGACTCCAGGATATGAGGTGACAGCGGCAACTTCGCCCTGTATCAACGCATTGATCAGATGCGCCTCATCCGGATACACCCTGACCCTGTCTTCCTGCATCCAGGCCGCGATGAGTGGGTCATAAAAGGCGCTGTGCGCGAAACCTCTGATGACACCAAATTTAAGCGAACTGGCTTTCTGGAATTGTGCCAGGGTATGCAGAGTGCTTGGTGCAGATGGACCCAGCAAAATGATATGGTGGGCACGTACGTAAGGAAATAACCAGAGAAATTCTTCGCGCTCAGGTGTGCTGAGAGTTGCCGTCATCATGTCGATGCGACCAGCTTTTATTTCTATCCAGGTTCGGGCGCGTGGCTGCACTTTGGCATCGAAAGCACAACCGCTGCGTTTGCTGAGTTCATCGACCAGATCCCGGTCTATACCATTGCCGGCAGCTTTGCCTCGCTCGGATTTGAAGTAAATGCCCAGCTCAAGAAGATCCAGCTTGATTGGTTGCGACGGGCACTTGGGGGCTGCCGACGCTATATTATATGCAAAACAAAATGGCAGCAGGCAAGCAGGGAAGTAGCGATTCAACATTTTTCACCATCAGAAATACCTGTCAGCACTGGCAGCAAAATGAATTGCGGGTCTGTCACAGTGTATTTTTAGCATACCACTTGCGTGTGAAGCTCAAGCTTTTGAAATGTCAAGATTTGAAAAAAATGGCTGAGAAAAATACACTTTCATGCATTTGCTGGGATGGCGGCTGCTTGACATTGTCTAAAAATATCCTGGAACGTGCATCAATGACACACCATATGCTGCTAGGATTGCAACAAGCTGTCGCAACAAACCACCGCCACATGAAAGTAGAATGATGAGTAAATTGTTTTCCGCCGCCTGCGAAAGAAACAGCACACCAATCCTGCAAACAATAGAGCCTCTCCTGGTTGATTGTCACAGTCTGCTTGAGATAGGTAGCGGCACCGGTCAGCATGCTGTGAGCTTCGCCAGGCAACTGACCCATCTGCAATGGCAGACCAGCGACAGGCAGGAATATCATCCCAGCATCATTGCCTGGATGGCAGAGGCCGCACTGCCCAATCTCTTGCCACCATTTGAATTGAATATCGGGATCAGCTCCTGGCCGCAAGCGCAGTTTGATGCTGTGTACACCGCCAATACCTGCCACATCATGGCGTGGCAGGAAGTAGAGCTCATGTTTGCCGGTGTCGCAGCCTTGCTGAGTAACAGAGGCTTGTTTCTCATTTATGGCCCCTTCAATTACGCTGGTGAATTTACCAGTGCCAGCAACCAACACTTCGACGCGTCACTCAAACAACAAGCCGCACATATGGGCATACGCGATATAGAAAACATTCTGATCCTGGCAAGCCAGCATGGCATGCACTTGCAGGATGATATCGCCATGCCAGCCAATAACCGCTTGCTGGTGTTGAGCAAGGGTGGACAGGAATAGAGAATTTTTTTGCGCGAGCCTAACCCTGAAAGTTTTTGAATAGGGCGTAGAGGAGGGGCTGGCGGTCTGGGATTCATTTTGTAACCGTGTCCCGCACAATCTTAATGCATCTGTGCTTGATTTTCGAGAGCACTTAGCGCCAGTTGATATTTGGCCTGGCTTATCAATTCATCTGAGGGTAATCCGTCACCACGCATTTCAAACATGGCTTTCAGGTTGCCAATCAAAGCTGCGATAGTATAGATGGGCCCCGATGGAATACTCCACCAGCCAGCAAAAAAACTGACTAACATGCCTTGGCGATTTTCTTTCCTGCCACACTGGACACAGCATAAGCGCGTCCTGGTATTGTATGTGCTCTTGATGATGTACGAAATCGCAGTGTACGAATAGCGCATCTCGACGGGGCTGGCCATGCTGCTGCACATGGGGCATGCGCCAGAACGAATTTTTCCAGCGCCTTGCAATATCATTGCTTCGGTAAGATCAACCGCAGCCTCGCTGACCCTGGCACGGTGCAGGCAGTTCTTCGAGCAAAACCGCTGGCCTTCGTTCAGCACTGGATGATGGCGGGCAGAGTTGCCGCAAAAATCGCACTCTATCGTCCTGCGCGCTAGCCGATATTGCGCCTTGTGGACTTTCTTGCTGATGCTGTCTATCTCGGTCACGGACATGCCGCGCGCCGTCAAAATATCGCGGATCGCATCGCTGGCATTGTCGGCCAGGTCTTCACTCGATAGCTTGACGAGTAAATGCTCGCTGTCCATCTCTGAAAACTGCTTGATAAAATTTTTTTTTGGGTACATATGAGAAAAGTAAATACAGCGATGGCCGAGTTTTCTGAATTATAAATGCCTTCGGGTCATTAAATTGCATTGAATGTTTTTTGCAAATTAAAACTAAGATAGTTGCAAATTTAAACTAAGATGGTTATTCTCTAAGTATTACAGAAAAATGACTGACCATATTGGTCGCTAAGGAAGGAAAAAGACATGCAAATCTCATTGCGGAAACGCTATCTTGGCGCATTGGCAGGCCTGGCCTGTGGTGATGCTGTCGGTACGACTGTGGAATTTTCTGCGCGTGGTAGTTTCACGCCTGTCACCGACATGGTGGGTCGCGGGCCGTTTGGATTAATGCCTGGAGAATGGACGGACGACACTTCCATGGCCCTGTGTCTGGCAGAGAGTCTGCTCACTAAAGATGGCTTCGATGCCAAAGACCAGATGGGGCGTTATCTCAACTGGTGGAAATGGGGCTATCTGAGCTCTACCGGTCTGTGTTTTGACATAGGCAATACTGTACGTGCAGCCTTGTCGCGCTATGCCAGCAGTGGCGAGCCGTATTGCGGCCTGGATGATCCCCATACCGCAGGCAATGGCTCGCTCATGCGCCTGGCACCAGTGGCCATGTTTGGCTATCCTGATGTTGCTGCCGCCGTTCACTACGCCGCAGAAAGTTCACGTACCACCCATGCCGCGCCCGAAGCAATGCAATGCTGCCAGTTATTGTCGGCGTTGTTGTGCCGCCTGTTTGCCGGTTGCAGCAAGGCAGACTTGTTTGTTGATGTGCCATTTACACCAACTGGACCCAAGGTGCTGGCCATCAGCCAGGCCGGCTTCATCACCAAAAGCAGGGATGAGATACGCGGCAGCGGCTATTCAGTGGAATCGCTGGAAGCTTCATTATGGTGCTTCATGCATACAGATAACTTCAAGGACGCCATCCTCACTGCCACCAACCTGGGCGATGATGCTGATACCACGGCCGCCATCACCGGCCAGCTTGCCGGTGCTTACTACGGCGTGGAAGGCATACCTCCCGAGTGGCTGGAACGGCTTGCCATGCGCGAAGATATTTTACGCATAGCAGAAGACTTGTATACGCGCTTTGGTAGCAGGCAATTGACAGAGAGTTGAGACAATGAAAGAGATAACAGGGGATTTACTGGCACTGGCCTTGCAAGGTCAGTTCGATGTCATCGTCCACGGCTGCAATTGCTTTTGCACCATGGGTGCTGGCATCGCCAAGACCATCAAAAAGCAATTTCCAGAAGCTTATGCAGCCGACCAGGAAACCCTGCCTGCAGATCATGCCAAGCTGGGCAGTTACAGCTACGCCAGCATAGTCAGAGGCGACACACGCTTTGTCATCGTCAATGCCTATACCCAGTATGACTGGCGTGGCAAAGGTGTCAAGGCAGAGTATGCAGCTATTCGTACTGTGTTTGCCCGCCTGCGGCAGGAATTTTCTGGCCTGCGAATCGCTTATCCCTTGATAGGAGCAGGGCTGGCCAGAGGTGACTGGAATCAGATTGCCGCTATCATCGAAGAAGAGCTGGCGGGTACGGATCATATGCTGGTGCGGTTTGGTGCGTGAATAAGGGAACTGGACATTTACTGATGATAAAAAACCAACAAAAATAGAACGCATCGAAGGTGCATTGATAGGCTTGCTGATTGGTGATGCGCTTGGTGTCCCCTACGAGTTTCGTGATGCATCAGCAATTCCTGCAGCGGAGCTGATAGAGTTCCAGCCGCCTTCTGGGTTTGACCGTTCACATCGACTTGTACCACCCGGAACATGGTCGGATGATGGCGCACAAGCACTTTGCCTGCTTGCCTCGTTACTGGAATGTGGGCAATTTGATGCAGATGACTTAGGTCGCAAGCTAGTTCTCTGGTATGACCAGGGCTATATGGCGGTTGATGGAATTGTCTTTGATATAGGTATCACGACAGGCAAAGCAATTCGTGCGCTGCGACAGAATTCCCCTGCGCTGGAAGCAGGTGCGCGCGGTGATCATGATAATGGCAATGGTTCATTGATGCGCGTATTGCCACTGGTTTTATTTCATCGTGGCTCAGATTCTGATTTGGTCAGCATCGCACAATTGCAATCGCAACTTACCCATGCGCATCTGCGTTCACAAGTTTGTTGTGCACTCTATTGCCTTTGGGCACGCAGAGTATTGAATGATGTTGTTGATCCTTGGAATGAGGCTGCGCGAGTACTGCGGACGATTTATACCAATAAGCCCCAGGAGCTTGAGGAGCTGGAATGGTCGATACGGCCGGATGATGAGCCAATAGGTTATGGTTCCGGCTACGTGGTCGATAGCTTGCGCTCTGCCCGTATGGTGCTGCAAGCCGGAAACTACGAAGCAGCAGTTCGTGCTGCAATTCGCCTGGGCAATGATACCGATACGACAGCTTGTATTGCTGGTGGCATAGCTGGCATCCGCGACGGCATAGGGGGCATTCCATCGCGTTGGAAAGAGCAACTTCGTGGACAGGCAATCCTGCGGCCATTGTTGAAGCAATTGTTGACGCTACATCAGGCATAAATGCGTAACTTGGCTGGAGGAGCAACTTCAACCCCGAATTGGTGGCGGCATGAATATGCGAAAATTTGAGTTTTGTATCGTCTGTTCTTGGCTATATCTGCTCCGCCGCTGATTGTATTGATGACGAACACTGCAAGCAAAAAAATATCAGACCGCGATCAGGCAGACTATTGCAATCACCGCTAGAATGAGAGCATTCTTTCAAGATTTTTTATCATGAAGTTCCACTCTCATCCCAGGAGTTGTTGCAAATGAAAACCAAGTATTCCGGCGCGCAGCGCAATGAGCGCGATACTTTTGGCGAAATTGCCGTCCCCGCAGATGCATTATGGGGCGCGCAGACCCAGCGTTCCTTGCATCACTTTGCCATTTCCACAGAAACCATGCCACCAGAACTGGTATTGGCACTGGCCCGCGTCAAACGCAGTTGCGCGCAGGTGAATAGTGATCTGGGCCTGCTGGATGGCAAAGTGGCAGGGGCGATAGCCCAGGCGGTGGAGGAAGTGTTGGCAGGTACACATGCTGCTGAATTCCCGCTATCGGTCTGGCAAACTGGCTCTGGCACGCAAAGCAATATGAACATGAATGAAGTGCTGGCCAACCGCGCTTCTGAATTTTTAGGTGGCACACGCGGCATGAGCCGGGTAGTGCATCCGAATGACCATGTGAATATGGGCCAGTCATCGAATGATGTCTTCCCCACAGCCATGCATGTCGCTGCTGCTGCGGCTGTCATAGAACAAGTTTTGCCATCTTTGAAAAAACTGCGCACTAGTCTCGATATCAAAGCTAAGGAGTTTGCCGATATCATCAAGATAGGCCGTACCCATTTGCAAGATGCCACACCACTGACCCTGGGCCAGGAAATTTCAGGCTGGGTGGCACAACTCGATTATGCCGACAAAGCACTGCGCCACACCCTGCCAGCCTTGCAGGAACTGGCGATAGGTGGCACGGCAGTTGGTACTGGTCTCAATACCCATGCAGATTTTGGTGAGCTGGTTGCCGCTAGTCTGACACTGGATACTGGTGTCGCCTTTAGCGCGGCCCCGAATCGTTTTGCGGCACTGGCTGGCCATGATGCCATGGTCAGCAGCCATGGCGCACTTAAGACCCTGGCCACTGCCCTGATGAAAATCGCCAACGACATACGCTGGCTGGCATCCGGCCCGCGTTCGGGCCTGGGCGAATTGCAGATACCAGAAAATGAGCCTGGTTCCTCCATCATGCCTGGCAAGGTCAATCCTACCCAGTGCGAAGCCGTAACCATGCTATGTTGCCAGGTGATGGGCAATGATGTGGCACTCAGCATAGGCGGCGCGTCCGGCAATTTTGAATTGAATGTCTTCAAACCCCTGATCGTCCACAACTTCCTGCAAAGCTGCCGCCTGCTGGCGGATGGCATGGCCAGCCTGGACGAGCATTGCGTTCAGGGCATGCAAGCCAACCGGGCACGCATCAAGGAATTGCTAGCCAATTCCCTCATGCTTGTGACCGCACTCAACCCCTATATCGGTTATGACCGCGCCGCCGCGATTGCCAAGCAAGCGCACAGCAAGGGCACGACCCTGCGTGAAGCAGCGTTGGCCCTGGGTTATGTCACCGCAGAAGAGTTTGATGGCTGGGTCAGGCCTGAAGATATGGTTTGATTTGTTGTACTCCATAGCACAGGCAGAGTGCGCTTCGCGCACTCTGCGAATCGCTTGCGCAAGCTTGCATCTCAATATCACCTGGATTTATTTTTATGTCAGAAGCATTCATGATGGTCATCCTGATACAGACCAAACCTGGCCAAAGCAAGGAGCAAATCGCTGTATACACCAGGCTGGCGCCGCTGGTGCGAGCTGAAGCAGGCTGCCTGCAATACGATATGCATGCCGTTGACGATGATGAAGATAAATTTGTACTGGTAGAAAAATGGACATCCAAAGCTGCCCTAGCTGCACACGATGCCATGCCATATATGGTAGAGGCAGATGCACTCAGCCCCAGCTTTCGCACGGGGCCTGCCACGGTACTGTTTTTGGGGCCAGTGATCGCGTAATGGCATACACAGCCTTGTAATATGTTTGCGGTAGGCTGTGTTGTAAACTGCGATTAACGTACCAACCACGATTCAAACACAGCACACCATGAAAAAATTTTACCTGAAAGCGTTTGCGTATAGCCTGCTAGTCCTGGGCATGGCTGGTTGCGCCGGTCTACCTGAACAGCCAACGGTTGTTCCCAAAGCGAGTGGCAATTACCAGCCCACCATCCTGGTTTCCATTGATGGCTTCAAACCAGAATACCTGCAGCGTGGCGTGACTCCTACGCTCAACGCCTTGGCAACTGATGGTGTGCGTGCCGAGGCCATGCGTCCCTCCTATCCATCGATTACTTTTCCCAATCACTACACCCTGGTAACGGGTCTGCGGCCAGACCGGCATGGAATTGTTGGTAACACCATGGAAGATCAGCAAATTCCAGGTGTGCGGTTCAGGCTCGGTAACAAGGAAGCCGTGTTGGACAGGCGTTGGTGGGATCAGGCCGAGCCGGTCTGGGTGACCGCAGAAAAACATAAGGTCAACACAGCTATCATGTTCTGGCCGGGATCCGAAGCCGCCATCCATGGCGTGCGCCCCTCAGAATATCGCACCTTCGATGGCAAGCTGGCACCCGCAGTGCGGGTTGACACCATGCTTAGTTGGCTGGACAAGCCCGCTGGCGAGCGTCCACAATTCCTGACTGTGTATTTTGATCAGGTCGATCATGCAGGCCATGATTTTGGCCCGGATACCGCAGAGGTGACCGAAGCCGTGGCCAGTGCTGACGTTGCCATCGCCCGCCTGATGGATGGCTTGCGAGTACGTCAGATCAAGGCCAATGTTGTCATTGTCTCTGATCATGGCATGGCTGCGACCAGCTCTGAACGCAGCATACAACTGGACCAGATCGCCAATCCTGCCACGTACGAAGTTGTGACGTATGGCAGCTATGCAGGCATAGAACCTAAAGCCGGACAAGAAAAACTAGTAGCCACCGCGCTGCTGAAATCCCATGAACATATGCAATGCTGGAAAAAAGAAAACATACCAGCACGTTTGCAGTTTGGAAAAAATCCACGAGTGCCAAGCATCATATGCTCGGCTGATGTAGGCTGGCTGGTGATGCCAGATTCCAAGGCTGTCAGCAAGGCGAACAAGGGTTCGCATGGTTACGATAATCTCTCCAAAGAAATGCAGGCCCTGTTCATTGCTAATGGCCCGGCCTTCAAGAAAGCCTCGGTCTTGCCAGCCTTTGATAATGTTGATGTGTATCCGCTATTGATGAAATTGATAGGTGTACCAGCCCTGCCATCGGACGGCAAGATTGACGCTATTCAACCGGCTTTGGTGCAGTGATTCTTGATGTCTGACCTATTAAAGATCAGGCATTCTCGGTACAGGCAGGGTGCGCCACGCGCACCCTGCCAACTGAGCCAGATATCAAACCGCCTCAGTCACTGAGCCCGCAGCAAACGCCTGCAAACCTTCACCTGCCAGGCGGTAGCGTACCCATTCATCCTGCGGCCTGGCACCGATGGATAGATAAAACTGTATCGCCGGTTCATTCCAGTCCAGCACACTCCATTCCAGCCTGCCACAGCCACTTTTGACGGCGACCTGCGCCAGATGCCTTAACAAGGCTTTGCCCGCGCCGCTGCCACGGTGGCTGGGTGAGATATACAAGTCTTCCAGGTACATCCCCTTGCGACCCAGCCAGGTTGAATAACTGAGGAAGTAAATCGCATAGCCAACTGGCTGGCCATCGATGGCGCAGATCAGGCCGCGCGCCGGGCTGTCGGCGGTGAACAGGCTTTGCCTGACATCATCGACGCTGGCAATGACTTCATGCTCGGCTCGTTCATAGATTGCCAGCTCTGTGATATAGGCGTGAATCAGCGCTGCATCATCTGGCAGGGCGGGGCGGATGTCGATAGTCATGGAATTCCTTAAAAACACTTTACTTGCCACATCCTAACAAGCCTGCCTACAATGCGGCAAGTGCAATTACTTCACACTATCATGCAGCATATGCATCTTGATCTGCGCAGGCTTGATCTCAATCTCTTGTTGGTATTCAATGCCCTGTATCACCAGCGTTCAGTCACTGCTGCTGCACATGAACTGGCGCTAAGCCCGTCTGCCCTTAGCCACGCACTGGCAAGACTGCGCCAGGCACTGGGCGATGAATTGTTCGTGCGCTTGGACAACCAGATGCAGCCAACCTTGCGGGCAGAGCAAATTGCCAGCACAGTCAGCACGGCACTGGCGCAATTGTCTGCTGGGTTGAGTCTGAACCAGCGTTTCGATCCCGCAAGCAGTAAGCGCAATTTTGTCATCTCAGCCAGTGACTATACCGCCTTTGCCATTCTGCCGCGCCTCATCAGCAGGCTGCAACAAGTCTCACCACAAATCACCCTGCGCATTATCAACACCAGCCAAAAACTGGCACTCGATGAACTGGCGGCGGGTCATATCGACTTTGCCCTGGGCTACGATGAAGAACGCACGCCACTGCCTGCAGGCATGGAAGAATTTGACTGGCTGCAAGATGACTATGTCGCCATCGCCTGCCAGCACCATCCACAGATCAAGCGCAAGCTGACACTCAAGACTTATCTGCAAGCCCGCCATGTCGTCGTCACCCCCTGGAACGAGAGCCGTGGCGTCATCGACTATGTGCTTGATGGCATGTCCCTGCAAAGACAGGTGGCCGTACAATTACCCAATGTGCTGGTAGCACCCTTCATCATCGCCAGCAGCGAACTCATCATGACTCTGCC
This sequence comes from Undibacterium sp., assembly GCF_030683615.1. Taxonomy (NCBI): domain Bacteria; kingdom Pseudomonadati; phylum Pseudomonadota; class Betaproteobacteria; order Burkholderiales; family Oxalobacteraceae; genus Undibacterium; species Undibacterium sp. The sequence goes on from NZ_JAUXQE010000030.1 coordinate 290,281, forward strand.
ACGCCATGCTGCTACGACGCTGGCACAGGCGGCAGGTATAGCAATTTATCCTGCACCTTTTGCCATACCACCCTACACCCTGAAAGTGTATAGCCATAGCAAGTATGCGCGTAGCGATGCGCATTTGTGGTTGCGTAGATTGATGATGGAGGTGGCAGAAGATGCGAGTGCTTAGTGCCTCTGGATTGGCCGTGTGTAGGGTGCGTTACAACGCACCATTCAGACAGACATGGCTGAGTCTAGCCCAGCATAGTCGCGAGTGTGCCATGCTTTTAAAAGAGAAAAATCTCAATCCCATCGCTATACATGGACGTGCAGTTTTACCAGGGCGGAGGTATTTTTCGGGAGAAATTCAATCAATGCCGTTTCGCCATTTTACAAACCAGATTGCTGGCGCATGATAGATATGCTGGCAAGTAGGCTTTGCACCTATCAGCAGCTAATCCTTACTATGTTCACTTTCAGGAAAGAACTTGGTTCTCATTGCTTTCAGCCCAGGTAAATTTTCTTCAGTTCCGGCGATGCTACGATTGAGCATCCAGTCTGGAGGTGTCTTTGCTTTCAATTCATTGAGTTCAGGCAAACGATCTTCACATGTTTGAATACTGGTATTAAGTATGAGGCTTAATGTTTTTTGATCCCAAATTCCGGCAGAGGTTCCAATAGATATCACGTCTATCGCAATCCCAGGCACCTTCACCAGTTGATCCAATTCAGGCTTAAGCATATGTATTTGTTCTGGTGCCAGTCTTGCCACGACATAGTCAAGGACTCCACCTATCCATATGTAATCGTTCGAGCACAATATTTTCTTGAGATGCGGGATGAGTGGGTCTCCAACCGTGATCAGGAAGTCCGCAACTGGAATGGCGATGGGATAATTCATATCCTGCAGCCAAATAAACAGGCCTTCGAGTACGGGTTCTGCTGCCACTGGGCCGGCAACAATTACAGCCTGTAATCGTTCATGGTCGTGTCTGTTTCTCGGGCATAGATTTTCAGTAGTCATGGTAACGGCTTTCTTGAAACTTGCAATGTCTGGAGCTCGGTTTGGCATTCCTATATCTTCAAACTAGCGGGCGACTACGCAAAGTTGGTCGCCAAGCTTCACTTTTCTCGCCTAACCAACACCCCAAAAGCATGTTGCCAGGCCGTCGCGTACCCTGGTACTGTTTGCGACACTTCAGCTCGCACACTGGAATTCGTTGCGGCCAACTCAAGTTCCTGCTGACTATCTTTATTCTGCAACACAGGCTGGGCAGCAGCCAGTGCCGTCAGCAGCTCTATCGTAAGTCTATCCAGCGCTGGGCGTATTTGCGTTTTGAGATCAGGCGGATCACTAAACGGCGCTTGCGTCTTGCTCGTCCATTCCTTGAACAAGGCCGTCTGTATCATCTTGCCAGCGATAATCTGCGCAGCAAAAAAATCCTGAGCCAGTTTGGGCTCAAGACCATATTGTGGAGCCTGTTTCACAAGGGCATCCAGTATCTGTTGCTCGCGCACAGGATCATCAATGGCGGCTTTGGCATTCCACTTGTACATGGCCACATCTTGTGCCACATCCAGGCGTTGCTGCATCAGTCCAAGCAGGCGCAAGAGTCTTGAATCACTGGCATTTTGTGCTTTTGCCGGAGATGCCAGCATCAAGGCAGCACACAGACAAACAAAATAGATCAGCCATGGCGGTAAGGTTTTGCGGGCTAGGTGCAGAGGTGCCGGATTACATGAATTGGGGGGCATCTGTGTAGTGGCTCTATGAGTGAAGGGACATGTCGGCATTGTATTGTGCCATACGTTTTTGAGGCGAATAGGCAAATTTCTGATGGGTTTTGCGCAGCCGCGCCTTATTGGTTCAACTAAAAAAGTTGCTCCACGCCCGTATCGCCCATCGCCGTGTCAGCCTGCTGGAACCTGGCAATCACAAGACGCCGTTAGCCTTCTTCCATTTGCGCAAGCGCACTCGGGCATTTGCATAGGGAGACGAGGTATTGAACTGTATCATCCTGCCGTGGGTGTATTGTTCGTACCACGGCAAACCGTAAAGGGATGCATCGCTTTCACTTTCGACCAGGGCCAGGATCTGATCGTGCACCTTGGCAAACAGCCGCAGCAGTTCGGCGTAGTCCACTCCGGCATGGTCGGCATAGAATTTTTGCGCCAGGCGTCCCAGTTCGTTCCATTTAAATCCAGTTTCCGGAAAGTCCACTGGCATGCCGCATGGCCTGGCTTCGGACCACTTCAGCACAAGCAGGTTCCAGCCTATCAGGTAAGCCAGCAGATTGGCAACGCTCATATGCGTACCTTGTGCATGGCCTTCCAGCGTCATTTCGTTGGCACGCTCTGCCGGCACGCTGGCAAGGTCGGCAGCGAGCTTTTCATAGGTGGTGCTGATAGCGTCCAGTAATTCCCGTCGGTTTTTCGGTACGGCCATAGTCGAGTTATTCCCAAGTTGCTGCCAATTGGCAGCCTAAATCGTGCATTATCCTTGTCCTTGGCATCTTGAGGGAGCTAGTCCTGGAATGTGCCTGCCAGCTTCGCTACCAAGGAGGATACTGATAACGAAAGTGCTGCGTCCAGCTATTGACGCAACTCCCTGATACGCAAGTAAATACGTATCATGGAATACCCCAGGTAGATGGTGATGGGCATGGCTATCCCATAAACGATCATATATGCCAGCTTGCCATCACCCAAAGTATGCAAGCTGGATTGGGGGAGACTGAGATGAACTGTCAAAATGCAAAACCAAAATAGTAAACCCGGCAGGCGTCTCTTGTATTTCATTTGTTTCGATGCGTCGTCAGAATAAATTTCTGCTTTTCCTGCGTGGCGGGTATTCGTCACTGGCATGCGCCAGTAGTGCCAGCCATTTCCCTTGAGTACATGCTCCCAGCCCGTATCTATCAGCAACTGCTGATAGCTGTCATCTGGTTCGATGACATTGGCGACATTCCATTTTGCGTTCGGCACGTAGTCGAGGCGATAGGCAATTTGTGCAGGTGTGCCTTGAGCGAAGGTATAGACACCGAGGACATTGCGTGTCTTTAAATGCAAACCCTGGCTTGCCATTTGCTGCAACCAAAGCTGTTCTTGCTCATCCTCCCACGAGTGGAAACATTTGAATTTCTTGACCAATATCTCACTGACTTTTGTACCTGGATTTGCACTCACTTGGCCTCCTCCATTTTTAATTTTGGTAATGCCAATTTAGCGTTACGAAACATGATTTCCATGCGCCGTATATGTTCGGCGAGCACAAGTCTGCCTTTGTCGCTGAGTTCATAGTATTTGCGCCGCTCTTCTTCCTTGACCTTGGCGATCAAGCCCTGTTTTTCCAGCGTGGCAAATGCGCCATACAGAGTGCCAGGGCCGATGACGACATTGCCTTCGCTGATGTCTTCCACTTTTTGCATGATGGCATAACCATGCAAAGGCTCGGTCAGCACCACCAGCACATAGAAAGTGGCTTCTGAAAGAGGCAGATACTTTGAATAGTTGATGTCGCTCATTGATGCCCTGGGTTTGTTGGTGCTTATATCGAGAGATGATATATCTGTTGTCGATATAGTATCAAAGAACTTATGATGACAATGCAACATCTCAGATTAAAAAAGGCCGATTGAGATGTATCCTCAATCGGCCTTGCTCTGACAAGTTTGGCTCTGGCGAGCCCGGCTTTTTGTTTTATCAAGCCTCGTCTGCCGGCACTTTCCAGTATCTTACCGCCAGCGCTGCCAGCGCCGTGACTGTGGCCATGCCGGTCACGCCTGTCCAGCCCCATTGCGCCAGCAGGGCGCTACCCAGGGTGGCACCGGCTGCCATGCCGATGAACATGCCGACAAACAGCACGGCATTGAGGCGGCTACGGGCGCCATTGTCTATGCCATAGACGATAGTCTGGTGGGCGATCAGCGTGCTTTGTACACCCAGGTCAAAACCTAGCGTGCCTATGCCCAGTAACCACAATTGTGCTGTTGGCGGGAGCAGGGGGCTGAGGTTCATGATGGCAAACGAAGCAGCTGTCAGTCCGGCGCCCAGTTTGGTGACCAGCTCTGGCCCGCGTTTATCGGCCAGGTGGCCCGCCAGTGGTGCCGCCAGTGCGCCTGCTGCCCCGGCAAGACCAAAGGCACCGGCCACGGCGCTGCCCATATGAAAAGGCTCGGCATGCAACATCACTGCCAGCGTAGACCAAAAGCCGCTAAAGCCCATCGCCAGCAAACCCTGGGCCAGTGCTGCACGGCGCAGCGTGCCGTGGCGGCGCATGAGATCCAGCAACGACGCCAGTAAGGCGCGGTAACTCAGGGTGGTCGTCGGCACAAAATGGGGCAGGCCACGCCAGATGGCAACGGCAATCAGCGATACCCCTACCGCTGCCAGCATGAACATGCTGCGCCAGCCAAAGTGCTCTGCCACAAAGCCACTGACCACGCGTGACAGCAAGATGCCCATCAACAAGCCCGTCATGACCGTGCCCACCACTTTGCCACGGCGTGATTCATGCGCCAGCGTGGCAGCAGCAGGGACGATGTCTTGGGCCATGGTGGCCGTCAAGCCTATCGCCAGGCTGGCAATCAATAAAACGCTCAGGCTGTTTGCCAGACCTGCAGCAATCAGGGCAGCGACCAGCAAGCCAGCCTTGATGAGGATGATATTGCGGCGGTCATGCCTGTCGCCCAGCGGGGCCAGCAACAAGATACCCAGGGCATAGCCAAGTTGCGTCAGCGTAGGGATAAAGCCTGCGTCCAGATTGCTGACTCCTATATCGGCGGCCAGTATCCCGAGCATGGGCTGGCTATAATACAGAGAAGCCACCGACAAGCCAGCCCCAGTGGCCAGCAATAATACCAGTGGTGGTGAGGGTAGTTGATGGACGGGCGCGAGATTGATGGCAGCCAGGTCAGGCTGCACTGCAGCACTTTGGTCATGCGATTGGTGAATGGGGGTCATGCTTGATTTCCTCTTTTGACGCATCTTATGCTGTGCTGCACAGTGTAGTGGGCAGCACAGTTAAGTGGTAGCAGCAGTCAACGCAGATTTGTTATACATTAGACGTATGATCAAGTCAAAACCCATGCATCCTGACCAGACTGCCACCGCATCCCTGATGGCGGGCGCAGGTGACCGTATAGAGCTCATGCAAACCTTTGTGCGCATCGTCGAGGCGGGTAATTTGTCAGCCGCAGCAGTGCAACTGGGGACGACCCAGCCGACAGTCAGCCGTCGTCTACAATCGCTGGAACAGTTCCTGGGTGTAAGGCTATTGAACCGCTCCACCCACAGCATGCGCCTGACTGCCGATGGCGAGCGCTGTTATGAACATGCCAGGAACTTGCTGGTCAACTGGGCTGCCTTTGAGTCCGACTTGCGCGGCGTGACAGAAGAGCCGGAAGGCTTGCTGCGTGTCGTCGCTCCCCATGCGTTTGGCCAGCAAAGACTGGTCAAGCCACTGGCCGACTATCTCAGGCTATATCCGCGCGTGAATGTAGAGTGGCTGCTGCATGATGAAACCACGCTGCAGGATTTTATTTCTGCCGGCATAGACTGCGCGATACAGATAGGTGAGCTGACCGACACCAACCTGGTTGCCATCAAACTGGCCGAAGTGCCGCGCATCGTCGTTGCCGCACCATCGATACTGGCGGGCAGGCCCATGCCGCAGCAAGCCATAGACCTGGCAGGCTTCCCCTGGCTGTCGCTGCGCACTTTTTACCGCAACGAAGTATTCCTGCGCCAGATGCACACCGGCGAAATCCAGCGCCTGGCCTTTACCCCGCGCATCAGTACCGACAACCTCTACGCCCTGCGCACTGCCACGCTGGAAGGCCTGGGCGTAGCCATAGGTTCAGGCTGGATACTGAAAGACGACATCGCCACCGGACGTCTGGTACAACTGGTACCGCAATGGCAGGCCACCCCCTTGCCTGTGCATCTGGTATATCCATATGCGCGTTTTTATCCGGCCAGGTTGCGCAAGTTCATCGAAGTGATCAGGGCTGCGGTGCCGACAACTTTGCAGGGTTGATGGCTAGTCATTGTGAGAGATAAAGGTTTCGGGAACTTAAAAAAATGCAATACAATTTCATCATTGAAGAGCTCAATTTTATCCCGCTTGCGCTGCCCATTTTTTACCCTGATTGAAGATACGAATACCTATAAAAAAAATCACTCCACTTATTTCTGCACTGGCTTTCTTGCTGTCCGGCTGTGCTGGTGCACCCAAAGTTGATTTTGCCAACATAGACAGTGCCTGTGCTCAGCAATGGTCAGCTAACCATACCAGTTGCATGAGTGGTTTTAAATTGTTTACTCTGGCGAATGAGTCAGCATGCAAGACAGCAATGGAAACTTGTGCGCAGTCATGTCCAAGCCAGTCCGAAGCAGCAAGTCTTGTAAAAGCCAAGCCAGCGCAAGGGGCCGCAGCTGACAGGCTGAAAGAACTCGACGCTCTTCTCAAAGACGGCTTGATCAGCAAGCCTGAACATGAGGCAAAGAGACAGGAAATTCTCAAGTCCATGTAAGTAGAATACGACAGGGTGCCTTTACTGTCTCTGTACAGGCAGATTTAGAGGAGGGCACGCTTCGTCATCTGTTTTTTCAGGTATCCGGCTACCGCCCATCAGAGGGAGGTGCGCAGTGGCAGGCCTACCAGAATTCGCCTAGTTCGTTTTAGGCTTGGCGCTTTTGTGCAAGCTGTGTTGTGCGCATCTTGCACAGTGAACTTACCGACAATTCGCTCATCCTGTCAGCAGTTTTGACATGCAGGGCGCGCAGGGGGGAGCTTTCAGCAAAACACTATGGCTGTCTTGTGTGTCAGGCTCAGACGGGCGCTTTCAAATAAGATTATCCATGAGTCCAGTTCTCGATAACAACTGGCTTTCTGCGCTGCCTCTTCGCAGATGCGTGTGGCTTCGGCATCTGATAATTGTCCATTGTTGAGCTGGATGCCGAGTGCAGGTGCCACCAGTATCAATTCTTCCATCAGGCGATAGGAAGAACCCAGCATGCCGCCTGGCAGGCCAATATCCTCGTTTTTGGCGAACAAGACTTCTTCAAAGTCCACTGGCACATAATAACCTTCGGCGTCTGAATGGCAGATCAAATGACTGCTCAGGTAGTCATATTCCGCCTGCAGTACTTCATCCTGGCTTGGGTCCTCTCCTTCTGGCAAGGGCGTTGCAAGCCATGTCGGGTCTGCCCTGCGGTGGGCATAAGCACGGCGCAAATAGTGTATAAAGGAATAGGGGCAGCTATCAAGTTCAGAGCGTGAATCCAGTTGCGGAAGCGAGCGTGGCTCTGCATGCGCAGGCAAGCCAGATGCATTGAGTACGTAGTTGATGGCGGTCCAGCCAGGGTCCAGCCCTTCATCACGATCTGCATCATTATTGTCCGCTCCTGACAGTATGCCAACACTGATACCCAAACCCATTTTTCTCTCCCGAATATATGCTGCATACGGGGTATGTGTACACAGCGTTAAAAAAGTGATGGTATCGCTTCAACTGAAGTGATGCAAATCAGATTGAGTAAGCACATCATGCACCTTGCATATTGGTCAGCTTTCGCTCACGCCAAAGACGCTCGGTTATAATCCATAGCGGGAACGATGGTGTAATGGAAGCACACCTCAACCAAGAGGAGATGGTGTCGGTTCAAACCCGACTCGTTCCCAATCTATTCGAGCTATACAGCACGGATATTCTCTTAGACCAGAGTGCCTTGCGTCACAACCCACATCGCTGAATGTACATCATGTCATCCGCGCCCGGCTATAATCCGTATCGGGAACGATGATGTAATGGAAGCATAGCTCCACAGCAAGGGAGAAGGCGTTGGTTCAAACCCAACTCGTTCCCAGCCAATTCGATAGCTTGTATATCCTCGAAATGATATTCGAAATATTTTTTAGCTTTCCAAATTACTCCGCTATAATCCGCGCCGGGAAAGATGGTGTAATGGAAGCACATCTGCATTGCATGCAGAAGGCGTTGGTTCAAACCCAATTCTTTCCCTTCAATTTATAAGGTGAACGCCTCATGCCGTAATGAGGATGTAGTCGAGAAATTTTGACCTTTGCAAACCTGCTCCGCTATAATCGTCGCCGGGAACGGTAGCGTAATGGAAGCGCGTCAACATATGCATGAGGGAGGTGTTGGTTCAAGCCCAACCCGTTCCCACCACTCAGCGCACACACCTGCGTGTACTAATGGACAGACGAGGATATCCGCTGTGGCATTTACCGATGAAGAACTGAACACCGCCTTGAAGGTGCTGCAGTTGATTGCCGATGAACCTTCGCAGATGGATGATCATCCGCGTTTCAAGACCCTGATTGCCAAGATACAAAAAGGCGCCAAGCGCGGACACCGGCAGACGCGTGCCGATGCAGCAAAAGAACGATTGCGCAATGCACGCTTGCAAACCGGACTGGTACGCTCGCAACAAACTGCAGCCTTGCCAGTGCTGTCAAATGAGGCACATGGCAGTGCTCTATGGTCACAACGCTGCTATGTCTGCAAACAGGGTTTCCAGCAACTCCATCATTTCTACCATTCCCTGTGCCCTCTATGTGCTGAAAAAAACTGGAACAAGCGTCATCAGCGCGCCGATTTGCACGGGCGTTATGCATTGGTCACTGGTGGGCGCATCAAGATAGGTTTTGAGACTGCCTTGCGCTTGTTGCGTGATGGTGCCTGCGTCATCGTGACGACCCGGTTCCCGCAAGATGCAGAACGGCGCTTTCTGGAAATGCCAGATTCTGGCGAGTGGGCCGAACGCCTGAAGATCAAGGCCCTGGACCTGCGCTGCATTCCCGATGTAGAAGAGTTTGCCGACAAGCTGGGCCAGGAATTACCTCACCTCGACATGCTCATCAATAATGCAGCACAAACCATCAAGCGCCCACGCGAGTTTTATGCTGCCCTGATGGCTGCCGAACCAACACCGTGGTTGCTGGAAGCGAAGACGCAATACCTGGGGCAATTACCCAGTTATGCGGATTATTTCCCGCAACAGGAGATCGATATCTACGGCCAGGCGCTGGACAAGCGCCCCAGCAATTCATGGTCGCAGCAACTGCATGAAGTGTCCACGCTGGAGCTGCTGGAAGTGCAACTGGTGAATGCCGTCGCCCCATTCTTGCTGACGGCCCGCCTCAAACCGGCACTGCTGCGCTCACCCCATCTGCGCCGCTTTGTGATCCAGGCTTCTGCCATGGAAGGGCAATTCAATCGCAGCGGTAAAACTGAATTTCATCCGCACACCAATATGGCCAAGGCTGCGCTGAATATGATGGTACGCACCAGCGCCCAGGAATGGGCGCGCGATGGTATTTATATGAATGCGGTGGATACCGGCTGGATCACGGATGAAAAACCTTATCTGCAAGCCATGCATGTGCGGCAAACGCAGGATTTTTATACGCCACTGGATATCATTGATGGTATGGCGCGCCTGATAGACCCGATCGTGCGCGGTGTCAATGAAACGGAGACACCCCTGTCCGGCCACTTCCTCAAAGACTACGAGCCTTATGCCTGGTGACCCATCACAATTTATAGCCATGCTTACCCCTGGCGACGATGCCATGAAAGAACACAGCAATGTGCAATGCCCGGTGCATCGCGTCAGCATCACCCCATGCGATGCGGCAGAGCTCGACCCCTTGCTCAATCATCTCAGGGCCAACCTCGGTGTCGACCTCAGTGCGCAAGGCAATCAGCAATTTCCGCGTGGGACTTTGACCGACGATGGCCGCCTGGATTTATGCAAGCAAAGCCTGGGTACGGATCACTGCCTGAGCGTCACCAAAGCGCTGGAGCACAATACCCAGGTGCGCAGCCTCATGCTGGGGACAGACGCGATAGGTGACGCCGGAGCGGCGGCGGTGGCCGGGCTGGCCAGTGCCAATCCTCACCTTGAGGTGCTTTTTCTCGGCTGCAACAACATCGGGCCAGCAGGTGCGCTGGCGCTAGACAACACTCTGGCGGGCAGTGCGCAAAACATCACCGGCCTGTGGCTGAAGCGGAATCCCTTAGGCCCTGAAGGTGCAGCGAATATCGCCCACATGTTGCGCAGCAATCAGCAGTTGCGCGTGCTGGACCTGGTCAATACGGATTTGCGTGCATCAGGAGTACAAGCCATCGTTGATGCCCTGTGCAGCGACAACCATAGCCTGCAAAGCCTTTACCTGAGCGGTAACGGCCTGGAAGCAGCCAGCGCCACCGACCTGGCACGCCTGCTGCGCCAAGCACCGCATATCAAGGCACTGTACCTGAGCGTCAATCGCCTGGGGGATGAAGGGGCTTTGGTGCTGGCAGAAGCCTTGCGCCACAACCGCACATTGCACACCCTGGAACTGGCAAGCAATGGCATCAGCCAGCAAGGAGCCAGTGCGCTGTTGGACGCAGCCACGTATTCTTCTTTGCAAAGCCTCAATCTCGGCTATGCGCCCTCTACCAGAGTCCTGGGTGCACAAGCCAATTGCATGGACGATGAAGCTGCCGCGCAGGCCGCACACTTGATCTGCGCATCACCCACATTGCGCAAACTCAACGTCACCCGCAGTAACATCAGCAAGCACGGTCACGCGGTATTGTTTGATGCCGCGCTGCGCAGCGGGCAATTGACACACTTGAGTACCGATAGTCGCTTGCCTGATGAACTGAGCCAGCATTTGCAGCGGAATCTATCTCTGTGCGAGGAAGTTGTTTCACTGGATCAGGCCATGATCAGGAGTGTTTATCGTTAGTTCGCCGCGTCAGGTTTCGCACACATCTATATTTCCTGGAATTTTTATGGATCATAAACTCAACATGCTGGCTGAAATTCTCAAGAGAAATAGTGATGATCCAGATTCTATCGATATGGAAAATGAAGTTGATCACTATTTTTTCTTTCAGTCGATTTCAAACACAGATGACCTGGAGGCGGCGTGGGCACTCTTTGATGAGCATAAAGAAATTCGTAGCAGACTGCTGAACCTGGAAAGCAATACCAGGGAAATTCCGGGTTGGGGCTATCTCGTTCCGCAGCTTGATCAGGTGGGGTGCAGCGAAGATGAACTCCTGGCCTTAGTTTCCTCACACATTTCCATGCTCAGGCCATTGCTTTTGGAGGAAGACTACAATGATGAAATTACTTCTTTCATAGACCGCGGATTTTCGATAGAAATAGCGCCACCGTCAGTTGAAATTCCTGATGTTTCGGACAATGAACTATTTGGTGTTCTGTATGAAGCGATAAGCGATTATCTGATTGAACATTATCCTTACGATATACCTCATTATGCAGTATTGCGAAATTGGGCAATTTATTTGACCAAGTGTGACGAAGTCGCCTGCTATCTTTTATGGCCCTGCTTAAAACATAAGTTGACACTCCCGGATTCCTGCATGGATGCAGGTGCCAAACTGTGGAAGCTGGGTTGCAGAGATCGTTATTGGGTAAAGGATTTGGACTACGAATCGAAAACCGTGTATGTCAGAGCACCTTGGATGGATAAGCGCATTTGAGTTATCCGTCAACGAGCGAGCAGGATTAGTATGCACAGATGCGATCGCACTTTGCCCATGCGCTAAAGAATGAATGTATCCTTAAAATGAACCATCATCATCCAAAAAAATAAGACTTTTATGCTCAGTTTTTTCCAGTCAACTATCTATGTCCAGATTTCTCCTGATCGCTTGAGCATGCGGGATGTGAAATCCGGTCAGTCCATTTCAGAAGTACCTGAACTGGCGATCAGTGCGTCACCAAACCAGAAAATACTAGGCACAGGTGCAGAGGCGCGTTCTGCGGCAGCGAGTCAAAGTGGTGCCATCGTTGTCAACCCTTTCGCTCATCCGCGTTCTCTGGTTTCTGACTTTACCGTGGCAGAACAGCTTATCAAAGCATTCTTGTCGCGTCTGATGGGCGGATCAATTTTTAAGATGTCACCAGAGATCGTCATCCATCCCCAGGGCAGCCCGGATGGAGGTTTTACCCAGGTCGAGAACCGCGCATTCCGCGAACTGGGCCTGGGTGCCGGGGCAGCAAAAGTCATACTCTGGCAAGGTGATGACCTGACAGATCAAGAGATACAGTCAGGCCAGTTTTCGTCGCGTGGCAGGGTCTGTGATTGAAGCTTAGACTGACAGTGTGGTGCGATTACGCCGCGCCAATCGCACCTGTCGCTGCCTTCGCAAGCTACAAAATTCTTACCGGATGTCGGCCACCGTCACGCCTAAGCGTTGGGCATAGGAGCTGAGCGTACGCTGCCAGGCAGGACGTGCCTGCGCACGTTCAAGGTAGTCCTTGAGCCTGGGATAGGCAGCAATAAGATCAGTCTTGCGTATATCCCGCAACACCGAGGTGAGGAGAATATCGGCCACGCTAAAATCTGTGCCGGCGATCCATACCCGGTCTTCCAGTTGATGCTCAAGCCCTGCCAGCCAGCGCTGAGCCTGCTTGACCATCTCGGCCCTGCGGCCTTCTGTATGTTCACCACCAAACTTGTCGATCAGCAGGATTTCCAGCATGGGGCGTTCGACCGTGTTGAGTGTCGCAAAACACCATTGAACGACACGCATGCGTCCTTCAAAATCCGTAGGTATCAGCTTGCCAGTTTTTTCAGCCAGGTAAAGCAGGATGGCCCCTGATTCTGCAATGATGAAGCCGTCATCATCAATCGCAGGCACCAGTTTGAAAGGGCTGATCTTGCTGTAGACCTCACCCTGATGCTCACCACCAGTATGATCAAGACCGTGGACGCGATAAGGCAGGCCGATTTCTTCCAGTGCCCACTCAATCCGCAGATCGCGGGTTTCGCCTATCACTGGTGGAAAGACACGTCCAAATCCATAGAGTGTGATCATCGCGAACTCCGTATTTGCAAATCAATAAGATCTAATGATTCTAGCACCGATTTTTATTGATAAGTAGCCAATAGTTTGACCGCCCTGTTTCACAAATCAGAGGTAACGCGTTTGCCAGCCAAGCACCCACTATGTCTTCATATTGCCGCCAACACATTGCCGCACACTCGCCTGAGCGCCGCCATAGCCGCCCCCCGGGCATCCGGGTAAGCCTCGGTGGGATGGCGTGCCAGCCACTGGGCCAGTTCGTTGATGGCACCATTGATGGCAGAGGCGCAGGCATCGATTTCCAGCGCACTCATTTCACCCCTGGGGCTGAGAATCTCGCCCAGCACGGCGCGCAATTGCTGATAACCATGGCGCTCATCCAGTACTACCCAGGTTTCAGCACCCAGCACCGAGGGGCCATCTGTCAGCAATACCTGGCGCGGGCCAGCTTGCGAGATGGCATCAACCCAGGCCATGGCACCTGCCAGTAATTGCTCTGCGGGCGTTTCCTGGGTGTTGGCTGCCTGTTCGATGGCCGCGCTCAGGTCGCTGTGCACGGCTTCGCAAACTGCCACGAACAAGTCTTTCTTGTCACGAAAGTGATGGTAGAGCGCACCGCGGGTCAGTCCAGTGGCTAGTAACAGTGCTTCGGTCGAGGTGTTGGCGTAACCATTTTTTTCGAACAGGGCGCGCGCAGCAGCGATCAGCCGCGCGCGGGACTGTGCACCTTGCGCCAGCCGGCGGTTTGCAATTGGCGTTTCGGGGACGAGATTATTTTTTGCCATTTCTTGTTGACATACAGACTGTATGTATCCATAATTAATTATACATACAGACAGTATGTACTAAACTTCATCTTCAACGCAACAGGAGCAATCATGCCGACTCTCTCGCCCGCCACACTATCACAACTGACCTCTGCTTATCCTCTGGTCACCACACCCAACATTCAGGCTTCACGTGATTTTTTTGTGCAGCACCTGGGCTTTGAAGTGGGGTTTGAGGCATCCTGGTTTGTATGGTTGTCGCGCGGCACGGCCGAAGCTGGCATGACGGCGATTGCCTTCATGACACCAGACCATCCTTCCCGTCCGCCAGGCCCGGAGGCATTCAATGGCCAGGGCTTGCTGCTGACGCTGCAGGTAGACGATGCCCGCAAGGAAGAAGCCCTGATGCGGGCCGCAGGTGTGGAAATTGTCTACCCGGTCAAACACGAAGCATGGGGTCAGGTTCGCTTCCAGGTACGCGACCCATCCGGCCTGGTGCTCGACGTCGTGGAGCAAGCTGAACCGGCAGCGGGCTTTTGGGATGCCTATATGGGCGGCAGGGACGGCAATGAGTGAATGCAATTGGCTGGCGGAAGGCAGGCATGCATCTCAGGTCTTAACAACCCAATCTATCTTTACTGTCGGCTGCCTCATTGATGAGTGTCTCCAGCACCATCAAGTCAATCTCACTGAGCTTGCGTATATAAAGGCAGCCCTTGCCAGATTTTGACTTGCCCAGACTTGCCACCAGTTCCAAGTGCCTGGGTGCTGCGAACAAGCCGTAGAGGCTGATATCTCCCTTGCGTGAAGAAAAACCGATCAGGCAGATGTCACCCTCGCGCCCGCTTTCATAGCGGTAGTGAAAGTTGCCAAAGCCGACGATGCTGTCACCCCACATGACGGCAGGCTGCTTAGTGGCCTTGGACATGAGTTGTATCAAGACTTCACAGTCTTGTCGCCGTGTCTCATCGGCGATGGCAGCGATGTAGTCGTCTACGCTATTGTCCGTTGCTTTGGTTTTGTTTTCAGCCATGTTTGATCTCACGAAAATTTTTCTTGAGTATGCCAGCTGTGTCAATTTTTCGAAGCGGCAGATTTTAGTGTAACGGCGGGAAACAAAAGTGTCTATACAATGTACAACAGAATTTAATGCCTCTTTCCTGGCGGCGTTAGAATTCATTCAAAGGGGAGGAGACTTGAATCCATCCCACTCCAAACTTTTTTGACACTTTCAAATATCATGCGCATTCGTCATTTAACCGACCCTGAAAGCGGTAAAAACTGGAGCAGTTTTTGTGACGGCGCGACAGTGCGTGTCCGCACTGGTGTTCCTGGCAAGGAGAAGGAGAGCGACAAGCCGCAGGATAATCCCGACGCTGCCCTGGCATGGGCAGAGAAAGAAGAATGGTCCAGGATCAAGAAAGGCTTCATTCTGGACCAAACCGGGGCGCAAGCTGGCGAACCGCGCATGCATTGTCTGCGCAGCAAGGCATACACAGGGGCACTGTCGATTGCCGATGTAGAAGGGCAACTACTATGCAACAGTTTTGACGATGCGCGACCTGGTGACCGTTTGTATCTACTTGATGCCTCAGGCAAGAAAACCGCGTTACCAGACCTGCCCCTGAATCGCATGGTGTGGAAGACGATTTATCTGCCAGCCATGCAGCGTCTGCTGATCAAGGCTGACCATCAGGTCTTGTCTTGGGCGAAAGGCGATGCTGCCTACACCATCTTGAGTACGCCCAATCCCCATCCGGTAAGCTGCCTTGACGCGCAAGCTAGTCTTGCTGTCTGGTATGCTGAACCCAATCTGATGGTGACTGATCTGAATTCTGGCCAGCAGCTTTTGAATCTCCCTTTGCCTTATGAACTGTACGGTGGCCATTCCTCGCAAATGGAGGCAGCCTTGTCACCTGACGGTGATACCGTCGCTTATTGCGCACGTGCAGGAGAGATAGTCTTGCTGGATATCGCGACAGGCACGGTGCGTGCCAATATCGCTGGTGACTTCAAGATGATCACGCTGCTCAAATACACACCAGATGGCCGCTACCTGATCGCCGAGACTGCTTACGGTAACGTCAGCCACTTGTGCTTCGACATGCAAAGCATGTCCTTGCGTGCAGGCTGGCCAGCTTCCAGCTTTGACGGCAGAACCTCGATAGCCCTGTCGCCAGATGGCAAACTATGTGCCATTGCCAATCGCAGCAAGATGCAGATCTACGACTTCGCCACCCTGGAATGCATATTAAGCTTCAGGATAGAACATGTCGTCAAGCGTTGTAGTATAGGATGGGTAGGCCAATATCTGGGCGCGCAAACAGATTATGGTTGTGCGAGTTTGTATGCGCTGGGCTAATGGCATCAAGTCGGTAAATTGCAGTCCACCTTTACGGCTTTGTATCCAAAATTTCTATCTTGAAATTTCGTCCGTTAGACGCCACCCCCCATCCGATTTTGCTTGCATCTGAAATGTCTTTAAGCGGCGTACGCTCCTGTTTATATATTCTCGCTTCAAATGTACCAACTGGCAAAGGGACTTTAATGATGGGTGAAAATTCCAGATAATCACTTCTAATCTTGCTATTAAGATTTAAAACGTTTTGGGGTGTTTGTATTCGCATGTTGAAAATAATTGTATCAACTGCTGGTACAGCATATTTTAATGGAACCTTAATTGTTTCATGAGGAGTATAACTTTTTGGATAATCTAAAATATCCAATGCTGGCAATTTAAAACTATGCTCCATAGTCTTATTTTGGTTCCGAACTAGCTTGAACGTCAATATTCCCTCTGTTACAGGGATGTTTCCAACGTAAGAGTAAGTCCCCATTGAATCTCGCTCCCCTTTCAATTCAATACCATTTACAGTAATTACTCCCACTGACGACAACTTGACAGATTTTTTTGTCTGAGGAAACCAAAAATCCGCCCGAACAAACGTAAAATCTTGCCCATCCGTATGCGTCATTACATAAACAGGCATGATCTCAGTTTCAGCGTCATCAATCACCCAGGATTGAGCATTTGAATTACGCATAACTCCCAAAGAGCCCGTTAAAGCCATTCCAATATAGATACTAATATCTCGTCGTTTCATTTTTCATTAGACCCTGAGTTAGCTTTCAACGGACTATTATAGTTATATAAGGTGAGCTAGAGTTTCAATTCATCTACTGGGCCTGCAAGCGCATTCGTGTTCGAGAATTTCGATGAGGCATCAGGAGCATAAATATAACCTGGGCTAACTCCATGGGAAACTGGTACGACAGGCACAGGCGACGATACTCATGGTGGGCGCGCAGATTGTGAAGAACATAGACACTGCTGGTGACAAGAGGCATGACGCGGGCAAAAGGAGTTCAGACATCAAGCGTAATGCTGCAGTGGATACATGGGGTGCTCAGAGCGTTACCGTGGCTGCTGCAGAAGTCACCGACCGCTAAACACCTTACCAGCATGGCATCGCTGACGGTGCCGATCGCAAAACCTGGCGAGCCAAGACCCTCAAGATCATGTGCAATGCTCTTGCGTGGCTAAAGGGCCAGACGCAGCCCGGCTTGCAGCGAGATGAAGACGACAGCACCATATTCAAATTCTGTTCCTATGATGCCTTCGGTAGAAAACCCTAAACCATCACGGTAAAAATGCAGGGAGGTTTCCAGATTGTCGACGCCCAGAGTAATGACGGTGATGCGCGGCTGCATATGTATATCCTATCATGTGATGGAATAAAATCGATTTGCAAGCGCGTATTGCAAATCCCTTCTGCTGCTGTATTCTCGCAGAGATCAGTTAATACAAACAGGGGCAATTCCCCATAATCCAGGAGCGCAGTTTGAAAGCCTGTATCAGCAGTTCAATTGCCAAATTTCTTGTCGCCAGCATGACCAGTATGGTGGCTGCCCTCTTGCTCACCGCTTGCGCAGTCAAGACTAAGGCTGTGCCTGTAGAAACTGCCTACACGGCAGAGTCTACTTATCAAAAACTGAGGGGCAACTATCCATTCATCCAGATCGCTAGCCAAACCTTGCCAGCCAGTGTCAGGCTGCTACCAGATTTGCCTTATATTCGTCATGAGGATAGAGACTTGCAACTGGATTTATACCTGCCTGTACAAGGTAAGTGGGCAGGCTTGAAAGTAATCCCTGTCCGGCCAGCGATTGTGCTGGTGCATGGCGGTGGCTGGCGTTCAGGCTCACGTGACAACCTGGGCGCAATGGCGATACGTCTGGCAGAGCGTGGATATGTTTGTGCCGCCATCAGCTACCGCTTATCGACAGAGGCTCGCTACCCGGCTGCCATACACGATGTCAAGGCGGCAGTGCGCTGGATGCGCAGCCATGCCAGCTTATACCATATCAATCCCCATCAAATTGCCGTGGCTGGCGGCTCGGCAGGTGGGCAAATTGCTGCCCTGATTGGCGTGACAAATGGCATGGGAAGATTTGATATGGACGCCGGAGGCAGCACAGTGTCCAGCGCTGTGCAGGCCGTCATCAATATCGACGGCTTGTCGGATTTTACTTCAGAAGAAGTACGCAGATATGAAGACGATCCCAGCAAAAAAACTACAGCCGCGGGTGCCTGGCTGGGCGGCAGCTATGCAGAAAAAACTGCAGTGTGGAAAGAAGCGTCCCCACTCACCCACGTCAGCAAAGACACACCACCCTTTTTGTTCATCAGCAGTGCACAAAAACGCTTTAGCCTGGGCCGGGAAGAAATGATGGGGAAAATGAAGGCTCTGGGCATTGCAACAAAGCACGTGCAACTACCCGATACGCCGCATAGCTTTTGGTTATTTGATCCCTGGCTGGAGCCGACCGTCGATGCGGTCAGCGAGTTTTTGGAAGAGATTTTTGCGGTGAAGCATTGATGCAATGATGTACAGGATCAGGGCACTCGATTCGCCGAAGCTTTCCTGCGGAAAAAGATGATGATCATCGCCAGTATCATCAGAGGAACAGCGAGACAAAAAAAGAAGAAATTCACATCAGAAAAATCCCAGCGTGGGGGCAAGAAAAAACTGAGCGTGCTTTCAAGAGCATTAGTCGTGCAAATAAAGCGCAAATTCGCCCCATAAAAGCCAATAAAAAATCCCCAGGCTGCAGAGGAAAAATAAATCTTGCTGAAGTGTTTTCTGTATGCAAAGGCAAGCGGTATGAAGCCAGCCATCGTCAGTAATATCAAGGCAGAAGGTGTACCTGCCAATTCACTTCCAAATTTTGGGATCGCATCCAAAAACGATCAATCCCTGGTCCCATACTCAGGATAAAATTTCCTGAGGAAGATGGCGATACAGATTTCTGCAACTGCATTTCCTAGGGCTGTCAATGTGCAGGACAGTAGCAGGGGTTTGCAATAAACAAAGATGGTTTTCATGCTCATACCGGTCTACGCTTATGGCCGCAATGAATAGTTTCGCCAGCTTGCTGAACAAAGAAGCCGCTGGAAGAATTCAGATAAATTTGTAATGAATCATTCTCTCTGTGCAGATCTACCATTGACTCCGGGTCACTGGAAATCAGCACCAGATTTTCACCAGGCTCCAGTGTGAAATCATGTGCCCATGGCTCTACCCAGACGACGAGCTCGTTGGTTCCATTGTTTGATACAGAGAATTTGAAAGGACTCATTTACTTCGTGATTGCAATGTTGAATGCCAGAAATTTGATCTGGCTACGATGCGTATTTTAATCGTTGAGAAGTAATCAGGGGGGATGTTCATTGCGGGCAGCCTTGGAAATATGCCTGGTCAAAAAACGAGGCCATCCACAGCAGGGTGCGCCGCGCGCGCCATTTCTGCTGATGAAAAATAGGCAGGGCTCGTAGAATGCGCCACCCGCAAATGTATCTAGGTCGGCATCTGCCCATCCACCACGATACCCATCTGCTGCATATTCTGTGGTGTATAACCTGCTTTGATCAAAGCCTGGTTCAGGGCCTTGCGCAGATATTGCAGGTCAAACTCGGTGCGGGCCAGGTTCAGGCCCATTTCTACAATTTGTCCTGAACGCAGCAGCGGTTCACCAGTCGTTTTATCCCAGTGCAGCAGGTTGTGATTTTCATTTGGATCAGCATCCAGGTTATACAATTCCCATTGCGTGTTGGCAGGGTTTTGCGGTTCCCAGTAGCGCACCAGCTTCCAGGGTTTTTCAAAGTAGGATTGTATGTGGTTGGGCTGCACCACCGGGCCAGATGCGGTCAGTGGTTGTTTTTCTGTTGGCTTGCCAGTGGGGCTGGTCAGACGCTCTGTGATGTTGACATACCACTGGTATTTGTCAGGCAGGTAGTTGGTATCGAGTGGCGCGGTGATATTGTCGTCAGAGACAAACAGCACGCCCTTGCGTTCACTTGCCTGTGCATCGCCACGTATGACCGGTGCCAGGTCTTCGCCAGCAAGGGGTTTGGCATCGTGGCCCTGGATGAATTTTGTCAGCGCCTGTCTGTCGTCCTTGTCATAGCCAGCCAGGCCCAGCAGGGTGGGCACCCAGTCTACGTGTGTGGTATGGCATTGCACAGTGCGCATGGTTTTGTCGCCATTCACCAGCGGTGAAGAAATGATGGCAGGGATATGGATGGCTTCCTGATAAGCGCCACACCATTTTTCTATCTGGCCACCATGGGCACCTGCCAGCTCGCCATGGTCAGAGGTGAACACGACGATAGTGTTTTGATCGAGGCCGCTTTCATACACGCGCTCAAGTATGGTACTGACTTCGACATTCACCAGATATTGCAGGTACAGGTAAAACGCCAGGTAGTTGCGATACCAGTCCTCGGCATTGCTCTGCATCTTGAACGGGTAGGGCGAGGGCACCACGGCATGCTGGCCGCGCAGTGTCGTCAGCGCCAGTTGGAACTTGTACGAATAATCGTACTGGCAATCCGGCTTGCTTGATAAATCGCCGCGCCAGTTGGCTGGCAGCTTGACTTCACCCAGCTTGAAACCACCGGGGTTCAGCGGCACGCGATAAGTAGCATTGAATTGATTGGGGGCCTTGCCATATACCGGCGGCTGGCTCATCGTACCTTTTACTGGTGCACCAAAGGGGGCAATGATATCGCCCAGCGTTGGCGGATTGGCTGGTGTTTCTACTGCTGGTTGCCAGGGGAAAGGGTAGGCGCCAATATCATGAGGATTGACAAACGATGCCACCGCCAGCCATGGCCGCAATTTGAAGCTGGCATTGGTTGGATTATTGCTGTTGATGATATTCGCCTGCACCCCCAGGCCCTTGCGTCGCAGGAAAGTGGTGACAAGGTCAGTATAGCTTTTGTCGCGATACACACCCAGGTTAGGCGTGCCAAAACGCTGGTCAGAGGGAATGGAATATTCCCAGTCACTAAAGCCCCAGTTTTCCAGACTGCCCGTGGGGGAGTCCGACAAATCCCAGCGCCCGAAATAATGCGTTTCATAACCCGCCGCGCGAAACCAGTCACCCATGGTCGGCACGCCATCTTGCGGCAGCCACGGGAAGGCAGGATCAGTATCCACCTTGAACATGCCCTCGGTCTGCGTTACCCCGCTATGAGCGCTGTATTGCCCGGTCATGATAGTGGCACGGCCAGGCACGCAGGCAATGCTGGAGCAGGTATGATTTTGCAGCGACACACCATGCTCACGCAGTTTGACAAAGCCGGGGAATAATTCGGCATACGGGTTATCCAGCAAGCTGCCTTCTTCAAACCGCAAGATCTGGTACAGCGGCTCCAGAGGATCATCAGGATACCTGGGCGGATAACGCATCTGGTCGACCATAATGAACAGGATATTGGGTCTGGCAGGTGCTGTGCTGGTGTCGCCTGTGGGGTTGCCAGCGTTGCTGGAGTTGGGGCTTGTTGTACTCATGATCATCCTTTGGCAGTAAGGGGTAGAGCATCGAGAGAAATCCGGCAAAGGCGTTAAGTTTTGCCTCGCATAGGGTAGCTATCTATTAATTTTAATGCAACTTATCGAAAATACAAAGACGTATATGTACAGGCCACAATTTTTTTCAATTGGAGAGAGGCAATAGAATGTGGTCGTCTTAAAAAGCTGATGCATACACATACAGCATGGCCTGCCGGCAACTGGACGTTGTGGCTATATTCCAGTAGGCTGTGCTTTTTTGTAGATGCTTGTTGATCCGGGCGATTCTGGGAATTGTTAGACAATCCGGTCTTGAGCCGCCAGGCGTCATATCACAACACCGCAATATCATAAGAAACCGCATGATAGAAAAGCTGGAAATCAATCATCTGAGAACCCTGGATGCTTTATACAAGTTTGAAAACTTGTCAGCGGCAGCGGAATATCTTGCGGTGTCACAGCAAGCCATCAGCCTGCAACTGAAAAAAATCAGGGAGATACTCAGCGACCAGTTGTTTGTCCGCACCGGGCATGGTGTCGTGGCTACCCCTTACGCAAAATTGATACAGCCGCATATCCGCCAGGTGTTAATGCACCTCAATGACATACCGCTGCCGCATACCATCACACCAGAAAATACAGCGAGAACTCTGGTCATGTCCGCCACCGACTATACGCAAAAAATCATCGTCGGCGAGTTGATGAAAGACCTGAGAATCTCTGCACCCGGGGTCAAAGTCATCGTCATCAATATCGAGAGTGCGAGCCTGATACAGAAAATGCGTCAGGGTGACATTGATCTTACCCTGACTTCCAGCGGCTATGTGCCAGAGGGCCTGGTTTCTGAAGCCCTGTTCACTGAAAAATATCTCTGCGTGACCGCCAACAAGAATATTGTTTTTGATGACCATCTGCCGCTTGAGCGCCTGGTCGAACATGATTTCGTCGTGGTCTCACCCGGCATTGCCAGCTTTAAAGGATCAGCAGACAGCTGGTTTGAGCAGCAAAACCTGCCGCGTAAAGTACATGTTTCTGTACCCTCATTTTTCATTGCGCAAGAATATCTGAAGCAAACTGATATGGTCGGTTTTCTGCCATCACGCCTGATGCCATGTGCAGGCCTGTTTGAAATACCGCTTAAAAAATATCCACCTGGCTATGAAGTCGTCGCCGCCTATCACCCCAGTGCAAAAGACGATGCCTTCATGCTCTGGCTCCTCGACAGGATACGTCAAAAATTTCCTGCAATAGCGTAGTCGCGCTTGTATCCGCTACAAGCCCACCTTGATGGCCAAGCACGGCTGCGGTCACTACACTTTCTCTGTGTTCCTTATTACATAGAGAGGTTTTCATGAGCATCAACAAAATCAATCCCGCCACGCTGTATGACGGCGCACCATTCGGCATGTCGCAGGCAGCGGCAGATGCAGATAGTGGCCTGATATTTATATCCGGCCAGGTAGACTGGGACAGCAACTATCAGGTAAAAAACCAGAGCATGCCAGCACAGGCAGAGGGCGCAATAAAAAACCTGCTGACCGTACTGGAAGCAGCAAATTCTTCAGTTCAAAACCTGTTGCACCTGCGCGTCTATATCAGAGGTGAACTGGCAGAGCACATGGAAACTATCGTACCAATACTACTCAGCTACCTAGGCACATCCCGTCCGGCTCTGACCGGAATAGGCGTCGCCTCACTGGCGACACCTGATACACTGATAGAAATCGAAGCAGTCGCAAAACGACGCACGTCTTAGCGAGCAGCAACAATTCGAAGTAGAGCACTTGTCAGGTGCTTTTAGATCGGACTGCATTGCAAGTGATGGCACCATCAACACTGCACTTTGTGTCTTGCTCGATTCATAGACATCCTGTCTTTCGCTACTACTTCGACTTTGACAGTACATTCGTCATTTGATTCAACGCATGCGTCGTCTGCAGCGATATGGGAGGCTTGTGGTCATCATCCACGTCCAAAAATGTCATTCTTCGCAGTGTTACTAATGGCGAGGATTGCAGGATCAGACAGGCGCCGTTCAGTGGTAATCACGTAAATTTGCTCGACAACTGTTGGAATGTCGCCGATGGCAACTACATGATGCTGCTGGCAGATTTCTTTTTTCATAGCGCTGGGAGCAACAAAGAAGCCAGCGCCCGCACTGCCAAAAGCTTTCATCAATGCACTATCATCAAATTCCCCAACGATGCTAGGTCTTAGCTGATGCTCTTCGAACCAAAGTAGCAATCTCGCTTGTATGGCAACATCCTCACCAGGAATCAAAAACGGTGCTTGATTCAGTAATTGTGGAAATTTTCCCTTAAACTGCTGAGCCAGTGCAGAAGTCGCAAAGACGGTCAGTCCACATTCTCCCAGCAAGTGATTGTAGGCGCGAACATTCAAGCCCGGAGACATGGGACGATCGGCAATAATCACATCGAGCTTGTGGAGGGCCAATTCGCCCAGGAGCAAGTCGAGGCGACCTTCACGACAATTGATACGGATTGCTTCGTCGAGTGCTAATGCCGGTTGTATGAGTCGATAGGCAATAACTTTGGTAACGGCGTCGGCTACGCCTATGCGCAAGATGCGTCTGCGGTTCGACATTTGCTCGCGAAGTTCATCGAGCAAGAGATCACTGGTGTTAAAGATGGTATCGGCGTAAGTCAGGATGCGACGTCCAGCGTCTGTCAGTTCAATGTTTCTGCCAGCTTTGCGAAACAGCTCAACACCCAGGGTTTCTTCGAACTCATTGATCTGACCACTGACTGCATGTGGGGTTAAATGCAATTGCTCAGCTGCCTTGGCGATACTGCCCGTCTTCGCGACCATCCAGTAGTAACGCAGATGCTTGAAATTCAGTGCTGCCACTTGCTCGCCTTTCTTGCTGTTGACTACTGTTGCTTTTTATAAAACTGAAGGGGGGAACTTTTGTTCCGAGATTTTAAGTCGTTGTTGTCGCTGATGCAATCTACGTCTCATCATCAGGTATTGGTAGCTACGCCAGATCACCTGCATCGCACAGTATGACAGTGCCGCCAGAGCGGATGCCAATACCAGCATACCCAGTAGCCATGGTGTGCCTAGATCACTGACCCATACTACCCAATTTTCAATCGCCTGGGTTGGTGCTGTCCAGTCTGCTACCGGCAAGGCAGGGAGCTCGCGCCAATCTGTACTTCCTAACATGCTCTGACCTATCGCATAGGCAAGCATATAGATCGGTACTATGGTCAGGGGATTGGTCAGGAAAGTACCAATCAGCGCCATCGGCAAATTCACTCTCAGCAAAAGCGTCAAGGCGACGGCTGAAATCATTTGCAATGGTCCTGGTACCATCCCACAAAACACACCCACAGCCAGGCCCGCAGCTATTTTTTCACACTCTACTTGCCAGATGTCAGGAATATCAAGCCGACCTGCGAATCGTCGGCTGACCGAATATTTTTGGATGCTATCCTGATTTGGCAAGACACGTCGCAGAAATTTCTTTGGCATAAATATCGAAACACTTTTTAGAAATGTGTTTGCAGAATCGATGGCATAGTCGACCTTACATTCGATGGCAATGTTTTTCTGTCGCGCGAGCCGTAAGAGTTATCGCCCGAATCTGGCAAATCTGACGCAAAGGAATAAACCAGGCCGCCAATTTCAGCCAGATCCAGTTCCCACACTTGCATTGCCCTCGATACCAATACCGCTTCACCTACACTTAATTGTTGATCCGCGTAGACCACTGCAAGCATGATTTTCAACAAGATCTTGCGCAGTCGCGTATCCTGGATTTCGAGCAAAATACTGTCAATGCTCGCTTCATCAAGTTCAATTTGTCCATGCGCAATCCCCGGAACGCATTGCAACATATCCTCGCAAAGCAGGTGAACAATATCATCAAAGTCTGCCTCTGACATACCCAGACGTTCGAGTACGCCAAAGCGCATCATCACATTTAATTCCGATTTATCCAGACATCCGTCAACGAGCATTGATAGTGCTAGTATTCTTGCCATGGCTTCCGGACTATTGGTTGCATACTGTCTCATAAGATGACTCCTTCGTATTCAATGATTGCTTAAAATATTGTTCAATGTGTGCTGCTGGTTTCAGTCTCTTGCGCGTCAGCCGCAGGGAGATTTTTGAAAGTATCGTGTGGATGTTCACGTGCACGTTCTATCTGCTTGGCCAGCACGCGTTCTGCTCGTCCAATTGCCTTGTCGATGGAGACATACAGATCCGATTCCAGTTCATCAATCACAATGTCCGGTCTGCCGCTCAGTGGGATCTGAATCAAGCAGCGCTTGTCTTTACCGCCGCGTGGTCCATTAACGTCTGATAAGCGGACGTTGATGCGTCTCACCTCATCGCGCGCCCAGTCAGTGGCAAAGCCCAGGCGTCGCCTGGTGTGCTCACGTAAGCTGTCGGTGAGTTCAAAACCCCGTGCCTGAATGTCGATGTGCATATCAATTCTCCCTTGTCAGTTATTGATAGACTTAGTATAGGGACGACCAATTGCTCTTTCAAATCGAATATATCAGACCAATAGATCGTAGAAGTCGATCTATTGTCTGAAGAAATTTTTCTGACGGAAAGACTGATAGCTGAGAATCTGCTTTGTATAGGATGACGCGTAAGAAGTGGCGACGATCACAGTCGACATTTGTGCAGATTGCAAATACCCATGAAACCCGCGTAGAATAAACAGATCGCGGGTGTAGTTTAATGGTAGAACGGCAGCTTCCCAAGCTTTAAGAAGAATCCAGCAAATTCAATGCTCTCAGCGGGATTTCATTCCCGCAAAAGAAGAAATTTTCTAAAAATTCCCCGTCTGAGAAACGTTGTTAGTTACAGAATTGCGGGAAAAATTTCCCGCCAAAAAACAATATGTTTGTGTGATTTTATTTTTCAATTTTGAGCCGTAATTATAGCCATTGAAATTCACGAAAACACTCCCGGCCGACCAGGTTCTCTCGCGCTAAAAAACCTAACGCTTGAGATGAGAAGTGCCCCAGGCTTGCCGAGTGACTTCCTCTCGATTGAAGGGTTAGGCCACGCGCTCAAGCGCTGCGACTGGGTAAATCTGCACCGAGCCTGGATGTGCTTCGGACTCGACGGCGTAGCCCTCTGGCGTCAGTTTCGTGCTGTACCAGCCGACGATAATGCCTTGCCACGCTGCGCCCGACTTTTTGCGAACGTGTTCTCCCAATCCAAACGTCGCTGGCCATGGCGTTTGAATCTGATGATCGTGTGAAGTTTCGACTGCAACGCTACTCTGTTTCATATTCAACCTTTTGTGAAAAGACTCAGCTGGCGCATCAAGATGCTTCCAAGCGTGGCCTAACTAGATGTCCGAACTGGCACGTCGCCTATCTGGACTGGGATCGCAAAACGCTTTGAAAGCAACCTCTCAAAACCCGATTACAGCATTGCTTTCAAGAAAATGTCCTACTTTTTCAGAGCATAAAATAAATCAAGAAAAGCGTCACTGTTATATATTTTCATTCTACCAATAAGATTACAATTTTGAATAATATCTTGAATGACAGCTTTACAGAGCACCGGTTTACTTGAGTGCTGCAGTAGTAGATAAATTCGTCAGCATAGAATATGAGGATAAAACCGGGCTTAAAATGCGGTTTGTCTAAAATTAAGTACCCCTCGGGAAAATGGTAACCGAGGTGATGGAATTTTTAGAAAGCATGGAAACCGTTGATACATAAGGCTTTCAAGCGAATAGCAAAAGGTAAGAATAAAGTATTTGAAAAGGAATCTGATTACCTGTATGTATAGTATTTTTCACTTTTCAAAATATCCTTTACTATCAAAGACTTAGATTTTCATTACCTTTTGAATTACCTTAAATCACTTTAGAAAGTAACTGAGTATATCTATATAAATCAGATACTTAGCCCTGCTGTTCCGTCCCGCCTTCCTTTGGTTACCTTTTTCCCTAGCTGCCCCCAAAAATCCCATGTGAATATGTGCCGATAGATGCGACACCTGGCCCCTGCAATTCATGAAATTTTGCGTCAAATTGCGTCATCTTTTTGGGGCATCCATGCGGCCGCAAACGTAAGCCGGGCTTGCTCCTAACTGGTGACGCACATTTGAGTCAAAAGCGACCTATTTAGCGGGCAGGCGTGGTGGGGGGATGTCTGCGCGCCAGGGGATGAAACGGGTTTTGATTGCTAAAAATTGCTTGGATGCAAGCGTGCGGATGCGTTGCCATCAATGCATTGACATATCGACAGGCTTGCATGTGCATGCGGATGGCGCATAATACTGATTATTTATACAGTGCATGCATCATGAAAGTACATCTACTAGAAATGCGACGGGCTGGTATAGCCCTGCACCGCAAGCAGGTATTCGACAGGTTCAATCATGGCAACCTGGGTGAGCTGACGATTTCGGAGTCCACAGACCAGGGTCTGCACCGTCTTGTACATCTGGCCCGATTCACCCGAGGCACCTATGAAGAGACATTATTTGAACCACGCCTGCTATGGATGAATGAAGGCCGGTTCATGCTTACCGGATTTCAAAGGCGTAAGACAGAGGGCGGTATCGTAGAATATGCACAGTCATGGTTATGTTTGACAGAACAAGTACCGGACATGCCAGAGGGGAGATAAAAAAACCCGCTTGATAAGCGGGTTCAGTTTTATTTTTTTTGAGTTTTACTTCTTCTATGATTCAATATACCAAATCTAGCCGGTTTATTAACTTCAAGTAGTGGGCCAGCCCAAACACCGAAAAAATCATTCTTAACCAACGTAGCAGCTCTTTCCGCCCGTTGATTAAAGTCTGCACTGGTGTTGTCCAATATTCTACGCACTCTATCGACGTTTTCGGCTGAAGACATGCTTTTTAACGTAAATTTTCCTGATTTCGCTAATCTAGATTTTCGTTGAGCAGTATTTATAGTTGTCATGATCTTCCCCTTTCTTTCATAACTATAGCATGTAAATTAAGCTGCATAATTGTCGTTCAAGACCCACTTCAAATACTCTCGGCCTTTTTCTCCCTTTGCTTTGTGCAACTCAGTAAATCCTAGTTCTTTATAATACTCGATTAAATTTTTATTCGGGCGGTCTAAAATAATTTCGCGACAGCGGGCAAGATAGCCCACAGCTTCCAGATATCGAGCAAAAATTTTCCCTGCTTTTGGCAAATTACTATCTTTCCAAGGGTCTGCTTCAATGAAATGCAATGTGGCATTTATCCTGCCTTTGCTAACACGGCCAATGGCCAGTGCATATAATTTTTGCTCATCCCAAATCGCAAGTTGCACGAGGCGGGGTCTTCCACGAGCCTTTTTCCATTCAAGATGCCAGTCCCAACCAGGCATTTTGTGGGCATTTGTAGCCGAATACGCAAGTCGCCACGCCATTGCGCATCTTATTGCGTCTGGGCCAATATCTTTAAGAGTCAGTGTTGCCAAATCAATTCGCTCTACTAATAAACTCCGGGCATTTTGATTAAGCTCTCGATAAATCTGTCGAATTTCTTCTCGTTTTGGTGTTGAGTGCATAGATTGTTATGAGTTCTTCAAAAATCGCATAAGAAAGTCTACTCCAATTGTGAAATTTCATATTAAAAACTATAACGTTTCGCGTTGCTGCTATTACACATTAACTACATGAATGCCGTCCGTGCCTCGCCACTGCTGCTTTAAGCTTTTCATAGTCATCTCGGCAATCAGAATCACAAAATAGTGTGCGTGGTGTAATAATTTCCTCGCAGAATCGACATTGACCGGTGGCTTTCATTCCTTGCTGACGACGTACATGCGCAATCGCCGAAGCAATAAACGTCTCGACATTTTTATCTGACATATCCGCAACATCACTCATTTCGTATTACCTCCCTCATTACCTAATGAATAAGGCGTGAAGCGAATCACCTCCTCGCCTATCCACTCGTTGCACTCTCTGAAACGCGCCTGCAGCGGTTCCAGCTCATTCATGGCAAACACCTTTGCCGCCGGTTCAACGGCCCCGAAACCGCCCGTATTGTTCGGCACCAGGCCAAGCAGTTGGGGCGGTACCCGGTGCGCGGCCAGCATGTCGTCGCGGGTCACGTTCTTGATGCTGAAGAATTCATCCTTGGCCGCCACCTCAGACACCGGCAATATCTGGATGCCGTCTTTCTTGCCGTTAGGCGCATACATGAACACATTGCGGAAATTGCCCGGCCCCTTACTGTCTCGCAACGCCTGGCGCATGTTGTCGACGTCACTTTGATTCTGGGCAGGGTCAGTCATGTACAAGATGAAACCGGCGTGTGAGCCGTTCTTGTAATACTTGCGCCTGAAAAGCGTCGCCGCCTCATTGAGCCAGGCAGAATGCAAGGCACTCAAATACTCAGGCAGGCCGTACACCTCCTGATTAATATCTGGCTCCATCAAATGGAAAATCGCCCCAGACTCAAACACATGGTCTTCCTGCCAGCCACGCACAAAGGCGTATTGGTTCAAGTCATCACTGCACCGGCGCATATATTTGGCAAGCGCCGGCTCAAGCTGTAAAGACTTGCCAGTGCGGCTTTTGCGGTTTTCCAGATAGGCATTACCAAACACCAGAAAATCCAGCGCAAAGCGGCTAAACGCCTCGCGTGAGAGCAAGGCATGCGGCACAAAGGTGGCCGCCAACAGGTTGCGCTTTACATAGATAGCAGTTGAATGGTGCACACTGGCCCTGAAAGACTTAGCCAGGCCGTCCCAACTGATAGGCGGCTCGTAATAGCGCCCATTCGTCCAGCACTCGATATAGTCCAGAATTTCAGCCCGGTCTAATACCGGCGTGGGGTCGCCAAAGCTGAACACCTCCGCACCGGGCGACACTGGCAAAGCCGGTACCGCTTCTGCCTGACTACTTGGCCCTGCATTGAAACTGCCGCGCCTCTTCTTTCTCGTCATGAATACACCTCCATAAATGATTGATTGCTGCTGATGCCGCCGTCCAATGGCTCATGGTCCAGAGCATGCATACACGCCCAGGCAAGGTCTGCATGTCCGGTTTCCTCGCTACGGTCTGCCACATAAGTCACATGCTGGCCGCTGGCCGTCAGCGTCTTTTTAATCGTCATGAATGCCTGCGCCAGATCCGTGGCCCCGGCGTCAAATTCCAGACGGCCCTTGCTGATCACATCGCGGGCCTTGATGACCATGCGGCTCTTCACAGCCGGGTCATAATTGATCTTGGTCACATTGGGATAGAAGTTCTTCACCAGCTGGTGCACACCCTCACCCATGCCAGTGGCATCAATGCCAATAAAGGCAACGTGATAGCGAATCGTGGATTGCCGTATCTGTTCAGCCTGGGCCGCAAAGTCCATACCCCTGAACTGCATGCGCTCCAACACCCGGAACTTGCCGCCAGGCGTGCGCGGCGGCGCAAGAATCACCAGCCCCGCACTGTCACCCGTAAAAGCCGGGTCATACCCTATCCAGACCGGGTTATCCCCATAAGGCCGCGTGGTAAAGGGCTTAAAGTCTGTCCAATCTACCCAGGCATCCACCATGCACTTTTGCAGCTCCTGCAGGGGGAAGACAGACGCCGTGTCGTCAATGAACTGACACATCAACAGGTTTTCAAACTGGTCCGGGCTGTATTCATACAGGCGCAGCTCATCAATATCAAACAAATCACAGCCACCCGCCTGGGCGTCCATGATGGTCACAATCTGCCGCCACATCTTGTCTTCGCCCGTAAAGCCAGACGCAAGCCGCTTGTGGCTGATATCAATGTTCACCTGGTCTTTTTTAGGCCGCCGCTTATTGAACAGCTCCCCCGTCCAGAACGGGTACGCCTCATGCGTAATGCTCGAAGGCGTAGAAAAGTAAGTCTTCCGCCATTGCTTGTGCAGCGCCATCCCTGACGCCACCTTGTTCAATTCCTGAAACTTATGCGTCCAGAAAAATTCATCAAAATAAAAATTGCCGTGATAGCCCTGTGCCGTCCTGGCATTAGTACCCAAGAAGTAAAGATGTGCGCCATTCGGCAAGACAATCGGATCACCGGCCAGCTCGATGCCCGCCGCCTCTTTGGCAAACTGGATAATGTATTGCTTGAATACGTGCGCCTGGGCTTTGGAAGCCGATAGAAAAATCTGATTGCGCCCGGTTTCCATGGCATCGGCCAAGGCCTCCCGCGCAAAGTACCAGGTAGCACCAATCTGCCGCGACTTCAAAATCACCCGCGTGCGCTCATGCCCATTGCGCAGCCACACCTTCTGATAATCAAACAGCGAATCGCGAAAGGCCTCCAACAATTGGTCGCGTTGGTCATCGCTAAAATCGTTGCGCGTGGGTTTCTTCTTTGGCCCGGCATTGCGGTTAGCCAGCTTAGGATTCAAATCCACCTCATTGCCGCCCGGTGCCTCATAGCGCCGCACTCGCGCCGTCTGCACCGCCTGGCGCATCAGCAAATCAATCTCTTTAAAGTCGCCGCCGGTCTTGACTTCCTTAGCAATCAGTTGAACTAGGCGTGTTTCAAGGCTGGCTTCGATTTTTTCAATGAATGGGGTTTCGTCCCATTTTTCACGGTCGCACCAGCTCTGCACAGTGCTGCGTTTGATATCCAGATGCTTGGCAATGGATGAAATACGCCAGCCCTGCCAGTACAAGGCCTGGGCATGCTTTTTAAGGTCATAGGTAGGCGCGACCACAGCGCCGTCAGTAGGCGCTTCTGTGTCGTTTTCGCGGAGGGTTTCAGACGTATTTTCGTCGGCAATATCAATCATGCCGTCAGATTACGGGCATCGCGGGCGCGAAGGCACAGGCAACAAGTTGTTATAAATCTTATCAACCCGCTGACCATTGAAGCGAATTCCAGCAAAGCAGACTATGCCAACTGCACAGCCAGAAATCAATTCTTGAAACCGACAACCTACACCATCAAACCATGAGCACAAAAAAATTTAAATCAAAATTCTTCCGCGTGGCAGTCGAAGGCGCAACCACTGACGGCCGCAAGATTGAACGCAGTTGGATTCAACAAATGGCTAAAAACTTCGACCCTCAAAAATATGGCGCACGCATCTGGATGGAACATATACGCGGCACGCTGGCCGATAGCCCATTCCGTGCTTATGGCGACGTGACCGCCGTCAAGGCCGAAGAAGTCACCATCGACGGCAATAAAAAACTGGCGCTGTTTGCCCAGATTGAACCGACTGACGACTTGATCGCAATGACCAAGGCCAAGCAAAAGATTTACACCAGCATAGAAATCAATGACAAGTTTGCCGACACTGGCGAAGCCTATCTTGTCGGCCTGGGCGTAACCGACAGCCCGGCCAGCCTGGGTACCGAAGTTTTGAGCTTTGCCGCCAATAACCCCACCGCCAACCCATTTGCAGGCCGCAAAACCAACCCTGAACACCTGTTTTCTGCTGCTATTGAAGCCGATCTTGAATTTGAAGAAATCAACACCGATACCACCAGCCTGGCCGCCAAAGTCAAAGGCTTGCTCAACAGTTTCAGCAGCAAAAAAACGGGCGACGATGCCCGCTTTTCAGATATTGGCGAAGCAGTAGAAAGCATTCTCGAACACACCGGCCAGCAAGAAACGCGCTTCAACGAATCAACCAAACGCATTTCCGAGCTGGAAAAGAATCTCAAAACCGTCACAGACAATTTCAACAGACTGAAAACCCAGCTCGACAAAGAACCCGGCAACCAGACCACCAGGCCCACTGCCACAGGCGGCAACGGCACAGAACAAACCGACTGTTAAACCTATAAGCGACAGCAACACACCACGACACCAACACACACAAAACAACGGAGTAAGCACGCATGAGAAACAATACCCGCCTGGCCTTCAATTCCTTACTGGCCCGCCTGAGCGAAATCAACGGCGTCGATGACGCTACCAAGACCTTTAGCATCGCACCCACAGTGCAACAAAAGCTGGAAACGAAGATACAAGAATCCAGCGAGTTCTTAAGCAAAATAAATATCATCGGCGTGACCGAGATGGAAGGCGAAAAGCTGCACCTCGGTATCACCAGCCCGGTCGCCAGCCGCACCGATACCACGCAGACAGAAAGACAGACACGCGATTTGACCAGCCTGTCCAATGACCGCTACCGCTGTGCCAAGACCGATTTTGATACGCATATCCCTTATGCAAAGCTCGATGCCTGGGCCAAGTTTGCCGACTTCCAGACCCGTATCCGTGACGTCATCGTCAAACGCCAGGCGCTGGACCGCATGGTTATCGGCTTTAACGGCACAGCCGTGGCACCAAACACCAATATCGCCACTTACCCACTGCTGCAAGACGTAAATAAAGGCTGGCTGCAGCAAATGCGTGAAAATGCCCCTGAACGCGTGCTGGCATCTGGTGCCACTGCCAACAAAATCAAAATCGGTGTTGGCGGCGACTTCGCCAATCTTGACGCCGCTGTGTATGACGCCATCAACCTGCTGGACCCATGGTTCCGCGAAGATGCCGGTCTTGTCTGCATCGTCGGCCGCCAGCTCATGCATGACAAGTATTTCCCCCTGGTGAACAAGAATCAGGCCGCAACCGAAACCCTGGCCTCTGACATCATCATCAGCCAAAAGCGTATCGGTGGCCTGCAAGCGGCAACGGTGCCTTACTTCCCGGCAAACAGCATCCTGATTACGCGCTATGACAATTTGTCTATCTACTTCCAAGAAGGTGCGCGCCGTCGCCAGGTCATGGAAAACCCAAAGCGTGACCGCATAGAAAACTATGAATCCTCCAATGATGCCTATGTCGTCGAAGATTACGGCATTGCTGCAGCCATTGAACA
>NZ_JAUXQE010000016.1:0-10896 GCF_030683615.1 Undibacterium sp.
TGCACTCCACGTTGGGGTATGTCAGTCCTATGAAGTTTGAAGAACGCTGGACTGCGGCACAGCAATTGAAGGCCGCATAATGGAACGGCTAAGCGGTACGTCAAACAGGGGCAGGTTCAAAGCTATGCGATTTGCAAAGCCGACATGCTGATTAAAGGTCAGGATGTCAGCAACATCAAGCTTGGCAATACGCTATCAAATGACCAGTTGTATGCTCAAAAATTTGATTACATGCTGTCAAATCCGCCGTTTGGTGTTGATTGGAAAAAAATCGAAGGCGATATAACCACAGAACATAGCGATAAAGGTTTTGAGGGTCGCTTTGGTGCGGGCTTGCCACGCGTTTCTGATGGCTCGCTGCTATTTCTGCTACATCTGATCAGTAAGCTACGCGATGCCCGTGATGGCGGGGCGCGTATCGGCATTATTCTCAATGGCTCACCTTTGTTTACCGGCGGTGCTGGTTCGGGTGAATCAGAAATCCGCCGCTATGTTCTGGAGGCCGATTTGCTAGAAGCCATCGTCGCACTGCCTACCGACATGTTTTACAACACTGGCATTTCTACCTATGTCTGGGTGCTGTCGAACAAAAAAGCCAAGGCGCGTAAAGGCTTGGTGCAACTGGTCAATGGCGTCAACTTGTGCGGCAAGATGCGCAAATCGCTGGGCAGCAAGCGCAATGTAATGGACGAGAGCGACATCGCCACCATCACCAAATGCTTCGGTGACTTTGATGTGGTCGATGCGCGTGAGCTGGATAAACCGGCCGAACAAAAGAGTAATCGCGGCCGCCAGTCAGCCAACCCTAAGAGTGAAGCGGCTAAAACCTTTGCAGCCAAAATCTTTAAGACCCACGAATTTGGCTACCGCCGAATCAGCATAGAACGCCCGCTGCGCATGTCTTACCAGTTCAGTGATGTGCGCCTTTTCAGCTTGCGCTTTGAATCGGGCGCTTTAAACGCGGTGATGCAGTGGGCGTATGCCGAATACAGCGAAGCAGAGGGCGCGTTCTGGGGGGATGCAGAAACCTGCACCCACTATGGTGACCTCAGTAGTCATCAAGACGCGATCCGCCGTCACATCAAGCTGCACTTTGCCGATCTCAAAGAAAAACACGTCAAAGACCTGCTGGATCGCGAAACATGGCGCAATCAACTCGCCATCCTGCGCAAAGGTCGTCGATTGCAAGCAGCCATAGGCCGTGCGCAGTTTGACGACATGAACATCTTTGACGAGACACTTACCAAAGCGGCCATCGAGCAAGGCATCAGCCTAGATGCCAAAGACAAGAAAGCCATTGAAGCGGCCGTCCTTTGGAAAAACCCCGCCGCACAAAAAGTCATCAAGAAAATCCACAAAACCACGGCCGACCCGATTTACGGGCTGTTTACCGGTGAGGGTGACAACGCAGGCAAAGTCGTCGAATACAAGGCCGACGGTGACCTGCGCGATGCCGAAAACGTGGCGCTCGACCCGAGCCAAAGCGTTAACGCCATCAACGAAGCCTACTTCAAAAAAGAAGTGCAGCCGCATGTCCCGGATGCCTGGATAGACGCCAGTAAGAAGGACGACAAAGACCAGCAAATCGGCATTGTCGGTTACGAGATCCCGTTCAACCGCCATTTTTACCAATACCAGCCACCGCGTGATCTGGCCGAGATTGATGCCGATCTCGATGCTGTTAGCACCGAGATCTTGAAGCTGCTGCAAGAGGTGCATTCATGATGTTGCAAGTTGTGAATACAGCCTGTTCCGGAGTCGGGTTATGAGTCGATATAAGGCATATGCGGAATATAAGGATTCCGGGGTTGAGTGGATTGGCAGCTATCCCTGTGGATGGGAATTAACTCGCGTTAAATTCGAGTCGTATGTAAAAGCTAGAGTAGGTTGGCACGGTTTGAAAGCTGATGATTTTACTACTGAAGGCCCTTATTTGGTCACAGGATCTGATTTTAGAGGGCCAGTAATTAAGTGGGAAGATTGTTATCACTGTGATTTTTCTCGCTACGAACAAGATCCCAATATCCAGTTGGTAAATGGCGACTTACTGATAACAAAAGACGGAACAATAGGGAAAGTGGCTTTGGTTAGTAATTTGAACGGAAAAGCGACGCTTAATAGCGGAGTCTTTGTCGTAAGGCCATTAGAAGAAAGCTATATAAGTAAATTCTATTTTTGGCTTCTTCATTCGAGCGTTTTCACTGGTTTCGTTGATTTTAGTAAAACTGGCAGCACAATTGTTCACTTGTATCAGGACACTTTTGTAAATTTTCGATTCGCAATGCCTCACTTGATCGAGCAAGAAAAAATCACCAACTTCCTCGACCACGAAACCGCCAAGATCGATACCCTGATAGCGAAGCATCAAGGGCTGATCAAGCTGCTCAAAGAAAAGCGGCAGGCAGTGATCAGTCATGCCGTCACCAAAGGCCTCGACCCAAACGCTCCCATGCGCGACTCATGTGTGGAGTGGTTAGGCGAAGTACCGGAACATTGGGAGGTTTTATGTATAAAACATATTGTTTCGATTCCTGTTACCGATGGCCCGCATGAAACGCCGAATTTTTTAGATAGTGGTGTGCCGTTTATATCGGCTGAAGCTGTGTCATCTGGTCGAATTGATTTTGAAAAAATTAGGGCTCATATATCTAAAAAAGATAACAAGCGATTTTCACAGAAATATTCACCCAAAAAATTTGATATTTATATGGTGAAATCTGGTGCTACAACTGGCGTAACTGCAATCAATGAAACCGATGCTGAATTTAATATATGGTCACCATTGGCAGTAATACGATGCAACGAAAAATCTGACCCTTATTTCATTCTGAATTTTTTAAGATCAATAAATTTTAAAGAAGCCGTTGAACTTAATTGGAGCGTCGGAACCCAGCAAAATATAGGCATGGGTGTAATCGAGAATCTTCATGTAACGAGACCTCCCATTAGCGAGGCAAAGTTGATCGCTAAGGTATTGCTAGAAAAGTGTTTTGTCTTTGATAAAGCAATTGATTTTGCAAACAGGCAAATTGAATTTTCGAAAGAGCGTCGCGCAGCCCTAATTTCAGCCGCCATCACGGGGAAAATTGACGTAAGTGATGAGAAATCTTCGGCAAAGGAATTTGTTTAATGAGCGCCTCGAACGGTCGAGTGGCATCAATTTCCGCCTTTATTGATAGGATTAAAGAAATAGATTCTCGAAGAGAATTTAGTTTATTTTACCGAGGACATTCTGATTCGTCCTATAAAGCTATACCATCAGTGTTTCGCGCTATTACTAATGGCGGGAAAAAAGGAACATTTGCTGATCAAGAAGATAAGTTATTCAAAAATTTGGTTATGCAATGTCCGCAAGAATTTATAGGATGTTCATCAACCCTTGAGTATCTGGTAAAGATGCAACATTACGGATTGCCAACTCGCCTGCTAGATCTCACAACCAATCCACTGGTCGCTCTTTATTTTGCCTGTTCTTCCAATAGTGGAAAAGGAGGGAAAAATGGGGAGGTTATTATTTACGAGGTACCCAATGAAGAAATCAAGTTTTTTAATAGTGATACCGCTACTGTAATTGGGAATTTGGCCAAGATGCCAAGAAACTTTAAATACCCGGATGATAAAGAACGATTTCTGCATGAGATAAAGGCGGAGAAACCATATTTTATAGATGGCATAAAGATAGAGGACTTGTCTAAAGTTCAGTGCGTAAAAGCAAAGCTGGATAACAGGCGAATTACGCAGCAAAGTGGGGCCTTTTTTATATTTGGAATGAATAAATCAATTACGTCACCGGCTGAAATTCCATATTCATATATCTATAAGGAAAGTAGTAAGCCTGTAACAATTGAAATTTCAAACGCCGGTAAGAGCACGCTACTCGCTCAGCTTGCCAATCTTTCAATATCAGAAGCCTCATTATTTCCAGAAATTGATTACGTGGCAAGGCACTTAAAAAATCAAGTTGTTGAAGCACTATGACTTAAAAATAGAGATGACAGAACATGAGTAATGCAAACGAACTGGCCTTCCAGAACGACATGATCCGGCAACTGCAGACGAATGGATGGTTGCTCGGCAAAGCCGAACACTACAACCGTGAGTTGGCGCTATATCCGGAAGATATGCTGGGCTTTGTCAAAGACACGCAAGACGCGCAATGGCAAAAGTTTTGCACGCTTTATTCAAATAACCCTGAACAAAAATTTTTGGAACGGGTCGCCACGCAATTGAATAAAGCGGACCCGAATGCGGCGACTAAAGAAATGCGCACCTTTGGCACGTTGGGCGTTTTGCGTCACGAGCTGCGTGATCGCGGTACGCGCTTCTCCCTGTGCCAGTTTGCGCCTGAGCATGAGTTGAACCAGGATACCTTGGCGCGTTATAAACAGAACCGCCTGCGTGTCGTGCCTGAGCTGGTGTATAGCCCTTGGGCAACTGAGTCCCAACTGGCCGAGACCGGCAGGCAAGCCAAGGCATGGCGCATCGATCTGGTCTTGTTTGTCAATGGCATACCGGTCGCTACGCTAGAGCTGAAATCAGAATTCAAACAAGCTGTGCACAACGCGATAAAACAATATCGCACTACCCGCCTGCCTATTGAACCCGTCACCAAGAAGCCAGAACCGCTACTCAGCTTTAAGCGCGGTGCGCTTGTGCATTTTGCCGTGAGCCAGTACGAGGTGTATATGGCGACGCGGTTGGAGGGCGATGACACTTATTTCTTGCCCTTTAATAAGGGAACGGCAGAAGGTGGCGCGGGCAATGATGTGCCGGAAGTAGTGACGCAATACGCGACGGACTATTTGTGGAATGAAGTCTTATCGCCGAAAAATCTGCTGGCGATTTTGGCCCGTTATATTCATTTGCAGATTGAAGAGAAAGAAGACTGGGAAGGCCGCAAGTACAAGAAGGAAACCCTGGTCTTCCCGCGTTATCACCAATGGGATGTGGTGAATAAACTATTGGTTGCGGCACGTCTTGAGGGGCCGGGGCACAAGTATCTGATTCAGCACAGCGCAGGGTCTGGTAAATCAAATTCCATCGCCTGGGCAGCACACCAGCTTTCGTCCTTGTATGACGCCGAGGGCAATAAGCAGTTCCATTCGGTGATTGTGGTGACCGATAGAACGGTGTTAGACGCTCAGTTGCAAGACACTATTTCCCAATTTGAACATGCCGATGGTGTGGTCGGTCGGATTAATAATCTAGAAGGCGATGGCTCCAAATCAGAAAAACTGGCCAAGGCTTTAGAAAACTCGCAGCCAATTATTATTGTCACTATTCAAACTTTTCCGTTTGTATTGAGGGCGATAGAGAACAGTGTCAGCCTGAAAGAGCGTAACTACGTGGTGATCGCCGACGAGGCACATTCTTCACAAACCGGCGCTATCGCCCGGCAACTGAAAGAAGTGCTGATGGTGGAAGGCGTGGGTGATGATGAAGCAGAGTTGACGACGGACGATATCCTGGCTGTCGCCGTGGCCTCGCGACGCGCCTCGAAAAACCTGAGCTATCTGGCCTTTACCGCCACGCCCAAGTCCAAGACTTTGGAGCTGTTTGGCCGGTTACCGCACCCAGGGGAAGTCCCATCCAAGACCAACAAGCCCGCAGCCTTCCATGTGTACAGCATGCGTCAGGCAATCGAGGAGGGCTTTATTCTTGATGTGTTGAAGAACTACACCAATTACAAAGTTGCCTACAACTTGGCGATGAAGATGAAGGATGCCGATCACGAAGTCGAGAGTAAGCGCGCCCAGGTCAAGCTGAACCAATGGGTGCGCCTGCACGACTACAACATTAGCCAAAAGGTGCAAGTCATCGTAGAGCACTTTAAGACCCATGTGATGGGTTTGCTGAACGGCCAGGCCAAGGCAATGGTTGTGACCAGTTCACGCAAAGAGGCTGTGCGCTACAAGCTGGCTTTCGATAAATACATCACCACGCAGGGCTATAAGAATATCCGCGCGATGGTTGCGTTTTCAAGCGAGGTGGAATTTACCGATAAAGACCCGAATTCAGAGTCTGTGATAGGCATTAAATACACCGAGATGAACATGAATCCAATGCTCAAAGGCCGCGACATGCGCAAAGCCTTTGACACAGATGATTATCAAGTCATGATCGTGGCGAATAAGTTTCAGACCGGCTTTGATCAACCCAAGTTATGCGCCATGTACGTGGATAAGAAGCTGGGCGGGGTGGAATGCGTGCAGACGCTGTCGCGCCTGAATCGCATTTATCCAAGCAAGGCTGAAACGGGTACCTTTATTCTTGATTTTTTTAACGAGCCAGTGGAAATTCTCACCGCTTTCCAGCCTTACTTTCAGACGGCGGAGCT
Organism: Undibacterium sp.; assembly: GCF_030683615.1. Lineage (NCBI taxonomy): Bacteria > Pseudomonadati > Pseudomonadota > Betaproteobacteria > Burkholderiales > Oxalobacteraceae > Undibacterium > Undibacterium sp. Next base: position 6,338 of record NZ_JAUXQE010000016.1, read on the forward strand.
GGCCGATGTGTCTGATCCAGATCTGATTTTTAATCTGCACGACAAGCTACGTGCGGCCAGTATTTTTAAATGGACCGAGGTCGAACAGTTTTGCGCTGCCTTCTTCGTCAAGGGCAAAAGTAATGCGGCGATTGCGAATATCTGTAAACCGGCCGTTGAGCGCTGGCAGAAACGAAATAAAAATGCGGTGGAAGCCTACAAGCAAGCCAGAATCATATTTGAACGCACCAAGAAAACAGCCGATGCGGTCTTGATCGCCAACGCCGAGAAAAGCTTCAAAGAGTGCAAGAAAGAGAAAGATGCGCTAGAAATCTTCAAAAAAGACCTAGGTACCTTCGTGCGCTTTTATGAGTTCATGTCGCAAATCGTCGATTACGACAATAAAGACCTGGAGAAGCTAAGCCTGTACGCCCGTCACCTAAGGCCCATGCTGCGAGAGACCATCCTGGACGATGATGAGGTCGATCTCAGCAGCATCGTCCTCAGCCACTACCGGATATCTAAAATCCGCCAGCAAAGTTTGATCCTGCAAGAGTCGGATGAATTTAAGCTGGGGCCAGGCGATGAGGCGGGTACGGCCAAGGCTAAAGACAAGCCGGTTGAGTTCTTATCGAAGATCGTGTACCGCCTCAATGAGCTATTCATCACCGATAAACTGACCGAGGCCGATATGGTGAATTACGCCAACACCATCAGCGACAAGGTGCGTGAGAACGAACTGGTAATGCGCCAGTTACTCTCGAATAGCCCAGAGCAGGCCATGTTGGGTGATTTCTCGAAGGCGGTGGACGATGCCGTAATGGATAGCGGTGCTGCACATCAAAATCAGATGATGCAGCTTTTGTCTGACCCTGGTAAAGCGAAGATGTTTTCCAAGGTGATTTTTGACATTTTGACCGGGGCGCCAGGGCAATAGTGGATCAGCGCAGGCCCTTCTTCTGTAGCGAACCTGCAACCCGGACTATGAATTCAGGGTTTGTACGGGCTTCGAAGCCTGTTTCAGGCTGAGACAATGCCCGGTCTGGGGTTAAAAGGCCCATACATTTTCTGGCCTGCCCAAGCAGTTGACTAGGCAAAGCGTACAGAAGCCAAAAATGCTCGCCGCTGCCCCAACCAATAAGATTCAGTAACCTACCTCATTGGATACCTTGTTGGTATCAAGGAAGCACTGTCATGCCATTGAACAACCAACACCTCCAACCCAGCGCACCCGGCACAAGCACCATGCAGTGGTGCAAGCAAAGTGCTGTATCCACCTTGTGCGCTGATCGCGCTGCTGCCAGTCAATCGGACGGTAGCAGCACCCGTCATGTTGTTGTAGTCGATGCCAGCCTGCCCGACCTGCACATCCTGTTGGCCCAATTGCCGCCAGACACACAGGTTTTTCTTATCCACGAGGACTTCGATGCCCTGGGCCAGATCGCCCAGGCGGTCAGTCACTGCCACAACTTGCAAGGTTTGCATATCTTGGGTCATGGGCAGCGGGGGCGCATGCTGCTGGGTGAGCAGTGGGTCGATGCACAGACCATCGCGCGCGCAGGCGAACACATGGCCACCCTGGGCGCGGCACTGGCTGACGACGCTCACATCTGGCTTTACGGATGCCACAGTGCGGCTGGCAGGATGGGTGAGCAGTGGCTGGACGCTTGGGCGCAGGCCACCGGCGTGGCAGTGCACGGCACCGCTGATGTGTGGCACACACAGGATGCCAGGCTGGGCTTGCCTTATCAGAACGCTGTGCACAACCCGCTGCAAAGCCTGTGGCAGGGCTCCGGCTGGGCACACACCTTGGCTGCCAACACAGCACCTAGGTTCTCAGCGGGATTTGTGAAAGCAGCAGTAGTCCCGAACCCAAACGACGGAACTTTAACTTTAAGTCTAAATAGCGGTTATGACTCAGGCCGTAGCGTCGTCCAGCAGGCAGATGGCAAATTATTGGTCGGAGGATACAGCCTCGAAGGTGGCCAATATTTTTATAGTTTGGTGCGTTTGAACGCCAATGGTACGTTGGACACTAGCTTTAGTGGGGACGGCAAGCTGATGTTGCCTGGGGGTAAGGGCAATTCAGTGATCCAGCAGTCAGATGGCAAGCTGGTGATGGCTGGGAGCAGCGGGGATGTGATCCGCCTCAAAGCCGACGGCAGCCTGGACTCCAGCTTTGACCTTGACGGCAAATTTGACTTGCCGTGGTTGGAAAGTGGAAACCACCAGACCTACAGTGTCATCCAGCAAGCCGACGGTAAGCTCGTATTGGCGGGTGCCACCTTACCTTTTTCAGCCATTGCTCTTGACTGGGACTTCAGCCTAACTCGCCTGAACGTTGATGGCAGCCTGGACTCCAGCTTTGACACCGATGGCAGGATGGCAGTGCCGGTGGGAAGAAGCCGGGATTACGGCTACAGCGTTATTCAGCAAGCCGACGGCAAGCTGGTGGTGGCGGGGGCCAGCCCCGAGTTTGGCAACACACCAGAAAGCACGCTTTGGTACATGAGCCTGATCCGCCTCGACACCAACGGCAGCCGTGACCTCGGCTTTGGCAACGTTGGATCGGTGTTGATTGGCGCGGGCCTTGGTGGCGGCGGAGCTAACAGCGTTATCCAGCAAGCCGACGGCAAGTTGGTGGTTGCGGGGTACAGCTACAGAAGCAGCGATTTCGACTTCATGCTGATCCGTTTAGATGCCAATGGCTCGGTAGACAAAAGCTTCGGAATTAATGGCTTCCTGCCGAAATCAGTGACCAGCAGCATGGAGCAAGCGTACAGCGTCATCCAACAGTCTGACGGCAAGCTGGTGGTGGCGGGGGTCAGCGGGGGTAGCTACAGTCTGATCCGCCTCAACCCCAACGGCAGTCTCGACACTGGTTTTGGCAGCGCTGGAAAGCTTCTGTTGCCCAGCACACCATATGGCGACGGTCTAAGCGTTATCCAACAGGCCGACGGCAAGCTGGTGGTGGCGGGGTCTCATAGCCCTAAATTTGGGGATGCGGATTTTTTTCTTGCGCGCGTGAATACAAATGGCACGCTGGACACCAACTTTGGTAAGTTGTTCACCACACCGCCCGGCGCCAGCGTAGCCTACATCGAGCGCGGCACAGCAACCGTTCTGGAAGCTGCCGCGAAAGTCTATGACGAAAATCTAGCGTCAAGTGGGTATGGTGGTGCCAATGTCACCTTGGCACGAAATGGTGGCGCAAACCCGCAAGATGTGTTCATAGCCAAACCAGGCGGCACGTTGGGTGCTTTGATTGAGGGTGGGGCACTGGTGGTGGGCGGGGCAAACATTGGTACCGTCACCACCAACAGCGGCGGCATCCTGAAGTTGACATTCAACAATCCCACCCAAGGTCTGTTCAGTGCGCCTTTGCCCGAAAGTTTGGTCAATTCAGCGTTGCAACAGATCGCCTACAAAAACGATTCTCTTTGGCAAAACACCAGCATTCAAATTGACTGGACGTTCAGCGACGGCAATATTGGCGATCAAGGTACAGGTGGTGCGCTTTCGGCCACTGACAACGTCACGGTCAACGTGACAGCAACTAACGATTTGTTGGTGCTTAACCCCAGCGCATCGCCTACGCTCCCGACCATCACGGAATACAGCACCAACCCTGCGGGCATTAGCGTGGCGGGTTTGGTGGTGGATGGCTCGATCTTTGACGACGACAAGCCCAACCCTGTGGAAGCCATAGTGATCGAGGCGGTGGACACCCGCGTTGGGACCTGGCAATTCAGTTTGAACGGCGGGGCTACATGGCTCAATATTCAGGCCGATTTGATCAACAGCACGACCAACACCCTGGGGCTGGCGTTGGGGCCAACTGCGCTGATTCGCCTGTTGCCGTTTGGCGATCTGAGTCAAACCGCGAGCAGCAGTATCACTTTCCGCGCCTGGGATCAAAGTGACGGCAATCCCAGCGGCAGCTACTTTGTATTTAATCCGGGAGTCGGATCGGTCAGCGCTGCCAGTGACGTGGCAACCGCGAGCGTCATAGCGGTCAATGGAGCGTCCGCCCCGGAGCTGCCCAATGGCACAGGAAAAGTGATTGTGCAAACAACTATTGAGGACTCTGCACGGAGCGTGGTTGTACAGCCCGATGGAAAGATCGTCATGGCGGGGCTCGCTTACGTCGGGAGCAATTGGGACTTTGCCGTAACGCGCTTGAACGCTAACGGCAGCTTGGACAGCAGCTTTGGTAGCGGTGGCAAGACCACCTTTGATATTGGAACTGGCGATGACTATGGGCAAACCATTCTGGCGCGGCCTGACGGCAAATTCGTGGTCGCCGGCTACGCCATCAATGGAGTGACGGACTACTTTGCCGTGGCGCAGTTGAATGCTGATGGCAGCCTCGATACGAGTTTTGGGTACAAAGGCACGGCGGTCGTGTCGTTGGGTAAGGCCGACAGAACGTTGCACCAATATTTGTACAGCGGACAAATCGCCGCCTTGCAACCAGACGGCAAGATGGTCTGGGGAGGGAGTTACAACCTCAAAGGTGCAGAGTACGGCTACGACTTCGCTGCAGCACGCCTTAACGCCGATGGTTCGGTTGACAATAG